>CAZUUU010000140.1:0-8688 GCA_964622685.1 uncultured Methylibium sp.
TTCATTTGGGCCAGCAAATGAAAGTGACTCGCCTGCCGGGGCGAGACCCGGCGCGCCGCATCGCGTACAAGAAAGACACGGTCAAGCGCCCCCGAGCATCGGCAGCCTCAACCCCTGCTCCCGCGCACAGCGAATGGCATCCTCATAGCCAGCATCCGCATGCCGCATCACCCCGGTGGCCGGGTCGTTCCACAGCACGCGTTCGATACGCCGAGCCGCCGCGTCGCTGCCATCGCAGACGATCACCAAGCCTGCGTGCTGCGAGTAGCCCATGCCGACCCCGCCGCCATGGTGCAGCGACACCCAGGTCGCGCCGCCCGCGGTGTTGAGCAGCGCGTTCAACAGCGGCCAGTCGCTCACCGCATCGCTGCCGTCGCGCATCGACTCGGTCTCGCGGTTGGGGCTGGCGACCGAGCCGCTGTCGAGGTGGTCGCGGCCGATGACGATGGGCGCCTTGAGCTCGCCGGACTTCACCATCTCGTTGAAGGCCAGCCCGGCGCGCTGGCGCTCGCCCAGGCCGATCCAGCAGATGCGGGCCGGCAGGCCCTGGAAGGCGATGCGCTTGCCGGCCATGTCCAGCCAGCGGTGCAGGTGCGCATGGTCCGACACATGAGCGGGGAACAGCTCCTTCATCTTCGCGTCGGTCTTGCGGATGTCCTCGGGGTCGCCGCTCAGCGCGACCCAGCGGAACGGCCCCTTGCCGCGGCAGAACAGCGGGCGGATGTAGGCCGGCACGAAGCCGGGGAAGTCGAAGGCCTTCGTCACGCCCTCGTCGAAGGCGACCTGGCGGATGTTGTTGCCGTAGTCGACCGTCGGCACGCCCATCGCCTGGAAGTCCAGCATCGCCCGCACGTGGACGGCACAGCTCTTCGCGGCGGCGTCGCGCAGCGCCGCATGCTGGCCGGCATCGGCGCGCGCGGCCTGCCAGCGCGCCAGGCCCCATCCGGCCGGCAGGTAGCCGTTGAGCAGGTCGTGGGCGCTGGTCTGGTCGGTGACGAGGTCGGGGCGGATGCCGCCAGCCTGCGCGCGCCTCGCCAACTCCGGCAGCAGCTCGGCCGCGTTGCCGAGCAGCCCGACCGACACCGCCTTCTTCTCAGCGGCGTAGCGCGCCATGCGCGCCAGCGCGTCGTCGAGGTCGGTGGCCTGCTCGTCGAGGTAGCGCGTCGCGAGCCGCATGGCTATCCGGCTCTGCTGGCATTCGATGGTCAGCGACGACGCGCCGGCGAAGCTGGCCGCGAGCGGCTGCGCGCCGCCCATGCCGCCGAGGCCGGCGGTGAGGATCCACTTGCCGGCGAGGTCGCCGCCGTAGTGTTGGCGACCCGCCTCGACGAAGGTCTCGTAGGTGCCCTGCACGATGCCCTGGCTGCCGATGTAGATCCACGAGCCGGCGGTCATCTGGCCGTACATCATCAGGCCCTTGCGGTCGAGCTCGTGGAAGTGCTCCCAGGTCGCCCACTTGGGCACCAGGTTGGAATTGGCGATCAGCACCCGCGGCGCGTCGACGTGCGTGCGGAACACGCCCACCGGCTTGCCCGACTGGATCAGCAGCGACTCGTCCTCCTGCAGCTCGCGCAGCGCCTGCAGGATCGCGTCGAACGAGGCCCAGTCGCGCGCCGCCTTGCCGATCCCGCCGTAGACCACCAGCGCATCCGGGTTCTCGGCGACGGCCGGGTCGAGGTTGTTCTGGATCATGCGGTAGGCCGCCTCGATCAGCCAGTTGCGGCAGTGCAGGGTGCTGCCGGTCGGCGCCTTCACCGGGCGCGGCCCGGCCGGCAGGTGGATGGCACTCAGGTCGGTCATGGCGGGCTCCTGCAGGACGGGCGATGGACACCAATCTACTTGTCTAGACAAGTATGGTCAAGTAGGATCGTCGACAGCATGGATGCCCCGGTACGTCGCCCCACCCGCAGCGCGCTCGCGCCATTCGCGCGCGTCAAGCAGCACCTCTTGCGGGAGTTGTCGCGCGGGCGCTTCCCGCCCGGCACGCTGATGCCGTCGGAGGCCGAACTGGTGGCGCAGTTCGGCGTCAGCCGCATGACCGTCAATCGCGCGCTGCGCGAGCTGCAGTCCGAGGGCCTGGTCGATCGCGTGCAGGGGGTCGGCACCTTCGCCGCGCAGCTGCATCGCGTGTCCTCCACGCTGACGATCCGCGACATCCACGAGGAGATCGTCGCGCGCGGCCACCGCCACCACGCCAGCGTGCACCTCGCGCGCCAGGAGCCGGCCGGCAGCGCGCTCGCGCAGCGTCTCGGGCTCGCCGAGGGCGCGCCCGTCTTCCACACGCTGATCGTCCATCACGAGAACGACGTGCCGCTGCAGTGCGAGGACCGCTACGTCAACCCGGCCTGCGCGCCGGGTTACCTGCAGGTCGATTTCACGCAGCTCACGCCGACGCATTACCTGCTGGACGTGGCGCCGGTGTGGGAGGCGCAATACTCGATCGAGGCCGCGGCGCCGACGGCCGAAGAGGCGCGGTTGCTCGGCATCGCGCGCGGCGAGGCCTGCCTGATCGTGACGCGCCGCACCGTCAGCCAGCGCCGGCCGGTAACGCTGGCGCGGCTGGTGCATCCCGGATCGCGCTATTTGCTGGAAGGACAGTTCAAGCCATGAGCCCGGCGGTGATCCGGCTCGACCACGGGGAGCCGCAAGCCCGGCTCGCCGACAGTCCGACCGAGGCGAGGGCCGTGCGATGAGCGGCGGCCTCGTGCTGTGGCGCGACGCGCGGCTGGCCACCATGGCGGCAGGTGCTGGCTCCTGGGGCTGGATCGAGCGGGGCGCGTTCCTGGTGGAGAACAGGTGCATCGCCTGGATCGGCGAGGAGTCGGCACTGCCGGCGGCGCTGGCGTCCCGCGTCACGCAGGAGCAGCGGCTCGGCGGCGCCGTCGTCACGCCCGGCCTGATCGATGCGCACACGCACCTCGTGTATGCCGGCGAGCGCTCGCTCGAGTTCGAGCTGCGGCTGCAGGGCGCCAGCTACGAGCAGATCGCCCGGGCCGGTGGCGGCATCCGCTCCACCGTCGTCGCGACGCGCGCGGCGACCGACGCCACGCTGCTCGCCGCCACGCTGGGCCGCGCCCGCGCGCTGCTGCGCGAGGGCGTGACGGCCGTCGAGATCAAGTCCGGCTACGGCCTCGCGCTGGAGCACGAGGCCCGCTGCCTGCGCGTCGCGCGCGAGACCGGCGCGGCGCTGGGGATCACCGTGCGCACGACCTGCCTGGCGGCGCACGCGCTGCCGCCGGAGTTCGAAGGCCGCGCCGACGACTACATCGACGCGGTCTGCGACTGGCTGCCAGTGCTGCAGGGCCAGGGGCTGGTCGATGCCGTCGACGCCTTCTGCGAGCGCATCGGTTTCACGCCGGCTCAGACGCGCCGGGTCTTCGACGCGGCGCGGGCCCTCGGCCTGCCGGTCAAGCTGCACGCCGAGCAGCTCAGCGACCAGGGCGGTGCGGCGCTGGCCGCAGGCTACGGCGCGCTGTCCTGCGACCACCTCGAGCATCTGGGTGCGGACGGCGTGCAGGCGATGGCCGCCGCGGGCACGGTCGCGATGCTGCTGCCGGGGGCCTACTACTTCCTGCGCGAGACCCGGGTGCCCCCCGTGGCCGCGCTGCGCGAGGCCGGGATCCCGATCGCGCTCGCGACCGACCACAACCCCGGCTCGTCGCCGACCCTGTCGCCGCTGCTGATGATGAACATGGCCTGCCAGCTCTTCGGCCTGACGCCCGAGGAGGCCTTGCGCGGATTCACCGCCCACGCGGCTCGTGCCCTCGGCCTGGCGGCGAGCCATGGCACGCTCGAAGCCGGCAAGCGCGCCGACTTCGCGGTCTGGGCCGTCGACCACCCGCGCGAGCTGGCGTATGGTTTCGGCGTCAACCCCTGCCGGCGCGTCGTCGCCGGCGGCCACGAACTCCACGCCGTGCCCTCATGAACGAGTCCGTCTACACCCTGCACCGCGGCACGACCCCGCTGCTGGTGAGCGTGCCCCACGTCGGCACCGCGATCCCCGAGGCACTGCAGCCGCGCCTGCATCCGCGCGCGCTGCAGACCGAGGACGCCGACTGGCATCTCGACCGGCTCTATGCCTTCGTGCGCGACTGCGGTGCCTCGCTGATCGTGCCGCGGTACGCGCGCTACGTGATCGACCTGAACCGGCCGCCCGAGAACGTGCCGATGTACCCCGGCGTCAACAACACCGAGCTGTGCCCGACGCGCTTCTTCACCGGCGAGCCGCTCTACCGCGAGGGCCAGGCCCCCGATGCAGCGGAGGTCGCGCAACGCATCGAGGCCTGTTGGCGCCCCTACCACGACGCGCTGCGCGGCGAGCTCGATCGCCTGCGTGCCGCCCACGGCCACGCGATCCTGTTCGACGGCCACAGCATCAAGTCCGAGCTGCCCTGGCTCTTCGACGGGCAGCTGCCGGACCTCAACCTGGGCACCGCCGACGGCGCGAGTTGCGCCGCCACGCTGCGTGGCGCCCTGGCCGAGGTGCTGGCCGGCCAGTCGCGCTACTCGCAGGTCGTCGACGGCCGCTTCAAGGGCGGCCACATCACGCGCCACTACGGTCGCCCGCGCGAGGGCGTGCACGCCGTGCAGCTCGAGATGTGCTGGCGCTGCTACATGGCCGACGAGGCGCCGCCGTACGCCTACGACGAGGCGCGCGCGGCCGAAGTGCGGCCGCTGCTGCGGCAGATGGTCGACGTCATGCAGGCCTGGCGGCCGGATGGACGCTGAGCGGCGCGCCCGCACGCTCTGGGCGCCCCAGGCCTGGGTGCAGGGGCGCTGGCAGCCGGCGGTGCGGCTGGTCGTCGATGCGGCGGGCCTCTGGTCCGAGGTCAGCGTCGGCGTGGCCGCCGGCGATGGCGACCTGCGCCTCGAGGGTCCCGTGCTGCCCGGCCTGGTCGACGCCCACAGCCATGCCTTCCAGCGCGCCTTCGCCGGCCTGGCCGAGCGGCGCGAAGGCGGCCACGACGACTTCTGGTCCTGGCGCGACCGCATGTACGGCGTCGCGCTCGCGATCACGCCGGAGCAGCTGCGCGCGGTGGCGGCGCAGCTCTACGTCGAGTTGCTGCGGGGCGGCTACACCCAGGTCTGCGAGTTCCACTACCTGCAGCACGCGCCCGACGGATCGCGCTACGCCGACCCGCTGGCGATGTCGTGGGCGCTCGCGGACGCCGCGCACGAGGCCGGCATCGGCCTGACGCTGCTGCCGGTGCTTTATGGACGCGCCGGCTTCGCGCAGCCGGCGCTGCGCGCGGACCAGCGCCGCTTCGCCGCCGATGCCGACGCGGTGCGTGCGCTGCGCGACGGCGTGCGCGCCGCGCGGCGCCCGCTGGTGGATGCCGGCGTCGCGATCCACTCGCTGCGCGCGGCGTCGCCGGCCTCGATCGCGCGGCTCGTCGACGGTCTGGGGGGTGTGGGCGATGGCCCGATCCACGTGCACGTCGCCGAGCAGATGGCCGAGGTCGACGACTGCATCGCGGCGACCGGCCGGCGGCCGGTCGAATGGCTGCTGCATCACGCGGCGCTCGACGCCCGCTGGCAGCTCGTGCACGCGACGCACGCCACGCCGGCCGAGATCGACGCGGTGGCCGCCTGCGGCGCGGGTGTCGTGCTGTGCCCGACGACCGAGGCCGATCTGGGCGACGGCCTGCCCGACCTGCCGCGCTGGCTGGCCGCCGGCGTGCCGCTGGCGATCGGTTCGGACAGCCAGGTCGGCCGCGACTGGCCGGGCGAACTGCGGCTGCTGGAGTACGGCCAGCGTCTCGTGCAGCGCCGCCGCAACATCGCCGCTGCGCCGGACGACGGCGAGCCATCGACGGCAGCACGGCTGTTCGAGCGCGCGCTCGCCGGCGGTGGCGCCGCGGCGGGCCGCTCGCGCTGGGGTCTCGAGCCCGGTGCGCGCGCCGACCTGCTGGTGATCGACGGCCAGGGCGGGGCCCGATGCGATCCGGGGGATGCGCAAGCGCTCGACGTGCTGGTGTTCGCCCCCGGCCCCGGACCGTTGTTCAGCGACGTGCTGGTGGCCGGCCGCTGGGCGCTGCGCGAGGGCAGGCACCCGGACGCCGCGGCCATCGCGGCCCGCGCGGCGAAGGCGCTGGCCGCTTGACGGCGGGCCCTCAGCCGGTGGCCGGGTCGAAGCGGTCCAGCGCGTCGGTGATCAGGCCGTCGATGCCGGCCGCCCGCAGGCGCTCGGCCACCGCGGCGTCGTTGACGGTGTAGCTCAGCACCCGCAGACCGGCCGCGTGCGCGCGAGCGATCGCCGCCGCGTCGAGGCCGCTGAAGTGCGCGACGATGGCCACGCAGCCCAGGGCGAGTGCCTGCTCGCAGGCGTCAGCGGGCAGCCACTCGAAGAGATGCGCTCGCGGCAGGTCGGGCGCCGCCTCGCGCGCGGCTTGCAGCGCCAGCCGCGAGAACGAGCTCAGCAGCGGCGGCGGCGACCGCCCGGCCCACAGGCGCGCCGTCTCGGCGGCGGCGATGCGCCCGCAGCGCGCGTCGTCCCCCGGGCCGGGCTTGATCTCGAGGTTGAGCGCCAGGCCGCGCACCTGCGCGAAGCTCGCCAGCGTCGCGAGGCTGGGCAGCGGCTCGCCGGCATGGCGCGCGTCGTGCCAGGCGCCGGCATCGAGGCGCGAGAGCGTGTCCCAGGTCTGCTCGACCGCGACACCGCGGCCGTTGGTCGTGCGCTCCAGCCGCTCGTCGTGCAACAGGTAGGCGACGCCGTCGGCCGACAGGGTCACGTCGCATTCGGCCATGCGGTAGCCGTGCGACAGGCCGAGCTCGAAGGCGGCCAGGGTGTTCTCCGGCGCCAGCTTGCCGGCGCCGCGGTGGGCGATCCACCGTGGATAGGGCCAGGCCGCAGCTGCCGTCATCGGCCGATGCTAGCGCCGCGCCGCGCCCTCGCGACCGGCAGCGCGCTGCTGCACTGCGATAATTGACGTTCGCGGCGACCCGCCGCCTGCCGGCCCATGAACGCACCGCTTCCCCTTCACTCCGCCCGCAGCGCCCTCGATGTGGCCGCGCAGGCCGGCACGGCGCGACTGCGCGAGATCCCCTACAACTACACCTCGTTCTCGGACCGCGAGATCGTGCAGCGCCTGCTGGGCGCCCGGGCCTGGGAGATGCTGCACCAGCTGCGCGCCGAACGCGTCACCGGTCGCTCGGCGCGCATGCTCTACGAGGTGCTCGGCGACATCTGGGTCGTGCAGCGCAACCCCTACCTGCAGGACGACCTGCTGGACAATCCGCGCCGCCGCCGGCAGCTGGTCGAGGCCTTGCACCACCGGCTGGGCGAGATCGACAAGCGCCGCGCGGACAAGGACGAGCAGGCGATGGACGCCGAGGCCTCCGAACGCAACGCCCGCGTCGGCGAGCTGCTGGTGGCGGCACGCGGTGCGGTGCGGCGCTTCGCCGAGAGCTTCGACGCGGTGGCCGATCTGCGGCGCCGGGCCGCGCGGCGGCTCGGCAGGCACACGGCCCGGGACAACATCAAGTTCGACGGCCTGTCGCGCGTCTCGCACGTCACCGACGCCACCGACTGGCGCGTCGAGCTCCCCTTCGTCGTGCTGACGCCCGACACCGAGGCCGAGATGGCGGCGCTGGTGGCCGGCTGCATCGAGCTGGGCCTGACCATCATCCCGCGCGGCGGCGGCACCGGCTACACCGGCGGCGCGATCCCGTTGACCTGGAAGAGCGCGGTCATCAACACCGAGAAGCTCGAGGCGATGAGCGAGGTCGAGTTCGTCGCGCTGCCCGGCGTCGATCAGCCGGTGCCGACCGTGTGGACCGAGGCCGGCGTCGTGACCCAGCGCGTGGCCGATGCGGCCGAGCGGGCCGGGCATGTCTTCGCCGTCGACCCGACCTCGGCCGAGGCCAGCTGCATCGGCGGCAACATCGCGATGAACGCCGGCGGCAAGAAGGCGGTGCTGTGGGGCACGGCGCTCGACAACCTGGCGAGCTGGCGCATGGTCACGCCCGACGCGCAGTGGCTCGAGGTCGTGCGCCTGAACCACAACCGCGGCAAGATCCACGACGTGGAGCTCGCGAGCTTCGAGCTGCGCTACTTCCAAGCCGATGGCAAGACGGCGCTGCGCACCGAACGCCTCGACATTCCCGGCAGCGTGTTCCGCAAGGAAGGCCTGGGCAAGGACGTCACCGACAAGTTCCTGGCCGGCCTGCCCGGCATCCAGAAGGAAGGCTGCGACGGCCTGATCACCAGCGCGCGCTGGATCGTCCACAGGATGCCGGCGCACACGCGCACGGTCTGCCTCGAGTTCTTCGGCAACGCGAAGGACGCGGTGCCGAGCATCGTCGACATCAAGGACTACATGTTCGAGGAGCAGAAGCGCGGCGGCGCGATCCTCGCCGGCCTCGAGCACCTCGATGACCGCTATCTCAAGGCCGTGGGCTACGCCACCAAGTCCAAGCGCGGCGGCTTGCCGAAGATGGTGCTGGTCGGCGACATCGCCGGCGACGACCCGGACGTGGTGGCCTGCGCCGCCAGCGAGGTGGTGCGCCTGGCGAACTCGCGCCACGGCGAGGGCTTCGTCGCGGTGAGCGCCGATGCGCGCAAGAAGTTCTGGCTCGACCGCAAGCGCACCGCGGCCATCAGCAAGCACACCAACGCCTTCAAGATCAACGAGGACGTGGTGATCCCGCTGCCGCGCATGGGCGAGTACACCGAGGGCATCGAGCGCA
>CAZUUU010000141.1:0-8593 GCA_964622685.1 uncultured Methylibium sp.
GACGATGCCGATCATCAGCACGCGCTTCTGGTACGCCGGCGGCACCGCGAAGTAGCTGAAGATCATCAGGAAGACAAAGATGTTGTCGACCGCCAGCGACTTCTCGATCAGGTAGCCGGTCAGGAACTCCATCGCCTTGACGTTGGCGACGGCGTTGCCGTGCTCGGCCTGCATGGCCCACCAGAACAGCGCGTTGAAGGCCAGGCTGATCAGCACCCAGACGACCGACCAGCGCGCGGCCTGCGGCACGGTCACCTCGGCGGCGCCTCGGCGGCTGAGCAGGACGAAATCGACGAACAGCGCGACGAGAACGGTCGCGACAAAGACGAACCAGAGCCATTGCGGCGCCATGGTGCTCATGAACTCTCCTGAAGAGGAAGGGATCGAGGGCCAAGCGCCGAAAGGTCTTGCGGAGGGAAGGATTCCTCTGCGGTCCCGGGCGACCACCGGGCGGCGGTTGCCGTACTGACGGGGGGCCGCGGTCACGGGCGTGACCTGCTACTCCCCTTTCGACAGCCGCGATTGTGGCGGCAGCGCGATGCCCGAGCGTGGCCCGGGGGCATGCCGTGTATCCTGCACGCCATGCTGAAGATGCTCGTCCGCTGGGTGCTGCTGGCCGCCGCGCTGCTGCTGGTGGCGCACCTCTACCCGGGCGTGGTGGTGGCGAGCTTCACCAGCGCGATGATCGCGGCCCTGGTGCTGGGCCTGTTCAACGCCGTGCTGCGCCCGCTGCTCGTCATCCTGACGCTGCCGGTAACGCTGCTGACGCTGGGGCTCTTCCTCTTCGTCATCAATGCGCTGATGTTCTACTTTGCCGCCAACGTGCTGGACGGCTTCAGCGTGCGCGGCTTCGTCGCGGCGCTGATCGGCTCGCTGATCTACAGCGTGTGCGGGCTGGTGATCGACGCGGCGCTCGAGGCGCTGTTCGCCCGCAAGGGCTGAGGGCCCGGGGCGGCCTAGAAGCCGGCGCCGCGCTCGTCGATCATGATCTGGCGACGCTGGGTCTCCAGGTCCTTCAAGCGGGCATCGAGCACCGAGGCCTCGATGAAGTCGGCGCCGGTCGCGGTGCGGGCCAGGCGCTGCGCGATGCGCAGGCGCTCGACGGCGCCCTGGAAGTCGCCGACCGCGGCGCGCGCCTCGGCGGCCGCGCGGGCGGCGCGCAGCCGCTGACCCAGCCGCTCCCAGGTCTGCGCCAGGCTCGACCACGCGGCGGCGTCGCCGTTGTGCACCGCCACCCAGGTCTGCAGCCGATCCGCCGCCGCGCGCTGCGCCTCGGCATTGCTGCCGGGCAGCAGCGCGCGTTGCGCCTGCGCCAGCAGCAGCGGGCGCGACGCGGCGACGTCCGGCGAGGCCAGCAGGCTGTCGATCAAGGCACCGGCGCGGGCGGTGTCGCCACGGGCGATCAGGCCCTGGAGCGTCAGCATCGCCAGGGCGTCGCGCGCGGCCGGGTCGGACTCGGCCAGCGGACGCGCGACGGCCAGCGCGGCATCGGCCCGCGCGAAGTCGCGACGCACGATCGACGCCAGCGCGCTGCCGTAGAGCGCCGCCAGCCGGTCGGTCGGCGTGGCCGCAGCGCCGAGCGCGCGCTCCGAGTCGAGGTCCTGCATACGCTGGAGCGAACCGTCGCGCGGGTCCATCAGCGTGCGGGCGCGCATCTGCATCAGCGCGTGCAGCACCGGCCGTTGCGCCGGAGCCGCCGCGTTGACGCCCAGGCGCGAGCGCGCGTCGCCGATCCGCTCGGTGGTCAGCGGGTGGCTGCGCAGGTAGGGGAAGTTCTGGCTGTCGTTGAGGCGCGAGGCCTGCAGCAGCTTCTCGAACATCGCGGCCATGCCGCTGGGCGCGTAGCCGGCGCCCGTCAGCACGTTGAAGCCGACGCGGTCGGCCTCGCGTTCGGCGTCGCGCGAGTAGTTGAGCTGGCCCTGCACCGCGACGGCCTGCCCGCCGGTGATCAGCGCGCTGGCGGCGTCGGGGCTGCGGCTGGCCGCCAGCACGCCGAGGATCAGCCCGGCCAGGCTGACGAGCGAGGTCGTCTTGCTGGCGCCGACGCTGCGCGCGATGTGGCGCTGCGTCACGTGCGCCAGCTCGTGCGCCAGCACCGAGGCCAGCTCGTCCGGCGTGGCGGTCACCGAGGCCAGCCCCAGGTGCACGCCGATGTAGCCGCCGGGCAGCGCGAAGGCGTTGACGCTGCGGTCGCGCACGAGGAAGAGCTCCCAGGCGAAGCGCTCCTCGAGTTCGGCCGGGATCTCGCCGCGGGCGCGGGCGGCGTCGACCAGACCGGCCCACATGCGCTGCAGGTACTCGAGCAGCAGCGGGTCGTCGAGGTAGTCCGGGTCGCGCCGGATGTCGCGCATGATGCGGTCACCGACGCGGCGCTCGGTGCCGACCGACACGTCTTCGGACGCGGTGTCCCCCAGCGCCGGCAAGGCGTTGCGGTTGTCGGCCGGGCGCGGCAGGGGCGCAGGCTGCTGCGCCAGCGCCCCCGGCGCCAGCGACTGCGCGGCCAGCGCCAGGCTCAGGGCCAGCGGAAGCGCGCGGCGCTTCGACTTGGCGGTCCGGGTGCTAGAAGCCATCGAAGGGGGCGTAGCCGACGATGCGGCCGTTGCTGCCGTCGACCAGTGCGATCCAGTCGGTGCGGCGTGCCAGCAGCGGCAGGTATCCGAGACGGTCCGGCGGACGGCCGGTAGCGGCGACGTATGTGCCGAGTTCTGCAACACGAGTTGGATATCGCCGTTCGAGCTCGGTCAGCGGGCGCGCTGCGGCAGCTAGCGCCTGACCAGTGGCTGTGGCGTCCTGCCAGAGTTCGGGCCGCATCCCGACATCCTTACCCGCCAAGGCCTGCGTGATCGAGGTCAATCTGTCGCGGTCGGCAGGGGTTCGTGCGGCGGTGACCATCACACCTCGCCACGGCAGTGATTGCATGCCGACCGGCGCCTTGGTCAGCTCCTCGGAAGTCACATCGACCGGCAGGATGACCCGAAGGCGGTAGACCTCCAGCACGAGGACGACCGGGCGAGCAATGAACACCGAGTGCAGGCCGTATGCCAGCCCGGCCAGCTGCAGCAGCGCCACGACGGCGAGGTCGCGACGCAGTTCGCCCCAGGGCTTGCGACGGTCGAACACGGCGAAGGTGATCAGCGGCCCAAGCACCACGTCGACCGCGACGACGATGAAGAAGAGCTCGCGACCGCCCGAGATCTCGCGGAACGGCGTCGGGTACCAGAGCCCGAACACCAGCGCCGCCGCGCCGGCGGCCACCAGGGCGCTGAGGCCCAGATGGATGCCGGCGGCGCGCAGCCGCGAGCGCAGGCCGAAGCCGCGCGCCGGCGGCGGCGACGCAGCGGGAGGGAGGGTCTGTTCCATCGCGGGAGTGTGCGGCAAGGCCCGGGTCGGACACTGACGCAGCGCCGCGGTTCCGGAAGGCCTGCGACTATGATGCCGCAGCCTTGTTTCCCGATGTTGCTGCTGCCATGAGTACCGACCCCCGCGGGCTGACCCACTTCGACGCGCAGGGCCAGGCGCACATGGTCGACGTCTCGGCCAAGGCTGCCACGCACCGCATCGCCGTCGCCGAAGGCTGGATCCGCATGCTGCCGGCGACGCTGAAGCTCATCGCCGAGGGCAGCGCGAAGAAGGGCGACGTGATCGGCATCGCGCGCATCGCGGCCATCCAGGCTGCCAAGCGCACCGCCGAGCTGATCCCGCTGTGCCACCCGCTGCCGCTGACGCGCGTGGCGGCCGAGTTCGAGCTCGACGCCGCCGGCGCGCGCATCGCCTGCCGCGTGACAGCCGAGACGCTGGGCCCGACCGGCGTCGAGATGGAAGCCCTGACTGCCGTGCAGGTCGGCCTGCTGACCATCTACGACATGTGCAAGGCCGTCGACCGCGGCATGGTCATCGACGGCGTGCGGCTGCTCGAGAAGCACGGCGGGAAGTCGGGGTCCTTCGTCGCGGGCGCCTGAGCGGCGCGCGGCGCTCAGGGCTCCAGATCCCGCCAGTTCAAGGCCACGGGCTTCGTCTCGCACTGGAAGGGCGGCGCCGGGTTCTGCGGCGTGCATGCGGCAAAGTAGGCCTGCGCGTCGTCGCGGCGGAACTCGCGCAGCCGTTGCGCGGCGTACAGCGCTGCATCGGTGCGGCCCTCGGCCCGCAGCGCCTCGATGTAGGCGATCAGCAGGCGCACGTCGACCAGCTGGTGCAGCGGGCGACGAAAGCTCGAGATCGCCGGGTCGCGCGGAGGATTGGTGACGGCCGCGTAGTCGGCGTGGTGGCCGAACAGCAGGCTGCTGCGGCCCTCCGCGATGCGCAGGCCGAGCGGCGGCGCGCCGGGCGCAGGGGCATAGATGGCTTCGATGCGGAGGTGGTCCCAGGTGGCGTAGACGGCGCCGGCCAGCATCAGCACGCCGGCCACGCAGCACCCCCAGGCCGCCCAGGCCGCCCAGGCCGACCGCGCCGGCGCTTGCGCGGTGGCGCGTGCGCGCGGGTCGGTCGCTGCGGACGCCGTGGCCGCCGACCCGACCAGCACGCCCAGCGCCCAGGCCGCCGGCAGCAGGAAGTAGGCATACCAGAGCGGGTACTCCAGCAGGCTGTGGACGGCCAGCACGACCAGCATCACGAAGATCGACCGCCCGGGGTGCCCCAGCGCATTCGCATCGACACGCAGCGCGCCGCGTGCGCGCCACAAGGCCCAGGCCAGCAGGCCCAGCACCGCCACGGTGGCCGGCAGGCCGATCTCGACGGCCAGCTGCAGCGGCAGGTTGTGGGTGTGGTCGAAGAACGCCACCGGCCGGTCCGGGAAGGGCGTGAAGGTCCAGGCGAAGTTGAAGTTGCCCCAGCCCACGCCGGTCCACGGGTTCTGCGCCACCAGCGACAGCGCGTTGCGCCAGATCGCGAAGCGCGAGCTGCTGATGTCGCCGCTGGCCTGCAGTCGCTCGGCCGCGTAGAAGTGCGCCTGCTGCCACGTTGCGTACTCGGCGAGCGCGCCCCAGAACAGCAGGTAGACCCCCGGCGTCAGCGCCAGCGTCCAGCGCGCGGCGCGCGGCAGGCTGCGGTCCAGCAGGGCCCACAGCAGCAGCACGCCGAGCGACAGCGCGCCGGTGCGCGAGGCGCTCAGCGCGACGGCCAGCACCATCGCGACGATGGCCGCGCCGGCCCAGGCGGATCGCAGCCGGCTCGAATGCCACAGCCAGGCTGTCATCACGATCGCGCACAGCAGCGCCGTGGCCAGGTGGTTGGGCTGGCGCAGGTTGCCGATGGCGCGACCCGGCGAGCCGTTGACGGCCACCAGCGATCCATCGGCGAGACCCGGGGCGAAGTACTGCAGCAGCGCGACTGCGACGCAGGCCAGGCCGCCCACCAGCCAGGCCCAGGCCATGGCTTCGACCGAGTCGCTGCCGCGCCGCGCGCTGGCCACGAGGACGGCGAGCGCGGCGGCGATCAGCAGCGCGGGCGCGGCCTGGCCGCGGTCGAAGCCGGCGCTCGCGAATGCGAGACACAGCAGCATGGCGATGGCCGCCGGCCCGGGACCCGCGACCGACCCGGCGCCCGTGCCGCGCCCGAACAGCAACCACGGGCCCCAGCCGGCGCAGGCGGCCACTTGGTTGTAGAAGACCGAGTCGGGCACCGCGCCACGGGCCAGAAGCAACGGCAGCGTCACGGCCAGCAGGGCCAGGAGGTGCTGGACGAGCGGCGGTTCGAGCGCAGAGGCGTCGCGGATCATTCTGAGTTGCGCGGTAGAGCTCGAGCAAGACTCGATTAGACGCGACATGAACGCATCCGAACCCGCAAATGACAAAGGGCGCCGAAGCGCCCTTTGACGGAGTCAGCAATCGCTGCTTACTTGCACTCAGCCGGCGCGAAGCGTGCAGGCAGGGTGCCCGCGGCCTGACCAGTGGCCAGCGTCGTGACACCGGCCGCAGCGCAACGCCACTTCGCCGAGTCGGCCGGCGGAGTGAAGGTCGCGGTACCGACGGGCAGAGCCGTGCCGGGCAGTGCAGCGCCGGTGTACGGCATCAGTGTCAGCGTACCGTTGCCAGCGGCGGCCGTAGTCGTCACGGTGATCAGACCGGTCGCGGCATCGATGCCGACGCTGGTGATGTTGCGGGAAGCGGTCGGGGACGTGAAGCCCAGAGCGTAGCCCGCAGCATCACCGGTCGGGTTGCCAGACGACAGCACATCCGACACGTTGAGCTTGGCAGACGAGGCACCCACCAGGCCTTCCGACACGCGAGCGCGCACGGTGTAGTCTTGATAGGCCGGCAGCGCCACCGCGGCCAAGATGCCGATGATCGCCACAACGATCATCAGTTCGATGAGAGTGAAACCTTGTTCAACGCGCTTCATGGCTGAAAGCTCCTTGCTACCAAAGAAGTCGAATGAGTGCCTAAACGTCGGTGGCAAGAACTTACTTGCACTCAGCCGGCGCAAAGCGTGCGGGCAGGGTGCCCGCGGCCTGACCGGTGGCCAGCGTCGTGACACCGGCCGCAGCGCAACGCCACTTCGCCGAGTCGGCCGGCGGCGTGAAGGCAGCAGTCCCGACGGGCAGAGCCGTGCCGGGCAGTGCAGCGCCGGTGTACGGCATCAGCGTCAGCGTGCCACCGCCAGCCGCGGCCGTGGTCGTGACGGTGATCAGGCCGGTCGCAGCCGCGATGCCGACGCTCGTGATGTTGCGGGAAGCCGTCGGGGACGTGAATCCCTGCGCGTAACCGGTGGCGTCGCTATTCGGGTTGCCTGAAGCCAGCACATCCGACACGTTGAGCTTGGCAGACGAGGCGCCCACCAAACCTTCCGACACGCGAGCGCGCACGGTGTAATCCTGATAGGCCGGCAGCGCAACGGCGGCCAAGATGCCGATGATCGCCACGACAATCATCAGTTCGATGAGGGTGAAACCTTGTTGAACGCGCTTCATGATCGAAAGCTCCTTGTGAAAGTGAAGTAATCCGTGCACATCATCAAGGCAGCGTTCATGCCAAGCCACAGTCGACCACTCTTGTGCGCTTTCTCACTTCAGAGTCGGAAAAAATGGTCGGGCCTGTACGCATCTCGTCACTCCCGGCGTGCGTCTCTACCGGTTTCCTCCGGCAGCTGACGTTTCTTGTCGCAGGTCCAGCGCAGGTCAGAACTCGAACACCAGGCCCTTGACCAGCGGCTCGACGCGATGCGCCGTGTCGATGGCGCGGATCTGCGCCACGACCGCGGCGACCTCGCCGGGCTTGGGGTGGGTGATGTGCACGGGCACGCTGCCGTCCAGCTGGGCCAGCTCGGCGGCCAGGCTGCTGGGTGCCAGGTGGCCGCTCAGGTCGGCCAGCCAGCGCTCGTCGTCGCCGAAGGCCGTCTCGATGATCAGGTGCGCGATGCGCTTGCCCTTCAGCGCCGCCCACAGCGCCGGGTTGGCGCCGGTGTCGCCGCTGTAGACCCACCAGCCGGCCGGCGTCTCGACGGCAAAGCCGCAGGCCGGCACGGTGTGCGCGGCCGGCAGGACCTTGACGCGCCGCTGATGGGGCCCGGCGCCGAAGCTCAGCGTGTCGCCCACGGCGAACGGCACGAGCGTCAGGATCGGCCGCGCCGGGCTGGGGATGCTGGTGAAGTCCGGCCACAGCAGCCCGTTGAAGAGATGGGCACGCAGCGCGTCCAGCGTCTCCTGCAGGGCGTGCACGCGGATCGGGCCGCGGTGCGGCTGGGCGAACCGCAGCTTCATCACGCTGTCGGCCAGCAGAGGGATCGCGAGGACGTGGTCCAGGTGCGAGTGCGACACCAGGATGTCGTCGATGCGGGCCATCGCGTCCAGCGCGAGATCGCCCACGCCGGTGCCGGCGTCGATCAGTACGCTGTCATCGAGCAGGAAAGCGGTGGTTCGGCTGCCGGCGGCGATCGACCCGGAACAGCCGAGCACCTGCAGGCGCGGAGAACTCATGGCGGCCAGGGGAGCGCGCAAGGCACGTGAACGGTTACTCCACGATGGTGCCTGCGGGCTGCTGGAGCGGCAAGCGGCGCCGTGTGCGAACCCTCACGCGCCGCGCCTTTGGCTGCATCGCCGCGCCGGCCGGAGCGCCGGCGGCGGCACTATGCCCGGTGCGTCAGGTCTGGACGAACTGCATCTGCGTCCCGGCGAGCTCGATCACGTCGCCGTTCTTCAGGTGCACCGGGTCGCTGCTGACCGGGTTGCCGTTGACCATCGGGCGCCCTCCACCTTCGACGTGCGCGAAGACATAGCCGCCGGGCCGCTTGGTGATGGAGGCCACCTGCACGCCGGGCTTGCCGACGGTGGTGACGACCTTGGTCAGCGCCACCTCACGGCCGACCGCTGCGCCGTTGAGCACCCGGATCGAAGCGGCCGTCGCCCCCGACAGGGCCCCGAAACCCGAACTGCCGCCGCTGCCCATCGGCGCGGTGTGCGCGAAGGCCGGGGGCGCCGCGGCCGCCGTGGCGCCGGGCTTGATGACCATGGTCTTCTCGTAGTCCGAGCTCTCGACGCTCAGGTACTTGATCTTGTACTTGCCGATCTCGACCGTGTCGTTGTGCTGCAGCAGCTGCTTCTTGACGGCCTTGCCGTTGATGTAGGTGCCGTTGGTGCTGTTGAGGTCTTCGATGAAGACGT
>CAZUUU010000142.1:0-8544 GCA_964622685.1 uncultured Methylibium sp.
CCACTGAACTCAAAGTCGACGGCATGACCTGCGGGTCCTGCGTCGCGTCGGTCACGAAGGCGCTCAAGCGCGTGGCGGGCGTGCAGGACGTCGAGGTCGATCTCGGCAGCGGCATCGCGCGTGTCCACGGGGAGCACGCCGCGCACCAGGTGCCTGAGCTGGTCGCCGCACTCGGCGAGGCCGGCTATGAGGCGGGCGCCGCGACTGGCACGCCGGCCGCGCATCAGCGCCCTGCCGGCGGGTGCGGTGCGAGTGCCGGTGCGGCCGCCAAGGGCCGCGGCGGTTGCTGCTGCGGTTGAGACGTCATGCCGATACCGAACACCGCCGCCGAGGCTGCATCTGCGGATCTCACACCTGGTCGCCTGTTCGCCCGCTACTGGCTGGACGCGCTCTGGCGCGCCACCGCGACGGCCGACACGCTGCGCGAACGTGCGGCCAACATGAGTGCGCACGAGGCCGCGGGCATGCCGCCGCTGTTGCACTTCGAGTCCGAGCCGGTGGCCGACGGCCGGGTTCTCGACCCGCCGTCGAACTATCGGCTGCTGCGCGTCACGCGCTGCGGCACCGATGCGCTGGAGAAGCACGTGCGCAAGGGGGCCGCTCCGGTGCTGGTGGTCGATCCGCGCGCCGGCCACGGTCCCGGCATCGGCGGCTTCAAGCGCGATTCGGAAGTCGGCATGGCGTTGCTCGAAGGCCACCCGGTCTACTTCGTCGTCTTCGACCCGGAGCCGGTCGAGGGACAGACGATGGCGGCGGTCGTGCAGACACTTGCGAGCTTCGTCGACATCGTCGCCAAGCGCCATCGTGGCAAGGCGCCGATCGTCTATGGCAACTGCCAGGGTGGCTGGGCAATCACGCTGGCGCTGTCACATTGCGAGCACCGAGCGGCGCTGGCGGTGCTGAACGGCTCGCCGCTGTCGTACTGGGCCGGCGAGCGCGGCATCAACCCGATGCGCCTGCTCGGCGGCTTCACCGGCGGCGTCTGGCCGGCGCACTGGATGTCGGACCTGGGCGACGGCCGCTTCGACGGTGCCTGGCTGGTGCAGAACTTCGAGGCGCTGCGGCCCGAGGGCGTGTTCCGGAAGTACGACACGCTCTTTGCGCAGCCGGAGGCCGAGCACGACCGCTTTCTGGAGTTCGAGCGTTGGTGGAACGGCTTCTACCAGCTGGCCCGCGAAGAGATGCTGGCCATCGCCGGGGATCTGTTCGTCGGCAACCGCCTCGAGGACGGGGAGGTCGTGGTGGATGACCATTGCCGTGCGGACCTCAAACGCATCGGCGCGCCGCTGGTGATCTTCAGCTCCTATGGCGACAACATCACGCCGCCGCACCAGGCGCTGGGCTGGCTCAAGGAAGTGTTTGCGGCGACCGAGGACCTGGTGGCTGCCGGCCAGCGTGTCGTCTACCTGCTGCACAAGCAGGTCGGCCACCTCGGCATCTTCGTGTCGGCGGGCGTGGCGCGGCGCGAGCACCGCGCCATCCTGCATCACGCGGGAACGATCCAGGACCTCGCGCCTGGCCTCTACGAGATGGTTCTTGACGATGCCGCCACGGCCGACGCCGCCACTGGGGCTCGCTTCGAACCACGCCGCCTGGAGGACCTGCCGTTCGACGTGAACCCGGCCGGGTTCGACAAGGTCCAGGCGGTGTCAGAGGCGACCGAGCGCGCCTACGCGCAGTGGATCTCGCCATGGGTCCGCATGGCAGTCACGCCGGAGTCGGCGCGCCAGCTGCGCGAACTGCATCCGATGCGGGTCAGTCGGCAGGCCTGGTCAGACAAGGTGACGCCGGGCCTGGCCTGGCTGCCGTGGACGCAACAGTGGCTCGATCAGTGGGGCGCGCACGACCCGGACCGGGTCGCCAACCCCTGGTACCAGCTGGAGCGCGTCGGCGCGGACGCGTGTGCCCAGGCCTGGGAGTCGTGGCGCACGAGCCGCGACCTGTGGGCCGAGGTGGTGTTCCAGCAGATCTACGCCAGTTGACCGGTCGACCGACCGCCACGAGGAGCCCACCATGAGAACCATTCCGATGCCCGCGCCATGCTGGCGGTTTGCGGCCACCACCTGGCTGCTGATCTTGCTGGCCACGATGCTGAGCCCGGTGCTGGCGCAGAGCCGTCTGGAGCGCTCTGGCGTCACGCTTTATTGGGGGCTCGTGCCGGCCGCGGTCGTGGCGGACAAGCACGCGCTGGCCGAGCTGCACGGCGGTCCGCCCAGGGGCGGTGGCCAGATGCACCACCTCGTCGTTGCGCTCTACGACACCGCGAGCGGCCGACGCATCGAGGACGCGGTCGTGCGCGCCCAGCTCAGCGAGGTGGGCATCGTCGACGAGCCGGCGAAGTACTTGCCGCCGATGAAGGTCAACGACCAGCCCAGCTACGGCCAGGTCTTCGGCGTGGCCAAGGATGGCCCGTACCGATTCCGCGTCTGGGTGCGGCTGCCGCAGCGCACCGACGAGATCGAGTTTGCGGTCCAGGCGTGGTCACCGCACCGCAACGAGCGCTGAGGGACGGGCCATGAGCACCCCGAGAAAACAAACCGACACCGAATCAGGCCGCGCCTGGCCGATGTGGATCTTCTGGGTCTTCGCCGGTGTCGCGCTGTTGCTGCTGGTGCTGGAGCACCGGGCCCATGTGCTCGGTTGGGGGCTGCACGCTCTGCTCGGTCTGTGCGTCGTGCTGCTGTACGTCGTGATCCGCGCCGACAGCGGCGGCGACAGGGACGGCCGCCCGCGCTGACCGCCCGCGGGCCATTGCATCGACCGAACAAGGAGGACTTCATGGAAGTGATCGATCTGGCGGGCCGCAGAGGCCTCGTGGTCGGCGTGGCGAACGCCGACAGCCTGGCCTGGTCCGCGGCGCGGCACTTCCGCAACGCTGGCGCCGAGCTGGCCATGACCTACTACAACGAGAAGGCCAGGCCCTTCGTCGCGCCGCTCGCGGAGGAGGTGCAGGCGCAGCTGCTGCCGTGCAACGTGCTGCAGGAGGGGCAGCTGGAAGCGGTGTTCGAGTCGTTGCGCGAACGCTGGGGGAAGCTCGACTTCGTCTTCCACTCGATCGCATCGGCACGCAAGGAGGACTTGCAGGGGCGTCTCACCGACTGCTCGGGTCCCGGATTCGCCGAGGCGATGCTCGTGTCCTGCCACTCGTTGATCCGCATGGCGAAGCTGGCCGAACCGCTCATGCGTGATGGCGGCAGCCTCACCACGGTGAGCTACTACGGCGCCGAGAAGGTGGTCGAACACTACAACGTGATGGGACCCGTGAAGGCCGCGTTGGAGGCCTCGGTGCGCTATCTCGCGCACGAGCTCGGGCCAGCCGGCATCCGAGTCAACGCGATCTCCGCGGGGCCGGTCCGCACCCGGGCCGCCTCGGGCATCACGCACTTCGACGAGCTGCTCGACGAGGCCGCGCGCCGGTCGCCGCAGCGGCGCACCGTGGACGGCTGCGAAGTCGGCCGCGTCGCGCTGCTGCTGGCGAGTCCCTACGCCTCGGCGATCACCGGCGAGGTGGTGCACGTCGACGCCGGCTTCCACGTCGAAGGCATGGTGTTTCATTGACAGACCAGGCCCAAGCCATGCGGATCCTCTCGTTCAACGCCGGCAGCGCGACGCTCAAGTTCGGCGTCTTCGACCCGGCATCGGCCACGCCGCTGATGGAGTCGGCGATCGACCACCCCGCGGTCGATGCAGCGGCGTTCGACGAGATCGAGCGACGGTTGCGCGATGCGGGCATTGCGGTGATCGATGCCATCGGCCATCGTGTCGCACACGGCGGGCCCCGCTTGAGCGAGGCCACGCGCATCGAAGCGGACGTCGAACGCGAGATCGAACACGCCGCCGCGCTGGCGCCACAGCACAACCCGGTGGCGCTGGCCGGCATACGCCTTGCGCGCGAGCGCTGGCCGGGCGTGCCGCAGGTGGCGGTGTTCGACACCGCGTTCCATGCCGGCATGCCCGAGCAGGCGACGGCTTATGCCGTGCCGCAGGCCTGGCGCGACGCCGGGGTGCGCCGCTACGGATTCCACGGCCTGTCGCACCAGCACGTGCTCGAAGCGGTGAGCGGCGCCCTGGAGCGGGCTCCCGACAAGCTGCGCATCGTCAGCTGCCACCTCGGAAACGGCGCCAGCATCTGCGCGATCGATCGCGGCCGTTCCATCGACACGTCGATGGGGATGACGGCCCTGGAGGGGCTGGTGATGGGCACTCGCAGCGGCGACCTGGACCCTGGCATCCCCGGCTTCGTCGCGCGCACGCTCGGCATCGATCCGGCGCAGGTCGAGGCGGCGCTGTACCACGACAGCGGACTCAAGGCGCTGTCCGGCATCGGTTCGGACCTGCGTGGGATCGAGGCGCAGGCCCACCAGGGGCACACCGGCGCCCGGACGGCGCTACAGGTCCACGCGTACCGCGTGCGCAAGTACATCGGAGCCTACGCCGCGGCGATGGGTGGCTGCGATGCCGTGGCTTTCACTGGAGGAGCGGGCGAGAACTCGCCCGCACTGCGCCGACGCATCCTGGAGGGTCTGGAGTTTCTCGGTCTGCGTCTCGACGAGGACCAAAACGAATTCTTCAACGCGTCTGGTGCCGAGGTCGCCGAACTGCAGGCATCGAGGTCGCCGGTGGCCGTATTCGCGGTGAGGGCGCGTGAGCAGTGGGTCATCGCGCGCGAGACCGCGGCGGTGTTGCGACGAGCCGAGCGCGCGGTGCCGCGGCAGGACCTCCCGATCCCGGTGGCAATCTCGGCTCACCACGTGCACCTGACCCAGGCCGCCGTCGAGGCGCTGTTCGGTGCCGGACACTCACTGCGCATGCTGCAGCCGCTGAGCCAGCCCGGCTTCTTTGCCGCCGAGGAGACCGTTTCCGTGATCGGCGAGCGCGGGCGGCTCGAGCGCGTGCGCGTCGTCGGGCCCTGCCGTACGGCGAACCAGATCGAGGTCAGCCGCACCGAGGCCATCCAGCTGGGCATCGACGCGCCTCTGCGCCTGTCCGGGGATCTCGCGGCCACGCCCGAAGTCACGCTGTCGGGCCCGGCCGGGACGCTGCGCACAGCCGGACTGATCGTCGCACGGCGACACCTGCACCTGACAACCGCCGACGCCCGGCGGCTCGGGGTTGCCACCGGCGGCGAGATCGAGATCGCGCTGGAAACACCGCGTGGCACGGTGTTGCGGCATGTCGCGCTGCGCATTGACGACGGGGCGGTGCTCGAACTGCACCTCGACACCGACGAGGCCAATGCCGCCGGGCTGCGCGGCGCGGGCGAGGGCGTGCTGCAGCGATGCGATTGCATGGCCCGCATCCGGGTCGGGACGGATCTCGAGAGCCACGCGTCCTGCAAGGCGCATTGATCGAGAGGAACGAAACATGGCCATCGACCAAGTCGTCCGTTGCGGTGCCAACGCGCGAAGGCCCCCGATCGGAGCGACCGGTGAGTTCCTGACCACCCGGCTGTCGCATGCGATGCCACGCGACAGCCTGCGCCGCGGCAGCATGACGCTGTGCATTGGCGGCGGGCAGGGCGTCGCTGTAGCGCTCGAGCGGATCCGACCGATGCGCGCCGGACCGATCACGCAGGGGCTTGACCCATGTGCAGCACCCGGGTCGAGACTCACAGCCCAGGGCTCGGCGCGACGTCGCGTCGACGGAGAACCTCGATGAGATTGATCGACTGTGCGCGCCGGGCCGGTGTCACCACCGACACGCTGCGCCACTACCTGCGGGTCGGCCTCGTCGAGGCCGACGGTCGAGCCGGGAATGGTTATCGCACGTTCTCGGAACTCAGCGTTGCGCGCGTACGCTTCATCCGCAGCGCGCTGGCGCTGGGCCTCACGCTCAAGGACGCTGCCGAGCTCGTCGAGATGGGGCAACGCGGCGACCTCCCGTGCCCTCGGGCGCGCGCATTGCTCGACCAGCGGCTCGCGGATCAGGGCCGACGGCTGGACGAAGCCCTCCAGCTGCATCGGCGCATGCAGCGGGCGGTGGCCGACTGGAAGAAACGCCCCGATGGCGTGCCGGATGGCCACTCGGTTTGCGGCCTCATCGAAGGCTTTGCGGCAGCCTCGACATCGTCCGCGCGACGCGCCAGCGCGTCCTCCGACCAGCGTGGGGGTGCGCGATGAACCACGTCGCCGGCCCGGCCTACGGGCTCTGGACCCTCGTGATCGTCAACTCGCTGGTGTTCATCGTGTTCGCGTTCAGCTTCGCGCGGCCGCGCTCGGCGCGCGACTGGCGGTCCTTCGGAGCGTTCTCGGCCTTCCTGGTCGCGTTGTTCACCGAGATGTACGGCTTCCCGCTGACGATCTACCTCTTGTCGGGTTGGCTTGGCAGCCGCTTCTCCGGAGTGGATTTCCTGTCGCACGACGCCGGGCACCTGCTCGAGGTGATGTTCGGCTGGCGTGCCAATCCGCACTTCGGGCCATTCCACCTTCTCAGCACCCTCTTCATCGGCGGTGGGTTCTGGCTGCTCGCGGCCGCATGGCGGGTGCTGTACCACAACCAGCGCCGGCACACCCTGGCCGTTACCGGCCCCTATGCGCGGCTGCGCCACCCGCAGTACGTCGGCTTCGTCGCGATCCTGTTCGGCTTCCTCCTTCAGTGGCCGACGATCCTGACCCTGGCGATGTTCCCGGTGCTCGTGTGGATGTATGTGCGCCTGGCGATCGCCGAGGAGCGCGAGGCCGAGCGGCAGTTCGGCGATGAGTGGGCGCGTTATGCCACCCGCACCCCGCGCTTCCTTCCCCGTTCGCGGATCGGCGGCAGCGGCCGCCTGGGAGGGTCGTGACGCCATGTGCACGAGCGACGAACATCGCGCGGACGTCCCCGTGGAGGGGATGGATCCACACGGGGACCCGGCGGTTCGGCAGGCCGTCGCACTGGTGCACGCCTGGACTGCCGAGGCAGCCCCGGTCCTCGTCTGGGACGCGACGTGCGCCGTCGACCGGCATGGCCTGGACCGGATCCCCGGACACCGCACGACGCCGATCGTCGCCGCGATCGTGGCCGCGGCGGGCGAGACCATGCCGCACTTCTCGGTGCCGGCCGGCACCGGGGCTTGGAGCACCGCCGACGCGATGGCAACGCTCACCGGGGTGGAACTCGATCGTGCGACCGCCGCAGGCATTGCCTCGCGCTTTGGGGCCTGCATCGCCCGCGCGGACCCCGCGGGGGTGGCAACGAACGTGCCGTGGAGCGTCGCTGCGGATGACGCACACCTGGTGGCGTCGGCAGTTTCGCGCCGCGTCGCCGCGGGCGTGAGGTACCTGCTCGTCAACGTGACCGTCGGACGGGGTGCCGACATACAAGACGACGCACGCTTCCATCGCCTGAAGGCACTGTTCACCGCGGTCGGCGCGGCGGTCGGCGTGCAGGTCCGCGTCGCCCGTTCGGCCGGGTCGCAGCCGGTGGGCCTGGGCATCGGCCCGGCGCCCGAGGCACTGGACGTATTGGCCGTGCTGCGCGGGGCCGCGGCGGCGCCGGTCGATCTGCGCATGCACGCGTTGGCCGAGGCCGGCCTGCTGCTCGAGCTGTGCGCCGCGAGCCGCCCCGGACATGGCGAGCTCGACGCCTGGCGACTGCTCGACAGCGGCGCTGCGTGGGCGCGGTTCCAGGCCCTCTGCGAGGCCCAGGGCGGGCTGCGCGAGCCGATCCTCGCGCCGTTTACCGAAACCATCGAGACCGACCGCGCGGGCCACGTGAGGTCGCTGGACGGCGCGCATGTGCAGCGCGTCGCGGTGCTGGCTGGTGCACCGCGCGGGACCGGCGCCGGCGTCGTGCTGCACACACGGCTCGGCGAGCACGTCGACCAGGGCCAACCGCTGTTCACCCTCCACGCCGCCAGCCAGGAGTGCCTTGTGGCAGTCATGGGCGACCTGCGACGCGCGCCGCTGATCACCGTTGATGACGCCCCGACCGCGGCCGTCAGCGAACCACATGACGTGCGCTCGGAGAGCTGAAGGGAGAAACCGATGGATCACTCGACAACGCTCGTCCAGCCCGCGCCCGCGGACCTGCATGCTCCGGCGCTGCGCATCCTGCGCCGCCTGCTGGCCGGGATCGAGCGACCGCCGGCGCTGAGGCTGGGCGACGCGCTCCTGCACGAACTCGAGGCCCACCCCGAGTACACGCTCGTGATCCGCGACCCCGGGCTGCTGCGCCGGCTCGTGCTGCGGCCGGATCCGCTGCTGCTGGCCGACGCCTACTTCCGCGGCATCATCGATGTCGAGGGGGACCTGTACAGCGCGCTGGGCCTGAAGGCCCACTTCGAGTCGGTGTCGCTGTCGTGGCGCGACAAGCTGGCACTGTTGCGCGACGCGTTGATGTTGCGGGTCTCCGAGCAGGACGGTTTGAAGCCCGTGGGAGGGCTGGCCTCGCGCGTGGCCCGGCGCTTCGCGCATCGCCATTCGCGCCAGACCGACCGGGCGGCGATCTCGTTCCACTACGACGTGTCCAATGCGTTCTACGGCCTGTGGCTGGACGCCGAGCGGGTCTACTCCTGCGCCTACTTCGAGGCCGCCGACGACTCGCTCGAGCAGGCCCAGCGCAACA
>CAZUUU010000143.1:0-8524 GCA_964622685.1 uncultured Methylibium sp.
TGGGCGGCTGCTTGAGGCCGAGCTCGTGCAGCAGCTTCTGGAAGCGCTCGCGGTCCTCGGCGATGTCGATGCTGTCCGGGCTGGTGCCGACGATGGGCACGCCGGCGCGCTCCAGGTCGAGCGCCAGCTTCAGCGGCGTCTGGCCGCCGTACTGCACGATTACGCCGGTCGGCTTCTCCTTGTCGACGATCTCCAGCACGTCTTCCAGCGTCACCGGCTCGAAGTACAGGCGGTCGGAGGTGTCGTAGTCGGTCGAGACCGTCTCCGGGTTGCAGTTGACCATGATGGTCTCGTAGCCGTCCTCGCGCATGGCGAGCGCGGCATGCACGCAGCAATAGTCGAACTCGATGCCCTGGCCGATGCGGTTCGGTCCGCCGCCGAGCACCATGATCTTCCTGCGGTCGGACGGCTCGGCCTCGCACTCCTCGTCGTAGGTCGAGTACATGTAGGCCGTCTGGGTCGCGAACTCGGCCGCACAGGTGTCGACCCGCTTGTAGACCGGCCGCACGCCCTGGGCGTGGCGCAGGGCCCGCACGTCGTGCTGGTTGCTGCCCAGCAGCTTGCCCAGGCGCTTGTCCGAGAAGCCCTGGCGCTTGAGGAAACGCATCTCCTCCTTCGACAGGCTGCTCAGCGCGCGTCCGGCCAGGGCCTTCTCGGTGCCGACGATCTGTTCGATCTGCGCGAGGAACCAGGGGTCGATCGCCGTCTCCTCGAACACCGCGGCGCGTGTCATGCCGATGCGGAAGGCATCGGCGACGAACAGGATGCGCTCGGGGCCGGGCTCGCCGATCTCCTCGATGATCTCGTCGCGATCGCGGCTGCGCTCGGTCAGCCCGTCGATGCCTGTCTCCAGGCCGCGCAATGCCTTCTGGAAGCTCTCCTGGAAGGTGCGGCCCATCGCCATCACCTCGCCGACCGACTTCATCTGCGTGGTCAGGTGCGGATCGGCGGCCGGGAACTTCTCGAACGCGAAGCGCGGGATCTTGGTGACGACATAGTCGATGCTGGGCTCGAAGCTCGCCGGTGTCGCGCCGCCGGTGATGTCGTTGCGCAACTCGTCGAGCGTGTAGCCGACGGCCAGTTTGGCTGCGACCTTGGCGATCGGGAAGCCGGTCGCCTTGGAGGCGAGCGCGGAGCTGCGGCTCACGCGCGGGTTCATCTCGATCACGACCATGCGGCCGTCTTTGGGGTTGATCGAGAACTGCACGTTGCTGCCGCCGGTGTCGACGCCGATCTCGCGCAGGATCGCGATCGACGCGTTGCGCATCAGCTGGTACTCCTTGTCGGTCAGCGTCTGCGCCGGCGCGACGGTGATCGAGTCGCCGGTATGGATGCCCATCGGGTCCAGGTTCTCGATCGAGCAGACGATGATGCAGTTGTCGGCCTTGTCGCGCACGACCTCCATCTCGAACTCGCGCCAGCCGATCAGCGACTCCTCGATCAGCAACTCGCGGGTCGGCGACAGGTCGAGGCCGCGCTTGCAGATCTCCTCGAACTCCTCGGGGTTGTAGGCGATGCCGCCGCCGGTGCCGCCGAGCGTGAAGCTGGGGCGGATCACCATGGGAAAACCGGTGCCGCCGATCTCGCGCGTGATGCGGCGTTGGACCTCGAGCGCCTCCTCCATCGAATGCGCGATGCCGCTCTTGGCCGAATGCAGGCCGATGCCGGTCATCGCGTCCTTGAACTTGAGACGGTCTTCCGCCTTCTCGATCGCGTGCTGGTTGGCGCCGATCATCTCGACGCCGTACTTTGCCAGCACGCCATGCTGGTGCAGTTCGAGCGCGCAGTTGAGCGCCGTCTGGCCGCCCATCGTGGGCAGGATGGCGTCGGGACGCTCCTTGGCGATGATCTTCTCGACCACCGACCACGTGATCGGCTCGATGTAGGTCGCGTCGGCCATCTCCGGGTCGGTCATGATCGTCGCCGGATTGCTGTTGACCAGGATGACGCGGTAGCCCTCCTCGCGCAGCGCCTTGCAGGCCTGCGCCCCGGAGTAGTCGAACTCGCAGGCCTGGCCGATGACGATCGGCCCGGCACCGATGATGAGGATGGACTTCAGGTCGTTGCGCTTGGGCATCTCAGTTCTTCTCCATCAGGGCAACGAAACGGTCGAACAGGTAGCCGATGTCGTGCGGGCCCGGCGACGCTTCGGGGTGGCCCTGGAAGCAGAACGCCGGCTTGTCGGTGCGGGCCAGGCCCTGCAGCGTGCCGTCGAAGAGGCTGACGTGCGTGGGCCGCAGCGTCGGCGGCAGGCTCCTTTCGTCGACCGCGAAGCCATGGTTCTGGCTGGTGATGCTGACGCGGCCGGTGTCGAGGTCCTTGACCGGATGGTTCGCGCCGTGATGACCGAACTTCATCTTGAAGGTCTTCGCCCCCGAGGCGAGTGCGAGGATCTGATGGCCCAGGCAGATGCCGAAGGTGGGCAACCCCGTGTCGATGAGCTGTCGCGTCGCCTCGATCGCGTAGTCGCAGGGCTCCGGGTCGCCGGGGCCGTTGCTGAGGAAGATGCCGTCGGGCTTGAGCAGCAGCACCTCGGCGGCCGGCGTCGTGGCGGGCACGACGGTGACCTGGCAACCTCGGCTCGCGAGCATGCGCAGGATGTTGCGCTTGACGCCGAAGTCGTAGGCGACCACATGGAACCTGGGCGTCTGCTGCTGCCCGTAGCCCGTACCGAGTTGCCACTCGGTCTCGGTCCAGGCATAGGGCATCGCCGCGCTCACGACCTTGGCGAGATCCAGGCCGGCCATGCTGGGCATGGTCTCCGCCAGCGCACGGGCTTCGTCGACATGCGCCGGCGTGATCGCGACCCCTGCGGGCAGGGCCATGATGCATCCGTTCTGCGCTCCGCGAGTGCGCAGCAGGCGCGTCAGCCGGCGGGTGTCGATGTCGGCGATCGCCACCGTGCCCTCGTCGCACAGGTACTGCGCCAGCGTCCGGGTGCTCCGGAAACTCGACTCGACCTGCGGAAGGTCGCGAATGATCAAGCCGGCGGCGTGGACCTTCGTGGACTCGACGTCTTCGTCGTTGACGCCGGTGTTGCCGATGTGCGGGTACGTCAGGGTGACGATCTGCCGGCAGTAGCTCGGGTCGGTCAGGATCTCCTGGTAGCCCGTGAGCGCCGTGTTGAACACGACTTCGCCGACCGTCTGGCCGGTCGCGCCGATGGAGACTCCCCGGAAGACCGTGCCGTCTGCAAGTACAAGGAGGGCGGAAGGCAGATCGGGCAGCACGGGATTCTCCGTTGTGCACGCGCCGGACTCCGCCCGTCGAAGGGCGTCATTCGGTGGTGATCCTCGGGGGGAGACGGTGCTGTCTCGGGAGCGAGAGTCTGCGCGAGCGGGTCAGTGCGGGTAAACCTGTAAATTATAGCCGTGGCACAGCCGTCGACGCATCGCGGACCCCGTGGCGCAGAGACCATCATCATCAAGTCCGCGACATCGCTCCCAGGAGGATCCATGAAAGGCGACCCCAAGGTCATCGCGCACCTCAACGCGCAGCTGAAGAACGAACTGACCGCCATCAACCAGTACTTCATGCACTACCGGCTGATGAAGCACTGGGGCTACGACCGACTGGCGAAGAAGGAGTACGAAGAGTCGATCGGCGAGATGAAGCATGCCGACAAGCTGATGGATCGCATCCTGATGCTCGACGGTCTGCCCAACCTGCAGGACCTGGGCAAGCTGCTGATCGGCGAGGACCTCGTCGAAGCCATGCGCGGCGATCTGAAGCTGGAGCAGGCCGCCCAGAAGACGATCAAGGAAGGCATGGCGCACTGCGAGTCGGTACGTGACTACGTCTCGCGCGAAGTGCTGCAGGGCATCCTGGACGACACCGAAGAACACATCGACTTCCTCGAGACCCAGCTGGGGCTGGTCGACCAGGTCGGACTGCAGAACTACCTGCAGTCCCAGATGGGCGACGTGACGTCTTGACCAGCGGAGCCAGGGTGGAAAACCTTCCAGGCGGGATGGGGCTTGTATTGCGAATCATTCCTATTTATAGTGCGGCCATCGGACTTCGAACGGCCTCCCATGATCGTCTGCGTCTGTCACCGCATTTCCCACCGAGAGATCGAGCGCCACGCGCTGGCTTGCGACAACTTCGATGAGCTGCAGCTGAACACCGGCGTGGCCACCGGCTGCGGCCGTTGCGGCGACTGCGCCCGCTCGGTGTTCGACGAAGTCCGTCAGATCTCCGTCTGCCCTGGCGCTGCGCGGGGCGCCGGTCTGCAGCATGCCGGCGCCCTGGCCTGAAGCTCATGTGGTGGCTGGCCTGCCTGCCGATCGTGGTCCTCGGGGCCTGGTGGGTACTGCGACAACCAAGAGGCGATCGATGAACGCAATCCCTTTCCGCACCGCCGAGGCCCCGTCCGGCGGTCTGACTGCGGCGCCAGGCCGCAGCGTCGATCCATCACCCACATCCGCCTCTCGGCCAGTGCCCAGCACGATGCTGCTGCAGGGCCGCAGCGTGGTGCAGATCGAGCACAACGGCGCGCTCTACCAGCTGCGCAGCACGCGGCTGGGTAAGCTGATCCTCACCAAGTAGGCTCTCAGCCCAGTGCGGCGATCCCGGCGCGGGCGACCTGCGCATCCTCGGCCGACTTCACGCCGCTGACACCGACCGCGCCGACGCATTGCCCCTGCACCATGATCGGCACGGCGCCTTCCAGCATGCCCTGCAGCTGCGGTGCGCTGAGGAAGGACGTCCGGCCTTGGTTGATCATCTCCTCGTACACCTTGCTTTCCCGCCGCCCGAGTGCCGCCGTATGGGCCTTGGCCGGCGCGATGTGAGCCGAAGCCGGCGCCGCCCCATCCAGGCGTTGCAGCCACAGCAAATGGCCCCCATCGTCGACGATCGCGATCGTGACCGCCCAGTGGTGGGCCAGGGCCTCGGCCTCGGCCGCCGCCGCGATACGTTTCAGGTCGTCCAGGGTCAGACAGGGCTTGGTCAGCATGGCAGCCTCTCGGTCAAGGAAACGCCACTCTATCCGCCGCCGCCGCTCGAATCGGCTGTCAAGGTGCCAGCTGGAACTACAATGCGTCTGTCAGCTCCAAGCCAGCATTCTTCTCCTTAGGAGGTTTCCGCATGAACGAGATCCTGCAGAACGGTTACGGCAGTTCAACGGCCCTGGCCGGCGAGCGCAACCGCGTCCTGCGCAACACCTATTGGCTGCTCGCCCTGTCGCTGGTACCGACGGTGATCGGCGCCTGGGTCGGCGTGGCGACGGGCTTCAGCTTCTTCGCCGGTAGCCCCTTCATCGGCTTCCTGCTCTTCATGGGCATCGCCTTCGGCTTCTTCTTTGCCATCGAGAAGTTCAAGAACTCCGGCATCGGCGTCGTCTTGCTGCTGGCCTTCACGTTCTTCATGGGCCTGATGCTGTCGCGCCTGATCGGTGCGGTGCTGGGCTTCAGCAACGGCGCTTCGCTGATCGCCTTCGCCTTCGGCGGTACCGCCGTGGTGTTCTTCGGCATGGCATCGCTGGCGACCACGATCAAGCGCGACCTGTCCGGCATGGGCAAGTGGCTGATGGTCGGGGCGATCGGCATCATCGTGGCTGCGGTCGCCAACATCTGGCTGCAGATGCCGGCGCTGATGGCCACGATCTCGGCGCTGGCCGTCGTGATCTTCTCGGCCTTCATGCTGTACGACATCAAGCGCGTCATCGACGGCGGCGAGACGAACTACGTCACGGCCACGCTGGCGATCTACCTCGACGTCTACAACGTGTTCCAGAGCCTGCTGAGCCTGTTCGGCATCTTTGGCGGTGAGCGCGAATAGATCTCCCGCTCCGAGCCAGAAAGCCCCGCCTTGCGGGGCTTTTTTTCGATCCGCTCAAGGCCGCTCGAACACGGCGATGCTCTCGACGTGGGCCGTGTGCGGGAACATGTTGATCGCACCCGCCATCGTGCACCGGTAACCGGCCTGGTGAACCAGCAAGCCGGCATCCCGTGCGAGGGTCGCCGGGTTGCAGCTCACGTAGACGATGCGCGAAGGCGGCGTCCACCCGGGCGCCAGGCTCGGGTCCTGCGCCGCATCGGCCACCGCCTTCACCAACGCGAAGGCGCCTTCCCGTGGCGGATCGACCAGCCACTTTTCGGCACCGCCGTAGCTCGCCACGTCGGCGGGCTTCAACTCGAACAGATTGCGTGCCTCGAAGCGAGTCCGGGCCTCCAGGCCGTTGCGACGCGCGTTCTCACGCGAGCGGGCCACGAGGGCCTCGCTGCCCTCGACGCCGAGCACTTCTCGCGCCTGCCTCGCCAGTGGCAACGTGAAGTTGCCCAGTCCGCAGAACCAGTCGATCACCCGCTCACCGGGCCGGACCTCCAGCAGCCGCAAGGCGCGCACCACCAGGGCGCGGTTGATCGCGTGATTGACCTGCGTGAAGTCGGTCGGCTTGAACGGCATCACGATGCCGAACTCGGGCAGCGCGTAGGCCAGCTCGCCCGGCGCCTGGTCGAGCCGGCGCACGGAGTCCGGCCCCTTGGGCTGCAGCCACCACTGCACGCCGTGAGCGGCCCCGAAGGCGTGCAGCCGCGCCAGGTCCGGATCGCTCAGCGGCTCCAGGTGGCGCAGCACCAGTGCCGTGACCAGGCCATCAGGTCCCTCCCCGATCGCCACCTCGATCTGGGGCAAGCGATCGCGGCCATCCATGGCAGCGATCAACTCACGCAGCGGCATCAGCATGCCGCTCAGGTGCGGCGGCAGTACCTCGCAGTGCGTCATGTCGGCGACGTAGCTCGACTTGCGCTCGTGGAAGCCGATCAGCACCTTGCCCTTCTTGACCACGTGACGAACCGACAGCCGCGCACGATAGCGATAGCCCCAGGTCGGCCCCTCGATCGGCCGCAGCATGCGTTCGGCCCGGACCTTGCCGAGATGCCACAGGTTGTCCTCGAGTACGCGCTGCTTCACCGCGACCTGCGCGGCGACGTGGAAGTGCTGCATCTTGCAGCCGCCGCAGGTCCCGAAGAACTGGCAGCGTGGCGTCACCCGCTGCGAACTCTCGTGCCGCAGCGCCCGCATCGTGGCCTGCTCCCAGTGGTTCTTGCGGCGGCTCACGCTCACCTGCACCTGTTCGCCAGGAAGCGCCCCCTCGACGAACACCACCTTGCCTTCGGCGTTGCGCGCCACGCCCTGCGCCTCCAGATCCAGGGACTCGATCGTCAACCACTCATCCTGTGCCGTCATGCACCGATTATCCCGGCGCGGCCGCCGACGTCGCATGCTGTAATCGTCGCGCCATGATCACCGTCCATCACCTGAACAACTCGCGCTCACAGCGCGTGCTGTGGCTGCTCGAGGAGCTCGGCCTGCAGTACGAGGTCAAGCGCTACCAGCGCGACCGCAAGACCCTGCTCGCGCCGCCCGAACTGCTGGCGGTGCACCCGCTCGGCAAGTCGCCGGTCATCAGCGACGGCGCGCTGACGCTGGCCGAGTCCGGCGCCATCCTCGAGTACCTGGTGGCCCGCTACGGCCCGGGTCGCCTCGCACCGCAGCCCGGCACGCCGGCCCACTTGCGCTACGTCTACTGGATGCACTTCGCCGAAGGCTCGGCGATGTCGCCCCTGCTGATGAAGCTGGTGTTCGACCGCGTCGAGAGCGCGCCGATGCCCTTCTTCGCCAGGCCGATCGCGCGCGCGATCTCCGGCAAGGTCAAGGCCATGATGGTCGAGCCCAACATCAAGCGCCACCTCGACTTCATGGAGAACGAGCTGGCGCAAGGGCCCTGGTTCACCGGCGAGCAGTTCACCGCGGCCGACATCCAGATGAGCTTCCCGGTCGAAGCGGCTGCGGCACGCGGCGGGCTGGACGCCAGCCGGCCTCGCCTGATGCAGTTCCTCTCGCGCATCCATGCGCGCCCCGCCTACCTGCGCGCCCTCGAGACCGGCGGCCCCTACGAGCTGATGCGTTGACGGCGCCGAGGCGCTGCTTCAGAAGATCGAGTCGCGGTCGACGCCGTTGCGTGCCATCCGGCGCTTGAGCTTGAGCAAGGCCTCCTGCTGGATCTGGCGGATGCGCTCGCGGGTCAGTCCGAGACGCTCGGCCAGCACTTCCAGCGTTTCGGGCTCGCGATCGTGCAGGCCGTAGCGGCCGGTCAGGACCTCGCGCTCGCGTTCGCTCAGCTCGTCCAGCCCGTGCTGCAACAGCACGTCGAGCTCATGGCTCAGGGTGTGGCCCATCGGGTCGGCGGCCTGATCGTCGGCCACCAAGTCGATCACGGTCTCGGCGCCATTGCCGCTGCTCTGGCGCTCGAGCGGTGCGTCCAGCGAAGTGGGTTGCTCGGCATAGCGCAGCAGATCGGTGACCTCGGCCGCGGTCCGACCGACCGCCGACGCGATGTCCTCGACACGCACCGCGCGGCCTTCCTCCCCCGCCGCAGCGTCGGCCTCGAGCGCGCGGCGCGCTTTCAGGACCTGGTTGAGCTCGCGCACGACATGCACCGGCAGCCGTACCAGGCGCGCCTGATGCATGATCGCCCGCTCGATGCTCTGGCGGATCCACCACGACGCATAGGTCGAGA
>CAZUUU010000144.1:0-8436 GCA_964622685.1 uncultured Methylibium sp.
GTTGTCCACGCCCCATGCCGCGGTGGCCAGCAACACGGCCAGCAGGCCCCACAGGTGCGCGCCGCCGCTGCGCCCCTGGTCGAGCACCAGCACCATGCCGCCGGCCAGCAGCAGACCCATCGCCATCCAGACCCGCCCGTCCATCGTCTCTCGGTACAGGCGCCAGGCCAGCACGGCAGTGAACAAGGCTTCCAGCGTCAGCATCAGCGAGGCGCTGGTGCCGCTGGTGTTCTGCAGCCCCCAGGCCAGCGCAACCGGGCCGATCACGGCACCGAATCCCGCCATCGCCAGCAGCCGGGGCAGATCGGCGCGCTGCAACCGTGCCTCGCGGTCGATGCGCTGGCGCGACAGCAATCCGACCGCGGCCGCCCCGGCGTAGAGGAGTGCGGCCGTGCTGAAAGCCCCAAGCCCGGCGCCGAACTGTTGCACCAGCGGCGTGCTGACGCCGAACAGCGCCGCGGCCAGCAGCGCGAGCAGGCCGCCACGGATGGCAGGCAAAGTCTGGACAGACAAAGTCATCTGCTTGGCGGTAAAGCGAGCATGTTCGCCCATTGCAGCCGGCGTCGCGACCGCGCTCAACCGATTCTTCTTCACCGCTTCGATCTCCTTCCACGGCGCGACGGAGGCTGCCAAGCCCGAGTTGAACTCGGTGGACTGACCTCCCGGGCGACACGCACGAGCCGCGACGCGCAGCGTCATCGAGGCTCCGAGCCCGCCCATCGCAGGTCCGCGACAAGGCGTGTGCTGCGCGCGCGCAGCTTCGCTCCGGCTGGATCGGCGTCCGACCAGTGGTACTCGCGGTCCAAGGGCACCGACGAGCCGGCCAGTTCGACCACGCGCAGTTCCCCCGCCTCCCCGGCGACGGTCAAGCCATGAACTCGCCCGTTCCATTCGAAGGCGAGTTGGTGCTCCCCTGGCGGCAGGCGCAGCCGGATCAGCGAACGCGGCAATGTTCCGACTTGCGCAGCGCCATCCACCATCACGGTCAGGGGGCGGACCGCATCCGTCCAGGCGGATCGCACCACGTACACCGTGAGCAGGCCGGGGGCGGCCCCGAAGCGCTTGGCGTCGGCCTCCGAGGCCGCAGAAGGGACTGGTTCGGGCGTACAGACCGTACGTCGCGTTCGAACCGTCGACATGCAGTAGGTCCGGCCGTCGACGCTGCGGGGCTCGGGCGCACTGGCACAGCCGACCAGCAAGGCGGGCGCTGCTGCAGCGCAGAAGAAGAGGCGTCTCCGAGAGATCATGCGATGCTCCTTGATCGAATCGATATGCGCGGCGCAACCCGCAGGGGTCGCGATGGCCGTCGTGTTCATGCACGGACTCTTGTCGCGGGAAACCGGCGCTCAGTCATTCGCCAGATCCCAGACCAGTTGGGCGTCGATCAGCAGGCGATAGTTCCAGCGCAAGGCCTCCGCGCGCGCCTCACCCGCGGCGCGCAGGGCGTCCAGGGACTGCCGGCGCACGAGCAGCAGCGATTGCAGGTCCACCTCGCCAAGGGAGTAGGCGCGTTGGGTCAGGCGGGCGCTCTCGCGCGCGGCCTCGGCGCCCCGCTCGGCGATGCGCCAGCGCTCGACGCCGCCCACGGCGTCCGAAAAGGTCTCGGCGATCTGGATCTCGATGCCTTGGCGGGTGCGGTCGAGCGCCGCGCGTGCCACCTCCACCTCTTGCAGCGACTGTTGCAGCCGCCGCTCACGCGCCGTGCCGCCGAAGGGGATGCTGACGCTGATGCCGACCACTCGCTCGTTGCGAAAGGCTTCGTTCGAAGTGAACACGCCCACGGTCGGATCCGCCACCTTGTCGGCCCGGGTCCGCGAGGCGGCCAGCTCGGCCCTGCGCAGCTGGGCTTCGGCCACTTTAAGCGGGCCGGCTCCAGAAAGGATGCGCTCGCGCCAGCGGGCCTCGGGCCATGGCGGTTCGGTCGGATCGGAGAACGCTCCCGGCGCCGGCGAGGCCTCCGGGAAGCGCAGCTTCAACCTGGCGCGCGCCTTGGCCAGCGCGGAGTCGGCCTGGCTGGCCTGGCGCCGAACCTCGGCCAGGTCGGTCTGCGCGATGCTGAGGTCCAGCGCCGACGCATCGCCAGCACGTTTGCGCTTGTCGACGGCGGCCAGGTTGGCCTCGGCAAACGACAGTTGTTCCGTCAGCAGCGCTTGCGCGCCATGGGCGGCCTGCAAGTCGAGCCACAGATCCGACAAGGCGCGCGCCACCTCGCGACGCGCTTCGCCCACCCGGGCACGGCCGGTCTCGATGTCAGCGTCGCCCAGCTGGCGGTCGAGCCCGGCCTTGCCGCCGATGCGGATGCCACGCTCGACCCCCACCGACCACTCGGTGGTGTTGCCGACACCGCCCACGTTGCGCCGCTGCGTGCTGGCGTTGGCCGTCCACTCATGCGGGCCGGCGGCCAGCACGGCGGCGCCATGGCCGGCGGCAGCCAAGGCGCGCCGCGCCTCGATCACCGCCGGATCCCTGTCGATCCAGGCCACGGCCAGTTCGGTCGAGGGCAAGTCTCCCGGTGTCGCCACGCCTTGTGCGGCAGCCGCCGTGCCGATCAGCAGGGCCACGATCCCCGCCAGTCCATGTCGCTTCATGCGAACTCCCCTTCGAAGGCCAGCGGCGTGGCCCAGTAACGAACACCGGTGCCGGCAAAGTCGCGTTGCAGCAGGTTGCGCAGCTGCCCGAGTTCCTCGTCGGTCAGCAGCACGTTGATCTGCATCGCTCGGCTGCGGCCCATCACCTGCTCGGTGGCGCTGAGCCGCTGCTGGCCACTGCCGTGGCTGTGGGTCGGCGTGCTGGTGAAGACCTCGCCGCCGGCCTGCGCCAGCAGCACGTCGAGCAGCTTCTCCTCCACCGTCGGTGGGCAGATCAGGGTCAGGCAAAAGTCAGCCATGGGCGACCTCCGTGGGCAGGCCAGCTTCGCGCTCGGCCGCGCGCGAACCCGGCCGCGGATGGGCAAAGCGCAGGTAGAGGATGGGCAGCAGGATCAGCGTCAGCGCGGTCGCGGTGATCAGGCCGCCGATCACGACGATGGCCAGCGGGCGCTGGATCTCCGAGCCTGGCCCGGTGGCGAACAGCAGCGGGATCAGGCCGAAGGCCGTGATCGAAGCCGTCATCAGCACCGGTCGCAGGCGCCTGCGTGCGCCCTGCGTCACGCTGGTGAGCAGGTCATGCCCCTCGGCGTGCAACTGGTTGAAGTAGCTCACCAGCACCACGCCGTTGAGCACCGCGATGCCCAGCAGCGCGATGAAGCCCACCGAGGCCGGCACCGACAGGTATTCGCCTGTGACCCACAGCGCCACGATGCCACCGACCAGCGCGAACGGGATGTTGCTCAACACCAGCAAGGCCTGCCGGACCGAGCCAAAGGTCGAGAACAGGATCAGGAAGATGAAGCCGATCGCCAGCGGCACCACCAGTGCCAGGCGCGCCGCGGCGCGCTGCTGGTTCTCGAACTGGCCGCCCCAGCTGATGCGGTAGCCGGTCGGCAGCTTCACTTCGGCGCCCACCTTGGCCTTGGCCTCGTCGACGAAGCCCACCAAGTCGCGCCCGGTGACGTTGGCGATGACCACGCTGTAGCGGCTGCCCATCTCGCGGTCGATCTTCACCGGACCGCTTTCTCGGGTGAGCTGGGCCAGGGTCTCCAGTGGCACGTTCTGCCCGTCCGGCGTGGCGATACGCAGTGCGGCGAAATCGGCCGGTGAGAGCCGGACCATATCCGGCCCACGGATGACGATGGGGATGCGCTGGTTGCCGTCGATCACCGTGCCGGCGCGCTGGCCCTCGATCTGCACGCGCAGCGCGTCCTGCACGTCTTCCACCGAGAGGCCGTAGCGGCCGGCGGCCAGACGGTCCACCACCACGCGCAGGTACTGCACGCCATCGTTCTCGACCGTGTAGACATCCTGGCTGCCCGCCACCGTCTTCATCAGCCCCTCGATCTGCGCCGCCAGTTCGTTGAGCTTGGCGAGGTCGGGGCCGAAGATCTTGATGGCCAGATCACCGCGCACGCCGATGATCATTTCCGACACCCGCATGTCGATGGGCTGCGTGAAGCTGTAGCTGATGCCGGGCATCTGGTCCAGCACCTCGCGGATGCGATCGATCAACGCCTCCTTGCTCGCCATCGCCCATTCCTCGCGCGGCTTCAGCACCAGGAAGGTGTCGGTCTGATTCAGCCCCATCGGGTCGAGGCCGATCTCGTCGGAACCGGCGCGCGCGACCACGCCGGTGATCTCGGGGATGTTCTTCATCAGCGTCTGGTGCACCATCAGGTCCAGCGCCGCGGTTTCCTCCAGGCTCACCGAGGGCAGCTTCTCGATGCCGACGATGATGTCGCCCTCGTCCATCTCGGGCAGGAAGGTCTTGCCGACCTGGGTGTAGACGCCGGCCGCGAGCACCAGCAGGGCTCCCGCCGCGACGAAGACCACCGTCTGCCGCTTCAGCGCCCAGGCCAGCGTCGGCTCGTACAGGCGCAGCAGTTGGCGCGGGAGCCAGGGTTCGTCGTGCGAGACCTTCTTCAACAGGAACGAGGCCAGCACCGGGATCACGGTCAGCGACAGCACCAGCGAGCTGGCCAGCGCGAACACGATGGTCAGCGCCACGGGCACGAAGTACTTGCCCTCCAGGCCCTGCAGCGTCAGCAGCGGCAGGAACACGGTGACGATGATCAGCACGCCCGCCGCCACCGGCACCGCCACCTCGCGCACCGCGCGCAGCACGATGTGCAGCCGCGGCAGCTTGCCGCCGGCGGTCTCGCGGCCGAGGTGCTGCACGATGTTCTCGACCACGACGATGGCCGCGTCCACCAGCATGCCCAAGGCGATGGCCAGACCACCCAGGCTCATCAGGTTGGCCGACATGCCATAGCCGCGCATCAGGATGAAGGTGCCCAGCGCCGCCAGCGGCAACACCACCGCCACGGCCACGGCGGCGCGCAGATTGCCCAGAAAGGCGCCCAGCAGCACCAGCACGATCAGGGTCGCCTCGAGCAAAGCCTTCGAGACCGTGCCCACGGCCTTCTCGACGAGCGAGGCGCGGTCGTAGAAGACCTTCAGCGTGACCCCTGCCGGTAGCGTCGGTTGCAGCTCGGTGATCTTGGCCTTGACGCCATTCACCACCTGCTGCGCGTTGGCGCCGGCCAGGCCCAGAACCAGGCCCTGCACGGCCTCGGCCTTGCCGTCCATGGTGACGACGCCGTAGCGCGTGGTGCTGCCGTCGCGCACCAGCGCCACGTCGCCCAGGCGCACGGCCGTGCCGTCCTTGCGCGCCACCACCACCGCACGCAGATCGTCCTGCGTCTTGATGCTGCCTTCGGTGCGCACCAGCAGCACCTCGCCGCCCTCACCCAGGCGGCCGGCACCGTCGTTGCGGTTGTTGGCTTCGACGGCGGTCTTGATCTGCGCCATCGACAGCCCCAGCGCCTGCAGCTTGGCCGGGTCGGGCAGCACCTCGAAACTGTGCACCTTGCCGCCCAGGGCGTTGACATCGGCCACGCCGGGCACGGCTCGCAGCGCCGGGCGGATGACCCAGTCGAGCAGGCTGCGCCGCTCCTCCAGCGTGAGCTGGGGTGCCTCGATCGTGAACATGAACATCTCGCCCAAAGGGGTGGTGATCGGCGCGATGCCGCCGGTGATGCCCGAAGGCAGGTCGCCGACGATGTTGTTCAGCCGCTCGGCCACCTGCTGGCGGGCCCAGTACAGGTCGGTGCCGTCCTGGAAGTCGACCGTGACATCGACGAGGCCGTACTTCGTCACCGAGCGCAGGATGCGCTGCTTCGGGATGCCCAGCATCTCGACCTCGATCGGCACCGCGATGCGGCTCTCGATCTCCTCCGGGGTCATGCCCGGCGCCTTCATGATGATCTTCACCTGCGTGCTCGACACGTCGGGGAAGGCGTCGATGGGCAGCGTGCGGAATGCATACCAGCCGAAACCGGCCAGCAGCACGGCCGCCAACAGCACGAACAGGCGCTGCGTGAGCGCGAATTGCACGAGACGGTTCAGCATGGCCGGGCTCCCGTCGTGAAAAGCGGCGTGTGGAGGGTGTTCATTTGTCACCTCCGCTCTTGCCCTGCCACGCCGCCTTCAGCGCGATGACCGAGGCGGTCGCCACCTCCTGTCCGGGCTTGAGCTCGCCGGTGACCTGCACCGAAGCGCCGGCACTCGATGCCACGCTCACCGGCCGGGCGATGAAGCCCTTGTCGGTGCGCACGAAGACGTAAGCCTGGTCGTCCTGCCGCGCCAGCGCCTGCAGCGGCAGCGCCCAGCCGGCGGCGTTGGCCGCAAACGGCACACGAGCCTGCACCACCTCGCCGGGGCGCAGCCGGTCGGCGCCGCGCATGACGCGCGCACGCAGTGTCACGGTCTGGCTGTCGCTGACCATGGCGCCCACGGACAAGGGCATGGCCACCGCATCGCGACCCACGATCTCGATCGCCGCGGCCTTGTTGTCCTTCAATAGCGTGGCCGGCTGGCGGTCGGCCGGCATGGCGATGTCCAGCCACAAGGTCTGCAGGCTGGCCAGGCGCAGCAGTGCATCGGCCTCCTGCACGCGCTGGCCGGGCTTGATGTCGACGCCCAGCACCACGCCGGCGGCACGGGCCCGAACCACCACGCCGTCCTGCACCGTGCCACCGGCGGCGATACGTCGGATCGAGCCTGCGTCGATACCCGCCAGCCGCAGCGCCGCCTCGGCCTGGCGCTGGCGCGCGGCATCGTCCTGCGCCGCAGCCTCGGCCTCCTGCACGCGCCGCTCGGGGATGATGCCTTCGGTCAGCAGCGCCTTCTCGCGCTGCAAGGTCTGCTGCGACAACCGGGCCCGGCTGGCGGCTTCGAGCAGCTTGAGCTGCATCTCGCCGAACTGCGGGCTGTTCAGCCGCAGCAGCGGCTGGCCGGCCTTGACGGCCTGCTGCTCGCCGACGAGCAACTGATCCACCACACCGGCCACCGGGGCACTGACCATCTGTTCCTGGCCCGGGGGCAGCGTCACCTTGGCGGCATAGGCAATGCCGGCGATGGCGGCGGGTTGTTCGAGTTTGAGCAGCGTGACGCCCAGCGTCTTCATCTGCGCGGCGGAGACGGCGAACTCGGCATTGGGTTCAGCGGCCAGGGCAGGCGCCAGTACGGCGTTGCTCAGAGCAAGGGACAGGCAGACAGCGGCGCGCAAGGCGCCGCGCGAGCGAAGATGAGCAGGCATAGGAACTCCACGGGCAGAAGGCCTCGCCCCGATCGCAGGGCGAGTGCTGGCGCAGCGCGGGCGGCGCTGCGGCGGCTTCAGGCGTGGAGAGGCGGTGCCCTGCCGTGGGGCGGCAGGCTCTTGAAGGCACCGGCTCCCGCTCGGTGCCCGTCTGGCGGCCAGACCCATGCAGCGGCACGACCCGGCGACCACGGGGCCGGAACGAACCCGTGCGCCGCAGCAGCAGGTTCATCCGAGGGCTGCGCACCGACCATCACTTCGGTCGGACTGCGCAAGGCCGAGATCGAATGCGAGATACCGGGCCCCTCGTCCCGGTCGACATGCGTGAGGACGCCGACGCTGTCTGCACCGAACAGATCGCTCGGATGTTCTGCGGACGCCACCAGGCCTGCACCGGCGGACCACTCTCCGTCGTGGCGGTGTGCATGCAGCGGCGAAGTGACCAGATCGACGGCCAGCACCGCCACCAGCAGCCAACTGAACACCAGACGCAACAGCGCCGCAGCATCGCGGGGACGCTGGTGCTCGGGCGGCTGGGCTGTCGATGTCATGGCGGACGCGGGTCAGGTGGTGAGCGCGGTCGGCTCAAAGGTACTTGGTGATGAGCTTGAACTCGCCCAGCGCCTGCCGCGACGACGTGGCAGGTGCACCCAGGGCGTGGTCAAGACAGTGATCGATGTGGTCATGAATCAGTTGCTTCTTTGCCGCAGCGACAGCACGCTCGACGGCATGCAACTGCTGCGCCACGTCAAGACAGGCACGATCTTCCAACAACATGTCGATCACGTTCTGCAAATGACCATGGGCTCGCTTGAGGCGTTTTGCGACAGCGTCATGTGAAACATGGAGTTGGGGTGTCGCCATGTCCATATCCTATCCTAGTGGAGAGGATATAAGGTGAGAGATTTGCAACGGGCGGCCCTTCGGCCCTGCCATGCATACGACGGCGCCGCCGAGGCATACCGAACCGCGGCTCAGCGCACCGTGAAGCGGACGGTGATTGCCTTTGCGGCCGGCGTGACCAGCGCCGCAACGACCTTGGCACCCTTGACCAGCTTCACCCCTTTCGCTTCGAGCTTGTCGCCCGCGACCACCAGCTCGGCCTCCGACTTCTCGGCGCCCGTCAGCACGGTGAGCTTGCCCTTCACGCCGGTGGGCGCCATCGGCTTGCCATGGTCCTCGACGTAGATCACGGCGTTGCCACCGTCAGCCACGAGTTCGAACGACAGGTCGCTGGCGGTCGCG
>CAZUUU010000145.1:0-8426 GCA_964622685.1 uncultured Methylibium sp.
AGGCCGGCGCCGACCTGCAGGCGGTGGCGCCGCACGAACTTGCCGAGCCGGTAGCTGCGGCTGTGCGGCGCGGCGAGGATGGGCTCGCCGGCGAGGTAGCGCTCGATGTCGGCGGCCAGGGACTCGACGCTCGCGTAGCGGTCGCGCTGGTTCTTGCGCAGCGCCTTCTCGAGGATGGTGTCGAGGTCGCCGCGCAGCTGGCGGGCCAGCCGCCGGTCGCCGGCGGTGCGCGTGCTGGCGGGCGGCACGTCGGCGGCGAGGATGGCTTCCTCGAGCGCCGCGGCGCTGTCGCGCCCCAGGCGGTAGGGCCGCTGACCGGCCAGCAGCTCGTAGAGCACGACGCCGAGCGAGTAGACGTCGGTGGCGACGCCGACCGGCTTGCCGGCGACCTGCTCGGGCGAGGCGTAGTCGGGCGTCAGCGCGCGGCCCAGCAGCTGCGTGAGCTGCGAGGACGGCGGCGCGTCCTGCTCCAGCAGCTTGGCGACGCCGAAGTCGAGCAGCCGCACCTCGCCCTGCGGCGTGACCAGGATGTTGCTGGGCTTGAGGTCGCGGTGCACCACCAGCCGCGCATGCGCGTGGGCCACCGCGTCGGCGACCTGCAGGAACAGCCGCAGGCGCTGCGCCACGTCGAGCCGGTGCTCGCGGGCATGGCGGTCGATCGGCAGGCCGTCGACGCATTCCATCGCCAGCCAGGGGCGGCCCTCGGCGGTGATGCCGGCGTCGTAGAGGCGCGCGATGCGCGGATGTTCGAGCGAGGCCAGGATGTCGCGCTCGCGCGCCATGCGCTGCGCCAGGCCCTGGCTCCAGCCGGTGCGCGGCAGCTTCAGCGCGACCTGGCGCTGCAGCGCGTCGTCGACCGGCTCGGCCAGCCACACGGTGGCCATGCCGCCGACGCCGATCTCGCGCACCAGGCGGTAGCGGCCGATGCGGTCGCCGGGGCGGTCGGGCTCGGGGTCCAGCGCGTCGAGCGCGTCCAGCGCCACCTCGACCGGGCGGCGCAGGAAGGAGTCGGTCTCGACCGCGGCGCGGGCCAGCATCGCGTTCAGCGCCGGCACCAGCGGCTGCTGCTCGGCCGGCAGGCTCTGCAGCCAGGTCTCGCGCTCGGTCTCGGGCAGCGCCAGCGCGGATTCGAGCAGCGCGTTGATGCGTCGCAGGCGCTCGGCGTCGGGACTGGGCTTCATGGCGACGCGCCCGCCTTCAAGCCGCTAGCGGCCGAGCATGTCGGCCAGCAGCAGGCGGGCACGCTCCCAGTCGCGCCGCACGGTGCGGTCGGTGACGCCGAGGGCCCGGCCGATCTCGATGTCGGTGAGTCCCGCGAAGTAGCGCATCTCGACCACGCGCACCAGGCGGGCGTCGACCTTGGCCAGCGTCTCCAGCGCCTCGTGCACTTCCAGGATCTCGTCGTCCGACGCCCCCAGGGCCTCGGCCGCGCGCGTGTCCAGCGTGATGTGCTCGGCCCCGCCGCCGCGCCGGTCGGCACTGCGGCGGCGCACGAAGTCGATCACGATCGAGCGCATCGTCGTGGCGGCGTAGGCGAGGAAGTGCTCGCGGTCCTTGAGCGCGACGCCGCCGTCGCGCTGCATGCGCAGGAAGGCCTCGTGCACCAGCGCCGCGGTGTCCAGCAGGGTGTGGCGCCCGCCCGAGGCCAGGCGCGAGCGCGCCAGCCGCCGCAGCTCGGGGTAGAGCGCGGGGAAGAGCACCTGCACCGGTTCGGGTGCCGGCGGGACCTGGGGGTCGGGGGACCGCATCGATTCGAGAATACCGCGGGTCGCGGACTCCCGGATGAACGCGGGCTCCCGGCGGCGGCTGCATGCGGCAGCCCCGGCCCGCGCGCTCAGGCGGCGCTGCGCGCGTCGTCATCGTCGCCGGCGCGGTCCAGCAGCGCCAGGATGCGCGGCAGCTGCTGCGCCGCGGCACGCCGGCCGGCCTCGAAGAGGTAGGGCATGGCCTCGGTCTCCCACAGGCCGACGCGGCGCTCGATCTCGAGCTCGACGTGGACCATGCGGCTGCCGGCGGCGCCGGCCGCGGCGACGCGTGCGTCCATCAGGTTGTTGATCATCGCCGTGGTGGCCTGCGCGACCAGGCGCGAGGCGCGGTCGATGCGGCGCGGCATCGTGCCGCGAAAGCCCAGCGTCACGACCACCTGCGCATCGGCCGCCGCCGACACCGGCAGCGGGTCCGACACCACGCCGTCGACCAGGCGGCGGCCGTCGATCTCGACGCTGGGGAAGATGAAGGGCAGGGCGACGCTGGCGCGCAGCGCGTCGGCCACGCGGCCGCGGCTCAGCACCACCGGCTGGCCGCTGGCGGCCTCGGTGGCGACGACGCGCAGCGCGATCGGCAGGTCCTCGAGCCGGCTCGTGCCGAAGGCGCGGCGGATGCGATCGGCGATCAGCTGGTCGTCGCGCATCGCGAAGCCGGCGTCGAAGCCCGCCAGCCGGGGGGCCACCAGCTGTGCGTAGGCGCGCCAGCGGCGCTGTTCGGTGAGCTCGGCCGACCACAGCGAGGTGGCGGCGCGCAGGGCCTCGTCGCTGGCCATGCCGGCGGCGATGGTGGCGCCGAACACCGCGCCCGAGCTGCAGCCGACCACCAGGTCGGGGCGGATACCGGCGCGCCACAGCACCTCGTTGATGCCGACGCCGGCGATGCTGCGCACGCCGCCGCTGCCCAGCACCAGGGCGAGCCGCGGCCGGGCCGGCGTGGGGTGAGCCGGCCTCACAGCTGCAGCCCCAGGCCCGGCGAGCGCCGCGCCGGCCAGAGCCCTGCCGAGGCGGGGTCGCCGGCCTCGAGGGCGCGCTCGGCAATGACGAGTTCCTGCTCGCTGCGGCTGACGCGGCAGCGGAAGCCCGCCCGCTGCAGCAGCACCAGCATCGCCGCGTTGTCGATCAGCACGCGGCCGTAGAGCCAGCGCAGCCCGGACTCGGCGGCCGACTGCAGCAGCGCGCGCACGCAGCGCTGGCCGATGCCGTGGCGGCGCCAGGCCGGCGCGACCAGCATGGCCAGCTCGGCCGCGTTGCCGCTGTCGTCGATGGCCCAGCGCGCCTCGGCGATCAGCGCGTCGCCGCCGGCGCCCTGCACGGTGACGCCGAGCGCCAGGTGCCGCGGGTCGACGCGGGTCAGGCGCTGCAGCCAGGACGGCGACAGCCCCTTGACCGCGCCGTGGAAGCGGCTGCGGCGGTCGCGGTCCGGCAGGCTGTTGAAGAGGGCGTCCAGCGCCGGCGCGTCGCGCAGGCTGAGGGGCCGCATCAGGAGGGCGGTGCCGTCCGGCGCCGTCCAGTGGTGGTGTGTGTGCATGGCATGTCTCCCTGAACCCGGTACCACGCAGGGTGGCCCGGAATCCGGACATGCAGCGCGCAGCCGGGGGGCTCAGTCCAGCGTCGCGATGACCGAGGTGGCGGCTGCACCGGTCGCCACCGGCGCCGCCCGCACCGTGCCGCGTCCGGCCGCCTTGGCGGCGTAGCAGGCCGCGTCCGCCGCCTCGACCCAGGCGGCCAGGTCGGGCGTCGACCGCTCCAGGCTCGCCACGCCCAGGCTCGCGCCGACGCGCAGGGAACGTCCTTCCCAGGGCAGCGCGATCGCGTGGATGGCGTCGCGCACGTCGCCGGCGATGCGCAGCGCGGTCTCGGGGCCGCAGCGCTCCAGCAGCAGCGCGAACTCGTCGCCGCCGAGGCGCACGACCAGGTCGGAGGCACGCACCTGCGAACTCATGGCCTGGGCCACGGCGCGCAGCATGGCGTCGCCGGCGGCGTGCCCGGCGCTGTCGTTGATCGGCTTGAAATGGTCGAGGTCGATGCACACCAGCGCCGCCGGCAGCGCCTGCGGCAGCGCCGCGATGAGCCGGGCGGACCGCGTCTCGAGCATCTTGCGGTTGGCCAGGCCGGTGAGCGGATCGTGCTGGGCCGACCACTCGAGCTGCTCGCGCTCGCTGCGCTGGTCGCCGATGTCGGCCAGCGTCCAGATCGTGCCGGCGCCGGGGTCGCGCGTGTCGACCGGGCTGCCGCGCAGGTTGGCCCAGAACACGCTGCCGTCGGCGCGCCGCATCTGCCATTCGCCGTTGTAGGCGCGACCGGCCTGGAAGGCCTCGCGCACCAGCGGCCCGAGCGTCTCGCGCGCCTGCGGGTCGGCATAGATGATCGCGGTCGAGTGGTCCAGCAGCTCGCTGCGCGGGCGCTGCAGCAGGCGGCAGAACTCGTCGCTGACGAGCTCGAACTTGCCGTCGCGCGTGAAGGCGATGCCCAGCGGCGCGGCGCTCATCACCGAACCGAGCTTGCGCAGCACCGCGCTGTTCAGCGCCTCGAGCTGCACGCGCTCCGCGCCGACCCGGCGCAGCACGCGCCCGAGATGGCCGATCTCGCCGCTGGCCACCGGCCAGCCGGCGTCGGGGTCGAGCGAGCCGTCGAAGAGGTGCTTCGCGCGCCGCCCCAGCAGGCTCAGCGGCCTGAGCAGCAGGTGCAGCAGCCCGAACAGCAGCAAGGACATCGCAGCGACCAGCGCGGCGGCCGCGATCAGGGCGTCGCGCCGCGCGGTCTGCAGCGGCGCCAGCAGATCGGCCTCGCGCCGCACGCGCCAGACCATCCAGTCGGGCCCCGGCACGCCGGCCGCGGTCACGACCTCGCCGGATTGGGGCAGCGCTAGCCCGGCCGGCTCGACGGCCTGCCCGGCGTCGACCCAGGCGGCGTAGGCCTCGTGCAGGCGCGGTTGCTCGACCAGGTGCTTGAGCAGGTGCTCGCGCTGGGGGTGGGCCAGCACACGGCCGCGGGCGTCGGTGACGATCAGCAGCGACGGGTTGGCCTCGCCTTCCTGCGGTTCGACCAGGTCGGACAGCAGGTCGCGCTGCGCCAGCCGCAGCCCGCCGCCCAGGACCGCGTAGGTGCCGGCCGCGTCGGCGACCGGCTGTGTGAACACCACGACGGGCTCGCCGGTGATCCGCCCGGGCAGCGGCTCGGAGACGAGGGCGCGGCCCTCGGTCACGGTGCGGCGGAAGTAGTCGCGGTCGCCGAGCTTCAGGTCCGGGCGCTTCAGCGTGCCGCCGTCCATGGTCAGCAGCACGCGACCGTCGCGGTCGGCGACGAACAGGCCGGTGAACATCGTGCCGATGACCGGCTTGGACCGCAGGAAGGCGGCGAGCGCTGCGTCGTCGGCCAGGGTCGCCCGGTCGAGTTGCCGTGCCACCGCGCCGAGCGCCTGCTGCAGCGACACCGCCCGGCGCGACAGGATGGTGGCCGTCCGCACCGACTCGCTCAGCTCGCGCTGGCGCTCGGCGCGCAGCGTGTCGCGTTCCGCGCGCTGCACCAGCAGCAGGGTGATCAGGCCGATGCCGATCAGCAGCGCGGCGATGCCGCCGAGCGTGATGCGCAGCTTCAGCGAGATGCGGTCGATGCGCAGCCGCTTCGCCCACCCGCCTCCGAAGCGATCGCGCTCCACGATCTCACCCGTTCAGCGACAGCAACGAGGCCGCGGCCTTCTCGTCGGACTCCGCGGTCTGCAGCATCTTCATCTGGGCCTCGAACTGGCGCGCGGCGGCGATCATCGCCACCATGTTCTCGATCGGGTTGACGTTGCTGCCTTCGAGCGCGCCGTCCTGCAGCCGGGCGGTCGGGTCGGCCGGCAGGTCGCCGGCGGCGGCGCGGAACAGGCCGTCGTCGCCGCGTTGCAGTGGCGCCTCCGGGGTGACCAGCTTGAGCCGGCCGACCGGCGTGATGCTGCCGTTGGCCTGGCGCACGCTGACCGTGCCGTCGGGCGCGATGCTGGGCGTGGTGTTCGCGGGGATGGTGATCGGGCCGCCGTCGCCCAGCACGGTGGTGCCGCCGCTGGTCATCAGCTGGCCCTCGGCATCGGTCTGCAGCGAGCCCATGCGGGTGTAGGCCTCGGTGCCGTCCAGGCCCTGCACGGCCAGCCAGGCGTTGCCGCTCATCGCCACGTCGAGCGGGCGGCCGGTCGCGCTGATGGGGCCGGCGCTGGGGTCGTAGCCGGTGGTGGTCTCGAGCGCGTAGGCGCGCGTCGACGCGCCGTCGCCGCGCACCGGCACCGCGCGGAAGGCCTGCAGCTCGGCACGGAAGCCCGTGGTCGAGGCGTTGGCCAGGTTGTTGGCCAGCACGTCCTGGCGCTGCATCGTCGCCTTCGCGCCCGACATCGACAGGTAGATCATGCGATCCATCGCGGACTCCTAGTGCACGGGTGCGGCCAGCGCCCGCGGCAGCGCCGGCTGGCGCGCGCGCAGGCGGACCTGCAGGAAGGCGGCCGCGAAGCGACCGGCCAGCCGGTGCGCGGCGGCGAAGCGCTGGACGCGGACCTTCTTCATGGCGTCAGGCCGGCGGTGGCGTCAGCGCAGGTTGACCAGCGTCTGCAGGACCTGGTCCTGCGTCTTGATGGTCTGCGCGTTGGCCTGGTAGGTGCGCTGCGCGGTGATCATGTTCACCAGCTCGCCGGTCAGGTCGATGTTGCTCTCCTCCAGCGCGCCCGACTGCAGCGAGCCGAAGTTGCCGTCGCCGGCCGCGCCGACCACCGGGTCGCCCGAGGTGTAGGTGCGCGCCCAGGCGTTGCCGCCCAGCGGCTGCAGGCCCTGCGGATTGCGGAAGTTGGCCAGCTCGATCTGGCCCGCCGGCCGCGACTGGCCGTTGCTGTAGCGCGCCATGATGATGCCGTTGCCCTCGATCGAGATGCCCGAGAGCTGGCCCGGCGCGTAGCCGGTCTGGGTCAGGTCGGTCACGCCGAAACCGGCGCCGTACTGCGTGGCGTTGGTGAGGTCGAGCTGGATGCCGGCGATCGGCAGCGTGGTGCTGCCGCTGCTGCCCGTGGTGGCCGGGATGTTGAGGGTGACCGGGCCGGCCGGCGTCAGCGGCGCGCTGCCGTTGGTCGCGAACTGCATGGTCGTGGTCGGCGTCGGCACGCCCGCGCCGTCGACGCTGACCGGCGCGCCGTTGGCGGTGACGTAGACGTCCCAGGTGTCGGCCGCGGTCTTCTGGAAGTAGTAGGTCAGCGCGACGTCCTGGCCGGTCGCGTCGTAGACGGTGACCGAGGTGGCGTTGTTGTAGGTCGTCGGATCCGTCAGGTCGATCCGCGCGGCCGGGGCGGTGGGCAGCGTGACGGCCGAGCGCACGTCGAGGTTCATCTCGATGGCGATCTCGTCGGTGGCGCGTGGGTTGATGCCGGCGGTCGGCAGCTGGATCGCCTGCGCCTGGCCGGGGACGATGGTGCCCTGCGAATCGGCCGGGTAGCCCAGCAGCTGCTGGCGCTGGTTGTTGACGATGAAGCCGTCGCGGTCGATCTTGAACTGGCCGTTGCGGGTGTACATCGTCGGGTTGCGGCCGTCGCTCACCTGGAAGAAGCCGCTGCCGTTGATCGACAGGTCCATCGGGTTGTCGGTCGTCGAGATGTTGCCCTGCGTGAACTGCTGGGCCACCGCAGCGAGGTTGACGCCGATGCCGACGGTGTTGGAGCCGGAGCCGTTGAGCGCGTTCGCGTACACGTCGGCGAACTCGGCGCGCGAGCTCTTGGCGCCGTAGGTGGCGGCGTTGGCGACGTTGTTGCCGATGATCTCGAGGTTCTTGCTCGCCGCGTTCAGACCGGACAGACCTTGCTGGAAGCTCATGGTGATTTCCTCTTCGGGGAAGGGTGTGCAGGCGCTCTCGGGCGCGGGGTCAGGAGAACGCCTTGATCTGCGTGTAGGGGACCGAGCCGCCGTACAGCAGCTCGAGGGTCAGCGTGTCGCCGCCGGTGGCCACGGCCTTGACCAGGTCGGTGGTCAGCGGCGTTGCGGTCAGGGCCGTGCTGCCCGACTTGGCGACCACGCGGAAAGTGATGCCGTCGGTGCTGGTGCCGGTGGGCGCCTGCCACTCGAAGCCGTTGCGGCCGCTCGACGAGGCGCCGACGTCGACCGTGTCCAGCACGCGGCCGGCCGGCGACAGGATCTCGACCTTGACGCTGTCGGCGGCGCTGGTCAGCTCGAAGCCGCCGGCGGCCTTGCCGGTCTCGCTGAAGTTGAGCCGGCTGCCTTCCATCAGGACGGTGCGGCCGACCAGGGCCGCGCCCTGCAGCGCCTGCGACGACAGCATCTGGCTGGACAGCGACTTGACGGTGTCGTTGAGCTTGTCGATGCCGGTCACGGTGTTGATCTGCGCGATCTGGCTCGTGACCTGGGCGTTGTCCATCGGGTTCAGCGGGTCCTGGTTCTTCATCTGCGTGACCAGCAGCTTGAGGAAGCGCTCGGAGCCGTCGTCCTTCTTGGTGGCGGTGACGCCGTTGAGCGCGTCCAGCGTGCTGGACGGCAGTTGATTCACGGAAGAGGTGGCCATGGCGGTCTCGGTTCGGTGCGGGGCGTCACTGGCCCATCTGCAGCGTCTTCAGCAGCAGGCTCTTCGCGGTGTTCATCACCTCGATGTTGTTCTGGTACGAGCGCGAGGCCGAGATCATGTTGACCATCTCCT
>CAZUUU010000146.1:0-8367 GCA_964622685.1 uncultured Methylibium sp.
ATCGAACCACCGACACGCGGATTTTCAATCCGCTGCTCTACCAACTGAGCTACCGAGCCAAGGGCCGAGAGTGTAGCAGCCCCGGGCAGCGTGCCCTGACCTAGGCCATCACGCCCTTCTTGCCCCGGCTCAGGTCGACGCCCAGCTGCTTGAGCTTGCGGTAGAGGTGGGTGCGCTCCAGGCCGGTCTTCTCGGCCACGCGGGTCATGCTGCCGTTCTCGCGCGCCAGGTGGAACTCGAAATAGGCCTTCTCGAAGGCGTCCCGCGCCTCGCGCAGCGGCCGGTCGAGCTCGAAGCTCTGCTCGGGCTGCGGACCCAGCACGATGGGCAGCGCGCTGCCGACGCTGACCAGCATCGGCTCCATCGCGATGTGCTCGCGGTCGCCGGGTCGCAGCGGCGTGACCGTCGCCGCCGGCCGGGCCGCCGGCTTCGCCAGGCCCTGCTCGACGGCGCGCAGCAGCTTCTGCAGGGTGATCGGCTTCTCGAGGAAGGCCATCGCGCCGAACTTGATCGCCTCGACGGCGGTGTCGATGGTGCCGTGACCCGACATCATGATCACCGGCATCGTCAGCAGGTTGCCGGCGCCCCACTCCTTGAGCAGCGTGACGCCGTCGACGTCGGGCATCCAGATGTCCAGCAGCACCAGGTCGGGACGCATGCGGTCGCGGAACGCTCGGGCCTCGGCGGCGTTCTCGGCCACTTCGACGCTGTGGCCCTCGTCGCTCAGGATGTCCGACAGCAGTGCGCGGATGCCGAGTTCGTCGTCAACAACAAGGATGGTCGCCATGGGGTCCGTGTGGGTGGCGCCGGCCGTGTCGGCGGCGCCGCGGGCTAACCCTGTGGGGCCAGCCATTTCGAAAATGATAGCGAAACTTGTGCCCCTGCTGTCCCGGTAGCTACCCCCGGACCGGTGCCGGTCGCTGCCTCGGCCGGCAAGTTGGCCAGGCGCACGCGCGCGCCGTGCTCGTCGGCGATCTTCTTCACCACCGCCAGGCCCAGGCCCGTGCCCTTGCTCTTGGTCGTCACGTAGGGCTCGAAGGCGCGCTTGAGCACGCGCTCGCTGAAGCCCGGCCCGTTGTCGACCACGACCAGCCGCACGGCGCGCCACTGGCCCTGCTCGTTGCGCGCCCCTTCGGTGCGCACCCGCACCACGCCGTCGGGCCGGTCGGCCACCGCGTCGAAGGCGTTCTGCACCAGGTTGTGCACGACCTGGCGCAGCTGCGTCGCATCGCCCTCGATGCGCGGCAGGCCGGGCGCCAGCTCGGCGCGCAGCCGGCCGGACTCCTGCGCCTCGACGTACAGGCCCAGCACCTCGTGCACCAGCGCGCCGAGGTCCAGCGGCGCCAGCTGCGCGGCCGGCAGGCGGGCGTAGTCGCGGAACTCGTTGACCAGCTGCTTCATCGCCTGCACCTGGGCGACGATGGTGCCGACCGACTTGACGAGCATCAGCTGGTCGGGCCCCTCCAGCTTGGCCTCGAGCTTGTGCTGGATGCGCTCGGCCGACAGCTGGATCGGCGTCAGCGGATTCTTGATCTCGTGCGCCAGGCGGCGCGCCACCTCGCCCCAGGCCTCGGCGCGTTGCGCCGACACCAGCTCGGTGATGTCGTCGAACACCACCAGTCGTGCGCTGCCGCCCTGCGGGCCGGCCGGCAGCTGCGCGCCGCGCACCAGCAGCATGACGGCCTCGCGGTCGGCCGCGCCCTTGAGCTCGAACGAGTCCTGCCACTGCTCGCGCTCGCCGCTGCCTTCGAGCTGCTCGAAGCGCTGCGTCAGGGCGGCATCGAAACCCTCGAGGCCCGGCACCTCGCCCAGCGGCCGGCCGAGGTAGGCCGACAGCGGCGCGCGCAGGATGCGCGTCGCGCCGGCGTTGATGCTGTCGACGCGCGCCTCGGCGTCGAACACGATCACGCCGGCACTCATGTTGTCGAGGATGGTCTGCAGCTTGGTGCGCGCGGTCTCCAGCTCGGCCAGGCTGTGCTCGATGATGCCGCGCGCATCGGCCAGCTGCTGCGTCATGTCGGCGAACGAGCGCGTCAGCCCGCCCAGCTCGTCGCGCGAGGCGAACACCGGCTTGGGGCTCAGGTCGCCGCGCGCCACCTCGCGCACGCCGTCGGCCAGCAGCAGCAGCGGCCGCGCCAGTCGGTTGCCGAAGGTCACCGCCAGCAGCATCGCGCCGAACACCGCGAGGATCAGCGTCAGCGTCAGCGTGCCGATGTACATCTTGCGCAGGCCCTCGCGCGCCAGCGAACGCTGCTGGTACTCGCGGTAGGCGCTCTGCACCGCCAGCGCGTTGGCCGCCAGAGCCGCCGGCAGCAGCTGGCTGACCATCAGGTAGCGGTCCTCGCCGCTCAGCGCGAAGCCGGTCGAGGGGATCAGCGCCAGCACGCGCACGCGCGGCTGGGTCGGCGGCTGGCTGGACGGCAGGCGCGCGCCGGCGCTGTCGTCGTCCAGGCCTTCGAGCTGGGTCGTGACGCGCGCGGTGCGGGCCTCGCGCAGCAGCGCCAGGCCGGGGCGCTCGGGCGCCAGCACCGCGGCGGCACCGGCGCTGGACAAGACCTGGCCGCCGGCGCCGAGCACGGCGACGTCCTGCGCGGTCAGCTGCTCGCGCAGCCGCTCCAGCGCCAGCGGCTGCTGGCGCTCCGGGCCCTCGCCCAGGCGCTCGGCGGCGACCCGCGTCTTGCGCGCCAGGTCGTTGACCAGGGTGTCGAGCGTGCCGCGGCCGAGGTTCAGGCCGGCCTCCAGCGCGCCCTCGACGCGCACGTCGAACCAGCTCTCGATGCTGCGCGACACGAACTGGTAGCTCACCGTGTAGACCAGCGCACCGGGCAGCAGCGCCACCAGGCCGAAGATCGCCGCCAGCCGCAGCAGCAGGCGCGAGCCGAAGCGACCGCGCAGCACGCGCGCCGTCAGCCGCACGGTGCCGAACAGGATCACGCTGACCAGGATCAGCGCGATCGCGACGTTGAAGCCCAGCAGCCAGTTGTAGTGGCGCTCGTAGAACTCGCGGTTGTTGGTCGCGACCGCCAGCAGGAAGGTCAGCACCAGCGCCGCCCCGATCGTCGCGGCCAGCGCGATGATCCAGACCCAGCGCGAAGTGCGCCGGTCGACGCCGCGCGACAGCACCAGGCCGATGCGTCGCCGCCAACCGCTCGAATGGCCGTCCACCGCGGCCGGCGCCTCGCGCTTCACGTCACTTGGCCGGCAGCGGCGCGGGCGGGGCCGGTTCAGGCACGGCGAGCGTGCGCTGCACGCCCAGTGTCCATTCGGCCTGCCCGCCGAAGCTGATCTGCAGCGGCCGCGGCAGCTGCGAGGTGTCGAGCCGCAGGCTGAACTCGACGTACTGCCGGGCGCCGTCGTCCAGCTCGGCCGGATCGGCGAGCTTCCAGCGCGTGGCGCGCTGCACCGCGCCCAGCGCGTCGGCCAGGGTGTCGTAGTTCTGGCTCAGGCTGCCGAAGTTGACGCGGTAGCGGCGCGTCAGCGGCTGCCAGGTCACGCGCCAGTTGCGGCTGGCGCGCGCCACCCGCTTGTCGCGCCAGTACCAGCGCGAGCGCAGCAGGTCGGCCTCGGCGACGAAGTACAGCGGCACGCCCTTCTGCATCGCGTCCTCGACCGCCCGGGGCAGCTCGATGCGCGCCTGGTAGCCGAGCAGCAGGCCTTCCTCGTCGCGCGTCAGATCGATCTGCGTCAGGTCGATCTTGTCGGCGTGGGCCGGCAGGGCCAGCACGATCAGGCAGACCGCCCCGACCAGCCACGCCAGCCATGGCGACCCCCGCGCGGGCCGTGCCGCACGGGGCTGGAACCAGCATCGAACCCAGGCGGTGGACACGGCGGGCGGGTGGTCGGTTGTTCGTGGTGTCGCGGTCTCGCGGTCTCGGGGGTTCAGGACGCGCGCTTGTGGAGCAGCGCGTAGTGGAAGCCGTCCGTCACGGGCGGCGACTCGTCCGGTGGTCCGGGCGGCCGGCCTGCCTCCCCCTTCGATCCATTGTCGGCCAGCGGCAGCAGTTGCCCCGGGGAAGGCCGCAGCTCGGCATCGGGTGCACGTTGCAAAAAAGCGTCGATCCCGCGTTCGCCCTCGGCCCTGAAGACCGAACAGGTCGCATACACGAGCCGTCCGCCGGGCGCGAGCAGCGGCCACAGCGCGTCCAGCATCGCAGCCTGGGTACGGGCCAGCGCGTCGATGTCGGACGGCCGCCGCAGCCAGCGAACATCGGGATGGCGCCGCACGATGCCCGAGGCGCTGCAGGGCGCGTCGAGCAGGATCGCGTCGAAGGGCCGGCCGTCCCACCAGGTCGCGGTGTCGCGCGCATCGGCCGCCACCAGGCGCGCCTGCAGGCCGAGGCGCCCGAGTGTCTGGTCGACCTTCCGCAGCCTGGCCGCATCGACATCGAGGGCCAGCAGGTCGAGGTCCGCCAGCTCCAGCAGATGCGCCGTCTTGCCGCCCGGCGCCGCACAGGCGTCGAGCACGCGCGCGCCGGCCGGCAGGCCATCGCCCAGCAGCAGCGGCGCGGCCTGCTGGGCCGCGAGGTCCTGCACCGACAGCTCGCCGGCCTCGAAGCCCGGCAGCTCGTGCACGGCACGCGGCGCCGCCAGCTCGATCGCGGCGCCGCCCCATCCGCCGGGCAGCGACACCGCGCGCGCCGCGATGCCGGCCGCGGCCAGCCGCGCCAGACAGGCCGGTACGTCGCCGCGGCGCGCATTGACGCGCAGGCTCATCGGCGCGCGCCGGTCGTCGGCCTGCAGCAGCGCCTGCCACTGCATCGGCCAGTCGCGCTGCAGCGCCTCGATCCACCAGCGCGGGTGATTCCACGTCGCGACCGGGTCGGCGGCCATCGCCGCCTCCAGCGCTTCGCGCTCGCGCACATGGCGTCGAAGCACCGCATTGATGAAGCGCGCCTGCGCCGCGGCGTGGCGCTTGGCGGCGTCGACCGCCTGGTTCACCAGCGTGTGCGCGTCATAGGGCGGCGGCGAGTCACCGGCCGGCCGCAACAAGGCCAGCGCCAGCAGCAGCAGCGCATCGACCCAGGGCGGCGGCGGCTTCGGCGCAAGCTGCTGGCGCAGCGCCTGTGCCGCACCGAGGCCGCGCAGCGCATGGAAGGCGAGCGATTGCGTGCCGGGCCGGACCGCCGCCGGCGTCGCCGCCAGCGCCTCGTTCAGCGAGCGGCCGGCGCGCACCGCCGCCAGCGCATCGGCGGCATGGGCCAGCAGGACGGCCAGCGCGGGCGGAGAAGTCGCGGTCTGGATCACGGGCGCGCAGTGTAGGCGGCGCCCGCTGGACTCAGGTCCAGCCGGGTTCTCGGTAGCGCGCGGCCAGGGACGGCGGCAGCGGCGCTTCCAGCAGCGCGGCCGCCAGGCGCAGCGCGTCGCAGGCGTCGGCGTCGAGCGAGGCGACGCCCGGCTCGTCCTCCAGCGCGCCGATCCAGGCCTGCACCAGCACCGGCCGGTGCATCCACGACTGCGCCTGCATGCGGCGCAGCGCACGCAGCATCTGCTCGCTGTCGGGCGCCTTGCACATCGAGGCCGCGCCGCCCAGCGGATTGAGCAGCGCGGCCCACGGCGCCAGCACGCGCTCGTACCAGAGGCGCCCGGCATGCGCGATGCGGCCGCCGCCGGCGTCGACCGGGACGATGCGCGCCAGGAAGGCGGTGAGCACCGCGAACTCGACCGCGTCGGCCTGCGCCAGCTCGCTGCCGTCGGGCGCCACCGCGACCCCGGGCGGTGCCAGCGGCGCATCGCCCAGGCGCTGGCGCAGCACCAGCCAGCGCAGCCGGTCCAGCGGGCTGACCTGGCCGTCGGCCCCCATCACGCGCCGCGCGGTCTCGACCAGGCCCTGGCGCTCGGCCAGCGGCGCCGTGCGCGAACGATCGAGCAGCGCGTCGAACACCGGCAGGCGCGTCGCCGCACTCAGCAGCGCGACGTCGGCAGCGATCTGCGCGGCCCGGCCCACGTCGGCCGTGGCCTCCGTCCACGCGGCCTGCTCGCGCTGGCTGCCCGGTGTCAGCAGCAGGGCCAGCAGCGCCGCACGGCGCTCGCCCGGACCGCGCACGAAAGACAGGTGTTCCAGCGCCTCGCGCTCGCCGCGCGGCTCGGCCGATGCTTCCACATGGCTCATGGTCGATCTCCGAAGCTGGAGGCAATCTGCGAGTCCGGCCCGCGATCCGGCGACGCCGTCTGCAGCGCCGCCGCCGGCCGGAAGCCGAACAGCCCGGCGACCACGCGCGTCGGCAACTCGTTCACCGCGCGGTTGAAGTCGGTCACCGCCTCCTTGAAGACGCGCCGCGTGAAGACGATCTGGGCGTCGGCATCCTGCAGGCCCTGCAGCAGCGCATGCACGCGCTCGCCGACCGCCGCGTCCTCGACCAGCGCCGGCCGTGCCTCGATCAGCACGCGCAGCGGCCGCAGCGCGCCGTCGAGCACCTGCTCGGCCAGCCCCAGGCTCTGGATCGCGCCGGCACTGCTGGGCCGCACCTGCGCGTGGTCGGCAGCGGCCTGGGCCTGGCGGGTCGCGGCCACCACCGACTGCAGCGTCGCGCGGCCGACCTCGTCGTCCATCGCCCCCTTGCACTCGGGCCCGGCCAGCAAGGTCGCCAGGTCGAAGGCCAGCGCCTGGCGGCGCCGCAGCTGGGCGTCGATCGGCGTCCACGCCGCCGCGACCGCGCTGCGCAGGCGCACCAGCCGGTTGTAGGCCCCGACGAGCCAGAAGCCGAATACGGCCAGCAGCACGACCACGACGATCCGTGTCGTGCTCACGAGGCAGTGGGTCCGGCCAGCATCAGAGACGACTCTACGCCAGCGGCCTGACGCGCCCGACGCTTCTTGCCGCGACGAAGCGATCCGCCGCGAGGCTGCGCGATCATCGCGGCATGAAGTCACGCCGCGGCGTCGCGCCGCCGACACCATGAGCCCGCCCGCCATCGCGCCCGAGCCGCGCTTCGCGACCGTCGCCGCGATGATCGGCGACCCGACGCGGGCCCGCATGCTGTCGGCGCTGATGGGCGGCCAGGCGCTCGCCGCCGGCGAGCTGGCCCGTGCGGCCGGCGTCAGCGCGGGCACTGCCAGTGCGCACATCGCGCGCCTGCTGGACAGCGGCCTGCTGCGGTCGCGCCACCAGGGCCGGCACCGCTACCTGCAGCTGGCGGACGAGGACGTGGCACGCGTGCTGGAGGCGCTGGCCGTGGTCGCCGAGCGCCACGCCGGCACCGATGCCCAGTGGCGACGCGCCGCCTTTCGCCCGCTGAAGGAGGCCCGCACCTGCTACCGCCACCTCGCCGGCGAGCTGGGCGTCGCGCTGCTCGACGGCCTGCTGGCGCGCGGCACGCTGGCGCCCGACGCGACGCGGCGCGATGGCCTGCAGTTCCGGCTGACAGACACGGGCCGCACGCAGCTCGCGGCGCTGGGCATCGACCTGCCCGCCGAGACAGCCGCACGGTATGCCTGCGCCTGCCTCGACTGGTCCGAGCGTCGCGACCACTTGGCCGGCGCGCTGGCCACCGCACTGCTGGACCACGGACTGGCCCACGGCTGGTGGCTGCGCCGCAGCGCCTCGCGCGCGCTTCGCCTCACGCCGACCGGCCGTCGCGCCCTCGGTCCCTGGCTGGAGGCGGCTCAGGCCGCCGCGCGCCAGGCCTCGTAGCCTTTGCGCCGCAGCTCGCAGGCCGGGCAGGCCCCGCAGCCGTAGCCCCAGTCGTGGCGCTCGCGGCGCTCGCCGAGGTAGCAGGTGTGCGTGTGGTCCACGGTCAGCTCGATCAGCGCCTCGCCCCCGAGGCGATGCGCCAGCGCCCAGGTCTCGGCCTTGTTGAGCCACATCAGCGGCGTCTCGACCGTCATCGGCGTCGCCATGCCGAGGCTGAGCGCCAGTTGCATGGCCTTGAGCGTGTTGTCGCGGCAGTCGGGGTAGCCGGAGTAGTCGGTCTCGCACATACCGCCGACCAGCACGCTCAGGTTGCGCCGGTAGGCGATTGCGCCGGCGAAGCCGAGGAAGAGCAGGTTGCGGCCCGGCACGAAGGTGCTGGGCAGGCCGCTGGCCTGCATCTCGATCTGGCGCTCGCCGGTCAGCGCGGTGTCGGAGATCTGGCCCAGCAGCGCCAGGTCCAGCAGGTGGTCGTTGGCCAGGCGCCCGGCCCAGTGCGGAAAGCCGCGCCCGATCGCGTCGCGCACGACGCTGCGGCACTCGAGCTCGATGCGGTGGCGCTGGCCGTAGTCGAAGCCGATGGTCTCGACATGCGCGTAGCGCTCCAGCGCCCAGGCCAGGCAGGCGGTCGAGTCCTGACCGCCGGAGAACAGGACGAGGGCGCCGCGCGGGTCGAGACTCATGCCGTCAGCCGCGCACTTCGCCCTGGCCCAGCACCACCCACTTCATCGACGTGAGCC
>CAZUUU010000147.1:0-8334 GCA_964622685.1 uncultured Methylibium sp.
ATCGGCGAATGCTTCGGCAAGGGCACGGCCACCTTCATGATCATGGGCGACAAGTGCACGCGGCGCTGTCCGTTCTGCGATGTCGGCCACGGCCGCCCCGATCCGCTGGACGCCGACGAGCCGCTGAACCTGGCCAAGACCATCGCGGCGCTGAAGCTGAAGTACGTGGTCATCACCAGTGTCGACCGCGACGATCTGCGCGACGGCGGCGCGGCGCATTTCGTGGCCTGCATCGAGAAGGTCCGCGAGCTGTCTCCGGCCACGCAGATCGAGATCCTGACGCCCGACTTCCGCGGCCGCATGGACCGCGCACTCGACATCCTGAAGGCCGCGCCGCCCGACGTGATGAACCACAACCTCGAGACGGTGCCGCGCCTCTACAAGGAAGCGCGACCCGGATCGGACTACCAGTTCAGCCTCGACCTGCTGAAGCGTTTCAAGGACTTCGCGCCCGGGGTGCCGACCAAGAGCGGCCTGATGGTCGGCCTGGGCGAGACCGACGAGGAGATCCTCGTCGTGATGCGCGACATGCGCGCCCACGGCATCGACATGCTGACGCTGGGCCAGTACCTCGCGCCCAGCGGTCACCACCTGCCGGTGCGCCGCTACGTGCACCCGGACACCTTCGCGATGTTCGAGCGCGAAGCACAGGCGATGGGCTTCAGCCATGCCGCGGTCGGCGCGATGGTGCGTTCGAGCTATCACGCCGACCAGCAGGCGCACGCCGCAGGCGTCGTCTGAGGGCCGCACGCCACACAGCAGGAGGCAACGATGGACCGACGCGAGTTCTCCGGACAGTTGGCGGCCGGCATGGCCTTGTGGGTCTGTGCGGCGCAGGCGCGTGCGCTGTCGCTGAGCGACGCCGACGCGAGTGCCGGCCTGAAGGCGGCGCTGGAGCGCGGTGCGGCGGCCGCCGTCGGCCTGCTGGGCAAGCCCGACGGCTTCCTCGGCAACCCCAAGGTGCGCATCCCGCTGCCCGGCGCCCTGGAGAGTGCCGCCAAGTTGATGCGCGGGCTGGGCCAGGGCAAGAAGGTCGATGAGCTTGTCACCGCGATGAACCGCGCCGCCGAGTCGGCGGTGCCGGAGTCGAAGCAGCTGCTCAGCAATGCCGTCAGGCAGATGACAGTGACCGACGCGAAGCAGATCCTCCAGGGCGGTGACACCTCGGTGACGACCTTCTTCGCCGAGAAGACCCGCCTGCCGCTGGGCGAGAAGTTCCTGCCGGTCGTCACGCGCGCGACCGAGAAGGTCTCGCTCGCATCCAAGTACAACGCGGTGGCGGGCAAGGGCGTCGGCCTCGGCGTCGTCAAGAAGGAAGACGCCAACGTACAGCAGTACGTGACAGGCAAGGCGCTGGACGGCCTCTATCTCATGATCGGCGAGGAAGAGAAGAAGATCCGCCAGGACCCGGTCGGGACCGGCAGCGCGATCCTGAAGAAGGTCTTCGGCTCGCTCTGAGCCCGGCCGGTCAGAACTGCCTCGACAGCTCGAAGACCAGCGCCGAGGGCAGTGCCTGCTGCAGGCCATCGCGCCCGACGCGGGCGTGGTTCATGCCGTTGAAGCCCGAGACCTCGAAGGCGTTGCCTTCCTCGACGAGCTCGATGAACGAGAAGCCGGGCAGCTCGGCCCGGATGTCGTCGGCCAGCTGCTCCAGGCGTTCACCGCGCAGCACGCCCTCGAACACGATCGCGTGAGGCAGGCCCTCGCGGCAGAAGTCGGCCGCCTCGTCCACCGAGCCGACGAAGTCGATCAGCAGGCCCATGTTGGCGAGCGCCTCGCGTACCTGCACGCGCACCTCGCGGCGCGCCGCGAGCACGAGCACCTGGCTGCCGGCCAGCGGCTTGGAGTTGAGCGTCGACGAGTCGCCGTGATCGAGCTCGATGGCGGTCATGCCTTCCAGCTCTTCGTTGACGGTCAACGGGAACTCGAGGGTCATCGAGACGCTCGCAGCGTCGGCCTCGCGCAGCAGCACCAGCCCCATCGTGCGCGCGATCTGGCTCAGCAGGTGCCAATTCAGCGAGTCGCCCGTGGCGGCATCGGCGCCGGCCGAGCGATCGGGTTCGTGACCGAAGCTGCAGCGCACGCGGCCATGCGCCGGCCAGTCCTTCAGGTCGACGCGGAAGTCGATGGTCGAGCGGGCCTGCTCGATCGCCCAGTCCAGCACGGCGTTGAGCAGGCTGAACAGCAGGGCCGGATCGACCAGCACCTCGATCGGCCGGGTGCTCTGGCGCACCTGGACGCCACGGGCGTTGGCTTCGCGCGCACGATGGGTCAGCACCGACTGCAGCGTCTGCGCCAGATCGAGCCGTTCGTGCGACTGCCGCAGGCGCTTGGACGCGAAGCGCGACAGCTGCTGGCTGACCACGCCGATGCGGCGGGCGCGCTCGATCTCGTTGCGCAGCGCGCGCAGGCCTTCGCGGTCGATGCCGCCGGTGGTGGTGAGCTGGATCACCCGCTCGAGCGCGGCGCTCAGCGGCTCGGCGACCTCGCGACCGATCTGGGCCGTCAGCTCCCGCCACGCCTCCTGGGTGTCGGCCGAGTCGGTCTCGGGGGCGGGCAGTGGCGGGCGGGCAGTCATGGTCATGGAGTCGTGGTCGGCGCGGCCCGGGTCGATAAACCCGCTCTGCCGCACAGCACACATTCTGTGACGTTTCGCGACGCCATCCCTAGCTCCGCGCCAGCCGCGGCGCGGTTTCCCCCCGATTCAGGGGCGCGGCATCAGGGGCCGAGCGCGCCGGCGGTGCGGGCCGCCGCGATGCGCTCGGCGTCCCAGCCCAGCCAGTCGCCCAGCACCTCGGACTCGTGCTGGCCCAGCAAGGGCGGCGCATGCCGCGTTCGGGGCGGCGTGGCGGACAGCTTCAGGGGGCTGGCGACCAGCCGCAGTGCCTCGGTCAGGGGATGGGGCACGGTCTCGGTCATGCCGCGCGCCAGCACCTGGGGGTCGGCGAAGACCTGGTCCAGCGAGTTGATCGGGCCGCACGGAACCTTGGCGGTCTCGAGCGCTGCGAGCCAGTCCTCGCGCGTGCGCTGGCGCATCAGCGCGGCGAGCAGCGGGACCAGCACCGCGCGGTGGCGCACGCGATCGGCGTTCTTCGAGAAGCGCGGATCGGCGGCCAGGTCCGCCCGGCCCGCGACCTCGCAGAACTTGGCGAACTGACCGTCGTTGCCGACCGCGAGGATGATGTGACCGTCGGCCACCTCGAACACCTGGTAGGGCACGATGTTCTGATGTGCGTTGCCGGCGCGCCCCGGTGCGCGGCCGCTGACGAGGTAGTTGGCGCCGAGATTGGCCAGCATCGCGACCTGGACGTCCAGCAGCGCCATGTCGATGTACTGGCCCGGGCCGCGCCGGAAGCCTTCGGCATCGCGATGCCGCAGCGCCGCCAGGATGCCGACGGTGGCGTACAGGCCGGTGAAGAGATCGGCGACCGCCACGCCGACCTTCTGTGGGCCGCCGCCGGGCAGGTCGTCGCGCTCGCCGGTCACGCTCATCAGGCCGCCCAGCCCTTGCACCGCGTAGTCGTAGCCGGCACGGTCGCGGTACGGGCCGGTCTGGCCATAGCCGGTGATCGAGCAGTAGACGAGTTGCGGGTTCAGCGCGTGGAGCGTGGCGAAGTCGAGCCCGTAGCGGGCCATGTCCCCGACCTTGTAGTTCTCGACCAGCACGTCGGCCTGCTGCGCGAGCGAGCGGACGAGGGCCTGCCCTTCGCGATGCGCGAGGTCGATCGTGATCGAGCGCTTGTTGCGGTTGGCGCCCAGGTAGTAGGCCGACTCGTCGCTCTCGGCGCCCAGCCCATCGTTCAGGAAAGGGGGGCCCCAGGCGCGCGTGTCGTCACCCGTGCCCGGCCGCTCGACCTTGACGACGTCGGCGCCGAGGTCGCCCAGCACCTGCGTGCACCACGGCCCGGCCAGGACGCGCGACAGGTCGAGCACGCGCAGACCGCCGAGCGACTGAGCGAAGGCATTGTCCATGCGGCGATTCTGCGCCGCTGGCTCCGGATAATCGAGTGATGCTGCTTCGACTGATCAGGTCTGCTGTCTTGCTGCTGGCGGGCGGCGCGTGCTCGCCGGTCCTGGACTGGCGCGAGGTGCGGCCGGCGGGCGCCGGCATCACGGCGAGCTTTCCTTGCAAGCCCGAACGTCAGGAGCGGTCGGTCTCGCTCGGGGGGGGGAGCGTGTCGTTGCAGATGCTGGTCTGCAGCGCAGGGGGCGTGACCTGGGGCCTCGGCACGGCCGAGATGACCGATCCGGCGCGCGTCGCCGAGGCACTCGCCGCCCTGCGCGCCAGCCGGCTCGTCAACCTCGACGGGCGCGAGCTCGAGGCGCAGCCGCTGGCGCTGGCGGGCATGACGCCGAACCCGCAGGCGGTGCGCCTGCGCATTGCCGGGCGGCGGCCGGACGGCAGCGAGATCACCGAGCGGGCCTGGCTGTTCGCGCGCGGCACGCGCGTCTTCCACGTCGCCGCCCTGGGCGGCGGACCTTCCCACGAAGCCCTCGAGACCTTCTTCGGCGGACTGAAGCTCAACCCATAATCACCACCATGGCTGGGCTGTTCATCATTGCGCATGCGCCGCTGGCGTCGGCACTTCGTGTCGCGGCCGGGCATGCCTTCCCCGATGCGATGCAGGCCGTCGAGGCGCTGGACGTGACCCCGCAGCTGGCGCCCGACGAGATCGAGGCGCAGGCTCGCGTGCTGCTCGACCGCTTGCTGGCGGCCCAGGGCGACCGAGGCGCGCTGATCCTGACCGACGTGTTCGGGGCCACACCCTGCAACGTGGCGCAGCGCCTGGCCGACGGCGCGAGCGTCAAGATCGTGACGGGCGTCAACGTGCCGATGCTGTGGCGCACGATCAACTACGCCGACGAGCCGCTGGACATGCTGGTGGCGCGAGCCCTGGCGGGCGCGACGCAAGGCGTGCTGCAGGTGGCGCCGGCGCGGCCGCAGAACCAGACCCAGAACGTAGGAGCCCGCCCCGGCGATGATCTCGACGCGCGTCACCATCAGCAATAAGCTGGGCCTGCACGCCCGGGCTTCGGCCAAGCTGACCAAGCTGGCCGGCAGCTATCCGTGCGAGGTGTTCATGGCGCGCGGGGCACGCCGGGTCAATGCCAAGAGCATCATGGGCGTGATGATGCTGGCCGCGGGCATCGGCACCGAAGTCGAGATCGAGACCTCGGGTGATCAGGAGCAGCAGGCGATGGATGCGTTGCTGGCGCTGATCAACGACAAGTTCGGCGAGGGCGAGTAGGGGGCGGCGCCTCACTGCCCCAGGAAGTGCCGGCGGTACTTGGTCGGCAGGTCGTCGATCCGCATCAGCATCGGCAGATCGGCCGTGTTGAAGTCCGGATCCCAGGCCGGTGCACCCAGCACCTTGGCGCCGCACCGCAGGTAGCCGCGGATCAGTGGCGGCGGTTCGACCGGCAGTGTCCGATCCAGGTCGTCGACCGGGAGCGGAAGGCGAGGGCGCACCTGCCATTCGATCGGTGCCAGGTGGGTGTGGCGCAGTTGCTCCCACAGGCTGGCGGCGACATGCCCGCCGTCGCGCATGCTGATGCTGGCGCAGCCGACCATCGTGTCGAGCTGGTTGCGCACCATGAACTCGGCCAGCGCGCCCCACAGGGCCAGGATGGCGCCGCCGGAACGATGATCGGGGTGGACGCAGGAACGACCCAGCTCGACCATCTTCGTGCGCAGCGGTCGCAGTCGCGTCAGGTCGAACTCGGTCTCGCTGTAGAGGCCGCCGACGCGCTGCGCGGCGGCGGGGGTCAGCACGCGGTAGGTGCCGATCACCGAACCCGGTTCGCCGTCCGGGCCGAGCAGCCGGACCAGCAGGTGCTCGCAGTAGGCATCGAACACGTCGACGTCATGACCGGCCGGCGTGCCGCGGGGTGGCGCCAGGCGTGCGCCCATCTCCTCGGCGAAGACGAGGTGCCTCAGGCGCTGCGCTTCGCGAACTTCGCTCTCATCGCGCGCCCAAGCCACGCCCAGTCGAACCCGTTCGGTCGAGGCAGGCGGCTCGGCGTCCCGGCATCGAAGTGACCTCCGGTCGGCGCGTGCGCCTGGGCCAGCGATCTCGTGGAGCGGCAGCGTCGGCAGCGGCAGGTCCCTCATGAGTTCTCCTGATCTTGCATGGCCGCCGAGGATGAGACAGGTGCGTGACGCGTCGATGTAGCCCGCATGAAGCTGCAGTGACAGCCGGCCGCGGGGGCGCTGCTAGGATCGCTTCATGAGCCTGCAGATGTTCGGTATCCCGGTGTCGCGCGGTGTCGCCATCGGGCGGGCCGTGCTGGTCGCCTCGAGCCGGGTCGACGTCGCGCACTACTTCATCGAGCCGGCGCAGGTCGAGTCCGAGATCCAGCGCCTGCGCGCGGCGCGGGATGCCGTCGCCGCGGAACTCGGTGGCCTGCAGCGCGACATGCCGGCGGATGCGCCATCAGAGCTGTCGGCGCTGCTCGACGTGCACCTGATGCTGTTGCATGACGAGGCGCTGACGGGGGCGACGGGCCATTGGATCCGCGAACGCCACTACAACGCCGAGTGGGCCCTGTCGGCGCAGCTCGAGGTGCTGGCGCGGCAATTCGACGAGATGGAGAACGACTACCTGCGCGAACGCAAGGCCGATCTCGAGCAGGTGGTCGAGCGGCTTCTGGGCGCGCTGATGCACCTGGGCGGCGGCGCACCACCAGGCTTGGGCGTGAACCCGCGGGATTTCGCCGGCGAGGATCCGCTCGTCTTGGTCGCCAACGACATCGCACCGGCCGACATGCTGCAGTTCAAGCGCAGCGTCTTCACGGGATTCGTGACCGACGTCGGTGGCAGGACATCGCACACGGCGATCGTGGCGCGCAGCCTCGACATCCCTGCCGTGGTCGGCGCCCGGGAGGCCAGCCGCGTGATCCGACAGGATGACTGGGTGGTGATCGACGGCGATGTCGGGATCGTGATCATCGACCCGTCGCCGATCGTGCTGGAGGAGTACCGCTTCAGGCAGCGGCAGAGCGAACTGGAGCGAGAGCGCCTGACGCGCCTGCGGCACACGCCGGCCGTGACGCTCGACGGCGAACGGGTCGAGCTGCTGGCCAACATCGAGTTGCCGGGCGACGCCGCGGCCGCGTTGGACGCTGGCGCCGTCGGCGTCGGGCTGTTCCGCAGCGAGTTCCTCTTCATGAACCGCAGCAGCGGAGATCTCCCTGGTGAGGATGAGCAGTACGAGGCCTATCGGGCCGTTGTCGAGGCGATGCATGGTCTGCCGGTGACGATCCGCACGGTCGACATCGGCGCCGACAAGCCCCTGGAGCGCATGTCGCTGCATGAGCTGCGGCACGAGCACGTCCTGAACCCGGCGCTCGGTCGGCGTGCGATCCGGTGGAGCTTGTCCGAGCCCAGCATGTTTCGCCAGCAACTGCGAGCCATCCTGCGAGCCAGCGCGCATGGCCAGGTCAGGCTCTTGGTGCCGATGCTGGCTCACCTGTCGGAGATCCGTGGCACCTTCGAAGCGATCGCGCGCGCCAAGCAGCAGCTGAGCGAGAGCGGGAGGAGCTTCGGTCAGGTGCCGGTGGGCGCGATGATCGAAGTGCCTGCGGCAGCGTTGATGATCGACCGCTTCCTCGAGTCGTTCGACTTCGTCTCGATCGGCACGAACGACCTGATCCAGTACACCTTGGCGATCGACCGTGCCGACGAGTCGGTGTCCCATCTGTATGACCCATGGCATCCCGCGGTCCAGGAACTGATCGAACGAACGATTCGATCCGCCCGACGCCAAAGCAAGCCAGTGAGCGTGTGCGGTGAGATGGCCGGCGACCCGACGTTCACTGCGCCCTTGCTGGCAATGGGACTCAGAAGCTTCTCGATGCATCCGGCGCAGATCGCCACGATCAAGCAAAGGATCCTGCGCACGGACTCGCGCAAGGCGCGCGACGACTCGCCCGACCTGCAGCCCGCTGTCTGATCCGATTGGAAGCGGCGTCGGCGCGCTAGTTGCAGTCGAGCCAGAAACGGTGCTAGACTGTGAGGCTCCGCTAAACGGTGACTCGACAACACGTGAGTCAGCCCAGTGCGGAAGGAGAAAAGGGATCGCTTGACGCAGGACTAAAAGTGCTGCACAATCCCATCTCTCTGCTGATGTCGATCAGCGATGCCGCGAGGCAGTGTTCTTTAACAAACAACAGCCGATAAGCGTGGGCGTTTGAAGGCGGGTGCCAAGGCCGCAAGGCCGAGGTCTCATGACCTTAAACGCTCACTGAAGTGAAGTTCACTTCAATTCTTTGAGCAAACATCAAGATCGAACTGAAGAGTTTGATCCTGGCTCAGATTGAACGCTGGCGGCATGC
>CAZUUU010000148.1:0-8290 GCA_964622685.1 uncultured Methylibium sp.
GGATGCCGATCTTCTCGGCGAGTTCGGTGTTGGGGCGGATGCCGGCGGCCATCACCACCAGGTCGGCCGGTATCTCCTGGCCGTCCTTGAAGCGCACGGCCATCACCCTCCCGTCCTTGTCGCCGACCAGCTCTTGCGTCTGCGCGCCGATCAGGAACTTCAGGCCGCGGTCCTCGAGCGACTTCTGCAGCAGCTTGCCGGCCACGTCGTCGAGCTGGCGCTCCATCAGCCACGGCATGATGTGGACCACCGTCACCTGCATGCCGCGCAGCATCAGGCCGTTGGCCGCCTCCAGGCCCAGCAGCCCGCCGCCGATGACGACCGCGTGCTGATACCTGGCCGCCGCCTCGATCATCGTGTTGGTGTCGGCGATGTCGCGGTAGGCGATCACGCCATCGAGGTCCTTGCCGGGCACCGGCAGGATGAAGGGCTTGGAGCCGGTGGCGATCAGCAGTCGGTCGTACTCGGCTTCGGTGCCATCGTCGGCGCGGACGACGCGCTTGACGCGATCGATGTCCACGACCTTCTTGCCGGCATGCAGCGTGATGCCGTTCTCAGCGTACCAGGACAGCGGGTTGAGGATGATCTCGTCGATCGTCTGCTCGCCGGCCAGCACCGGGCTCAGCAGGATGCGGTTGTAGTTGGGGTGGGGTTCGGCGCCGAACACCGTGATCTCGTACAGGTCGGGCGCGATCTTCAGCAGCTCCTCGAGCGTGCGCACGCCGGCCATGCCGTTGCCCACCATCACCAGTTTCATCTTCTTCATGCGAGGCTCCTGATCGAGCGGTTCATAGCAAAGCGGGTGCCAGCACCTCGGCCGACGATGGCGACAGTGACAATGTCGCAATGAGTTTCGACGTCGACATCGGCCACGCCAGCCGGCGCGGGGCGCGCGAGCACAACGAGGACTTCGCCGGCGCGCTGCGCGAGCCGGGCCGCGGGCTGGTCGCGGCCATCGCCGACGGCGTCTCGGCCGGCGGCCGCGGTCGCGAGGCGGCCCAGACCACGGTGATGGGACTGCTGGCCGACTTCTTCGCCGCGCCCGCGACCTGGGAGACGACGGTGGTCTTCGACCGCCTGGTCGGCGCCCAGAACGCCTGGCTGGCGGCCCACAACGCCAAGGGCGGCGGCGCGACGGCGATGACGACGCTGACCGCGCTGGCGCTGGAAGGTCACGGCGTCACCATCGCCCACGTCGGCGACAGCCGCGCCTGGCGCCTGCGCGGCCACGAGCTGATGCAGCTGACCCACGACCACCGCTTCGACCACCCCGACCTGCAATCGCGGCTGACGCGCGCCATCGGCCTGGACGACGCGGTGCGCATCGACTACGCCCAGGGCGAGGTCCAGGTCGGCGACCGCTACCTGCTGACCAGCGACGGCGTGCATGGGTCCCTCGCGGCCGGCCGGCTGGCCGCGCTGGCCGGCGAGGGCGGGGCGCAGCAGGCCAGCGAGGCGCTGGTCGACGCGGCGCTGGCGGCCCGCGGCCCGGGCGGTGCCGACAACGCGACCGCACTCGTCATCGTGGTGCGCGAGCTCGACGCGGCGCGGCTCGAGGACGAGCTGCTGCGCGGCCGCCGCCTGCCGGTGCCGCCGCGGCTGAAGGTCGGCGACGTGCTCGACGGCTACACCGTCACCGCGCTGGTCGCCGACACCGGCGTACACCGCCTCTACCAGGCGCGAGCCACCGGGTCGGCGCAGCGCGAACTGGTGGCGATCAAGACCCTGCACGAGTCGCGCGCCAGCGACCCGGAGGAGCGCGCGATGCTGGCCCACGAGGCCTGGCTGGGCCTGCGGCTGACCGAGCGCTACGTCGGCAGCGGCAAGCCGACCGCCGTCGACGACCCGGGCTTCGTGCGCGTGCACGAGATCGCCGAGCCGAGCGCGCTGTACACGGTGTTCGACTGGCACGGCGGCCGCACGCTCGAGCAGCTGCTGGCCGCACCCGCCCCGGTGCCTGTGACCGAGCTGGTGAGCGGCGCGACCCAGGTGGCCAAGGCGCTGGGCCGGCTGCATCGCCACGGCGTGATCCACCGCGACATCAAGCCCGGCAACCTGCACCGCGGCGACGACGGCCGCTGGCGCATCCTCGACCTCGGCGTCGCGCTGTCCGGCCGCGAGCCGGCCGCGCAGCGCGAGCTGCATGCCGGCACGCCCAGCTACATCAACCCCGAGCAGTGGGACGGCGCGCCGGCCGATGCGGCCAGCGACCTGTTCGCGCTCGGCGTCACGCTGTACCGCTGGCTCACCGGCCGGCTGCCCTACGGCGAGATCGAGCCCTACCAGGGCGGCCGCTACCGGCACGACCCGCCGCCCGCGTCGCGCCTGCGGCCCGACGTGCCGATCTGGCTGGACCACCTGCTGGCCAAGGCCGTCGCCCGCGACCCGAAGCAGCGCTTCGAGACCGCCGAGGAGCTGCTGCTCGCGCTCGAGCGCGGCGCCTCGCGCACGCTCGCCGCCCCGCCCGCCACGCCGCTGATCCAGCGCGACCCGATGGCCCTGTGGAAGGCCGGCCTCGTCGTCTCGCTGCTGTTCAACGCGTTGCTGCTCGTCTGGCTGTTCTGGCTGCCGCGTTAGCGGCCAGTCGTCACTCATGCTGGAACCCCCTCCCGGAGGCGGCCCGGGGGAGCGATCCGTTCGCACCCATCGGGCGGGGCGCGGGGGCCTTGCCCCCGCGCTCCGCCCACGTTCTGGTCCAGCGGATCTGCATCACGCGCAGCATCACCAGCATCGCGATCGCCAGGACGGTGAACGACAGGAATCCCCACAGGTAGCTGCCGCTGTACTGCTTGGACAGGCCCATCGCGTTGGGCAGGAAGCCGCCGCCCAGCGCGCCGACCTCGCCGATCATCGAGCCGGCGACCGCGGTGGTCAGCGGCCAGCGCAGCGGCACCAGCTGGAACAGCGCGCCGTTGCCGGCGCCCAGCGCGGCGAAGCACAGCATGAAGAGCAGCGTCGTCACCGCCAGCGATGCGCCGGCGAAGCCACAGGCCGCGAGCGTGACCGCGACGGCGACCAGCACGCCCGACAGCGTCGCGATGCCGCCGACGCGGTCGGAGATCCAGCCGCCCAGCACGCGCACCGCCGAACCCATCAGCGTCGCCAGCATCGTCAGCTGGCCGGCCTGCACCTTGGTGACGCCGAACTGGTCGTGGAAGTAGGTCGGCAGGAAGCTGGCCAGGCCGATGAAGCCGCCGAAGGTGACGATGTAGATCAGGCTGAAGGCCCAGCCGTCCTTCTCGAACAGGCAGGACACATGCTCGCGCAGCGTCTGGTGCTCGCGGTCCGGCGGCTCCTTGGCGCAGAACCACATCACCGCCATCGGCAGCAGCATGGTCCCGGCGGCCAGGCCGTAGACCGTCTGCCAGCCGAAGGCCTGCGCCAGCGGCGGCGCGAACAGCACGGCCAGCACGGTGCCCGAGTTGCCGGCGCCGGCGATGCCCATCGCCAGGCCCTTGTACCTGGGCGGGTACCAGCCGCTGCCCAGGCTCAGCGCGACGCCGAAGCTCGCGCCGGCGATGCCCAGCAGCACGCCCATCGCCAGCACGCTGTCGTAGCTGTCGACGAACATGAAGCCGAAGCCGAGCGCCGCGATGATCAGCGCCATCTCGACCATCGCGGCGTTCTTGCGGCCGATGTACTGCGACAGCACGCCCAGCGGAAAGCGCATCAGCGCGCCGGCCAGGATCGGCACCGAGATCATGAAGCCCTTCTGCGCGGCGTCGAGGCCGTAGGTCTCGCTGATGAAGGGCGCCATCGCGCCGTTCAGCACCCAGATCGCGAAGCAGAAGTCGAAATAGAGGAAGGCGGCGAACAGCGTCGGCCAGTGGCCGGCGCGTGCGAAGCTGCTGAACTTGGACATGGCATCCCGTGGGCGCTGCGCCGCAGCCCGAAGGCGCGGCAGGGAGGCACATCCGGCGCACTTCGGCGTGCGCCCGGCCGGCGGTGCGGTTCGCCCGGCCCGGGTGCATCGTCACACCCGATGCGGCAGCGGTCGCAACATGCGTGCCAGCGAGGGGACAATGGCTTGGTCCGTGCTATTGGTTGCCAAAGCGCCTGCTCATGTCCATCACCGTGCTCCCCGTCGTTTCGGACCCCTCGGCGCCGCCGCTGGCCGAGGATCTGCGGGCCGCCGGGCTGCAGCCGCTACCCGCGACGCAGTGCAGCATGATGGTGCGCGATGCACTGCGCTTGAGCCCCGACGTGGTGGTCTGCTGGGAGCCGCGGCCCGGCCCGGCGCTGACCGCGGCGCTGGAGGCGCTGGCCGCGACCCAGCCGCTGCCGGTCGTCGTCTTCACCCAGGACAGCTCGGTCGAGGCGGCCGATCGCGCGCTGCGCGCCGGCGTGCACGAGTGGGTGGCCCAGGGCTATGCGCGCGAACGGCTGCGCGCGGTCGTGCAGCTCGCGCAGCTGCGCTTCGCGCGCGACCGCGAGCGCCAGGCGGCGCTCGACGTGCTGAGCCAGCGCCTCGAGGAGCGCAAGCTCGTCGACCGCGCCAAGGGCATCCTGATGCGCGCCGGGCAGATCAGCGAGGACGAGGCCTTCCGCGCGCTGCGCACGGCGTCGATGCATGCCAACCAGCGCGTCGGCCAGGTCTCGCAGCAGGTCATCGACAGCGCGCTGTACGGCGAGGCGATCAACCGCGCCGGCCAGCTGCGCATGCTGTCGCAGCGCGTGGTGATGCTGCGCGCGCTGGTCGTCGCCGATGTCGACGCGGCGTCGGCGCATTCGCTGCTGGCCGTCGCGGCCGCGCGGGCCGAGGCCAACCTGGCGGCGCTGGACCGGCTGCTGTCGCGCGCGACCTTCGGCGACCTGCTGGGCGCGCTGAAGGACGCCTGGCAGGCGCTGGCCGCGGCCGTCGCGCCGGCCTCGACGCGTGCCGAGCTGCCTGCGCTGGACGCGCTGGCCGAGCGCGGGCTCGAGCGCGCCGACCAGCTGGTGGCCGCGCTCGAGGCCGCCGGCCCGGGCGGCACGCTGCACGTCATCAACCTGTGCGGACGCCAGCGCATGCGCGGCCAGCGCCTCGCCAAGCAGGTGCTGCTGGGCGAGCTGCTCGAAGGCGAGGCGGCCGCGCAGGCGCGCGCCGCGGCCGAGCAGACGGCGCTGGAGTTCGAGCGCGCGCTGGCCGGCCTGCGCACGTTGCCGCTCGGCACGCCGGAGATCGTCGCGGCGCTGGACCACGCGTCGCGCGACTGGGAGGCCTTGCTGGAAGGGCGTCGGCGCCTTCGGCAAGCCGAGGGCCGGCGCCTGCTGGCCGCCAGCAGCGAGGCGCTGCTCGTGCGCTTCGAGGACCTGACCGAGCGCTACGAGCGCAGCATGCAACTGCTCATCGGCTGAGGCCGCCGGCCGCGCGCCGGGCCTTCAAGCTGGGGATGCGCGCAGCGACGGCAGGGCTATGATTCCCTGGCCCCGCGGGCGCAGTTCGGCCTCGGGGTCCCACCCATGTCCGACCCCCGAGTTCCGCATCCGCCGCTGCCGGCCGGCCTGTCGCAGGGTCTGGCCGAGGCACTCGACGGCCTGGGCCTGGCCTGGTGGGTCAAGGACGCCGACGGCCGCTACCTCCATCTCAACCCGGTCGGGCATGCGCTGCTCGGTGTCGCGCCCGGCGCGGCCGGCGGCAAGACCGACGCCGACCTGCTGCCGCATGCGGTGGCCAGCGCCTTGCGGGCCGCGGACCAGGGCGCGATGCAGCAGCCGGCCGCCAGCCTGGCCGAGCACCAGCTCGAGCTGAGCGGACAGCGGCGCGAGTTGTCCGCGGTGCGCGTGCCGCTCGCGGCGCAAGCCGACGGCAGCCGGCCGCTGCTGGGCGTGTGGCTCGACACGAGCGCGCTGCACCGGCGCGACGCCGAACTGCGCGACGCGCTCCGGCAGCTCGAGACCCAGCAGCGCGCCGTCGAGTCCCTGCGCGGCGAGGTCGAGGGCCGCGCGCCGCGCGACAGCGCCGCGCGCCTGGTGCAGCGCGAACAGTTCTGGGACCAGCTCGGCCGCGAGATCGACCTGTCGATGCGCGAGCACCGCGAGTTCGCGATCGTCTACGTCACCGTCGATGCCGTGCCCGACGGCAGCCCGCCGCACGACGCCGACGGCCGCGCGCGCGTGCTCGAGGCGCTGGGCGGCCTGCTGCGCGGCAACACCCGCGCGATGGACGCGCCGAGCCGGCTCGAAGGCGAGCGCTTCGCGGTGCTGCTGTCGGGCGTCGGGCTCGCCACGGCGCACGCCCGCATGGAAGGCCTGCGCCGCCAGTGCGCGACCCAGCTCGTCGCGCGCGGCGGCGATGCCCTGCGGTTCACCGTGTCGATGGGCGTGGCCAGCTTCCCGCACACGGCGCAGACCCAGGCCGGCCTGCTGCAGGCCGCCGAGGGCGCGCTGCAGCAGGCGCAGCAGCGCGGCGGCAATCACGTCGCGCTGGCGAGCATCGCGTTCGGCGCGGCGCAGCCGAAGGCCTAGATCGATCTGGGCATCAACGCGCGGCGCGCACCAGCATGAAAGCCGCGATGCCGTAGAGCAGCACCGCGAAGGCGCGCTTGAGCTGTCGGGTGTCGAGGCGATGCGCTGCGCGCGCCCCCCACGGCGCGGCCAGCACGCTGGCCACCGACAGCACGGCCAGTGCCGGCAGGTAGATGTAGCCCAGCGTGCCCGGAGGCAGTCCGCTCGCCGACCAGCCGGCCTGCACATAGCCCAGCGTGCCGGCCAGGGCCACCGGCAGGCCGACGGCGGCCGAGGTGCCTACCGCGTGGTGCATCGGAACGCGGTGCGCGCTGAGGAAGGGCACGGTGAGGAAGGCGCCGCCCGCGCCGACCATCGATGCGACGAAGCCGATCACGCCGCCGAAGGCACCGACGGCCCAGCGGCCCGGCAGCTCGCGCGTGCCTTCGCGACCGCCGCCGCGCAGCATGTTGGTCGCCATCACCAGGATGAAGAGGCCGAACACCAGGCTCAGCACCGCGCCCGGCAGCCGGCTCGCGACCTGGGCGCCGAGGACGGAGCCGACCACGATGCCCGGCGACAGCGCGACGACCAGCGGCCAGCGCACCGCGCCGCGCTGGTGGTGCGCCCGCAGCGACGAGATCGAGGTGAAGCAGATCATTGCCAGCGAGGTGGCGATCGCCACCTGCAGCAGCTGCGCCGGCGGGAAGCCGCGCGCTTCCAGCAGCACCGCGGTGAAGGGCACCAGGATCATGCCGCCGCCGACCCCCAGCATGCCGGCCAGGAAGCCGCCGATGCCGCCGAGCAGCAGCAGCTCGGCGATCAGCGTCGCATCCAGCATCATGGAGCCCCCCGCGCACCGGGTACGGTGCACGACCCCCCGCGGGGGTACGGGCCGGCTTGGGAGCGGCCCTGCGCTCGGCCCGTAGGCCTCACGCCGCGCTCAGCATCGCCAGCACCGTCTTCCACTCGGCCGGCGTGACCGGCGTGATGGAGAGGCGGTTGCCGCGCTGCAGGATGCGCATCGTCGCGAGCTTGGGTTCGGCGCGCAGCGCGGCCAGCGGCAGCAGCTTCGTCTTGCGCACCAGCTTGACGTCGACGCCGAACCAGCGCGGCTCGGCGCGCGTCGCGGCGGCGTCGTGGTACTTGCTCTTCCTGTCGAACTGCGTCTCGTCGGGATGCGCCGTCGACACCACCTCGGCCAGGCCCGCGATGCCGGGCTCGGGGCAGGACGAGTGATAGAACAGCACGCCGTCGCCGACCGCGAACTGGTCGCGCATGAAGTTGCGCGCCTGGTAGTTGCGCACGCCGGTCCACGAAAGGGTCTGCTTGGGAGCGGCGGCGAGGTCGTCGATCGACTCCTCGGCGGGCTCGGACTTCATCAACCAGTAGGCCATCGGCAGGGGGTGTGAGTCGCGTGAGGCGTGCGCAGCGGAATAAGGTGTCCGCCGCGAGCCGAGAGCCGCATTCCTGAACCGGAGTTCAGGTGGGCGAGGTCAGCGAAGCTTCGGGTTCATCTGACGCGAGACGATCACGCCCGCATCGCGATGTTCCAAGCCCTTGCTCGTAAGAGCATCGGTTCAAGGAAATATAAGACTCCCGCGAACACGACGGACGACACGAGTGTACGCCCGGGTTCTCAACTATCGTTTGACAGCACGGTCATGACCTACTGGCGTTGTCAATGCCCGCTTGGCTTGTCGCGGACCCGGGATCCAGTTCTCCCAGCTGCTGCCTGCTTCTGAGCAAAGATCTCGCGGAAGACGAGCTTCCACATGACGGTCGCCCAAACGTAGGCGGCAATCGCTGCACCAGGAATCACCAGCAGCCAAGCAGCGTCGTAGTCGCTAAAGACCCAAGCACC
>CAZUUU010000149.1:0-8236 GCA_964622685.1 uncultured Methylibium sp.
TGTCCGACATCGCGCAGCATCCGGGCGACCGCAGCGATCAGCTTGGCCGATTCGATGCGCCAGACCGCCTCGATCGCGCGGTGGGTGGCGTCGGCCTGCGTCACGCGGAGCGTCCCTTCATCGCTTCACTTCTCGGCCGCGGCCTTCAGGTCGGCGAGCCCGGCCTCGAAGTCCTTGCCGACCATCGTGTCGAAGTCGAAGACCAGTCCCATCACCTTCGAAATGTAGGGGCTGGGCCCGTACATCGCCCAGGTGACCTCGGTCGCGCTGCCGCGCGGCACGAGCGTGAACTCGGCGAAGTTGTGGGCCTCGAAGGGGCGCAGGAAGTCGAGCCGCATCAGCACGCGCGACGGCGATTGCGACTCGGTGATCGCCAGGCTGCCCTGGCCGATGTCCTTGTTGCCGTCCCAGGCGTAGGTCGCGCCCGGGCCGGCCGCCGGCCCGGTGAAGCTGCGCTTCATCGCGGGGTCCTTCTTCTCGTAGGGCGACCAGCTCGCGAAGCCCTTCAGGTCGTCGATCAGCGGGAAGATCTTCTCGGGCGGCGCCTGGATGGTGAGGCTGCGCTGCACGCGAAAGCTGTCGGGCCGCGTCGCGGCGACGATCAGCAGCGCGGTCAGCAGGGCCGCGACGACGACGCCCGCGTAGGCGATGAACTTCAGCATGGGGGTCTCCGTGTGGGGGGTCACTGCCTGGGCCGGTGCGCCGACTGCGCCAGCATCTCGTCGAAGCCGGCGGCGGCTTGCTGCACCTCGGGCGTGTAGTCGGCGAACTCCTGCACCTGGCGCACCTCGATCACCTCGTTGTCGGCGCCGGGGCAGCGGGTGGCCCAGGCGATGGCTTCGTCGCGCGACTTGACCTGGATCATCCAGTAGCCGCCCAGCACTTCCTTGGCCTCGGCGAAGGGGCCGTCGCTGACCTTGGCCTTGCCGCCCTTGAACGAGACGCGCGCGCCGGTGGCGGGCGGGTGCAGGCCGTCGAGCGCGAGCAGCACGCCGGCCTTCTGCAGGTCTTCGTTGAACTTCATCATCGCCTTGACGCGTTCGGGATCGAGGTCCAGCTCGGGGCCGGCGGACTCGTAGCCCTTGGGGATCATCAGCATCATGAATCGCATGGCAGTTCTCCTGTCAGTGTTGCGGGTTGGGTGCGCGGCGGGGTGCGCAGGGTGGACCAGGCCAGCAGCGCCGCGGCCACCAGCAGCGCGGCCCCGCCCAGGGCGCTGAGTTCCAGGCCCTGCATGAAGGCGGCGCGCGAGGCGTCGAGCAGCAGCGCGCCGTCGGCGGCCGACAGCTGGCCGGCGGCCGACGCGGCGCCGCCCAGCGTGGCGCGCGCGGCCTCCAGCGCCTGGGGCGGCAGCGGCGCGGGCGACTCGGCCATCGCGCCGCGGTAGATCGCGGTGCCCAGGCTGCCGAACACGGCGACGCCGAGCGCGCCGCCGAACTCGGAGCTGGTCTCCGAGATGGCCGATGCGGCACCGGCGCGCTCGGGCGGCACCGAGCCGACGACCAGGTCGGTGGCGAGCGTGAAGACCGGGGCCAGGCCCAGCGACATCAGCACGTTGGCGACGATCATCAGGGGCAGGCCCTCGCGCACCGGCGCCTGCGACAGCATCACGAAAGCGGCCGCGGCCAGCAGCAGGCCGCCGCCGACGACGCCGGCCGACGACCAGCGCTTCAGCAGCCAGGGCGTCGCCAGCGAGCCGGCGACGAAGGCCAGCGCCCACGGCACCGTCGCCACGCCGGCCTGCAGCGGCGTCAGCCCCAGCACCAGCTGCAGGTACTGCGCGATGAAGATGTAGACGCCGAACATCGCCAGGCAGGCCAGCAGGTAGATCGCGAGCGAGGCGCTGAAGGCCGGCACGCGAAACAGCCGCAGGTCGATCAGCGGGTCGGCCAGGCCGCGCTGGCGCCGCACGAACACGGCGCCCAGGGCCAGGCCGGCGCCGATCGCCAGCAGCGGTTCGAGCGCGAGGCCGTGCTCGGCCAGGCGCTTGAGGCCGTGGATCATCGCCAGCACCGCCGCCAGCGAGAGCGCGGCGCTGGCCACGTCGAGCCGGCGTGCCGACGGGTCGCGGAACTCGGGCAGCAGCCAGGGGCCGACCGCCAGCAGCAGCAACATCACCGGCACGTTGATGAGGAACACCGAGCCCCACCAGAACCACTCGAGCAGCAGGCCGCCTATCAGCGGCCCGACGGCCGCGCCGAGCGAATAGCTCGAGACCCAGATGCCGATCGCGGTGGTGCGCTGCAGCGGGTCGTGGAACATGTTGCGGATCAGCGAGAGCGTCGACGGCGCCACCGTCGCGCCGGCGATGCCCAGCAGGGCGCGCATCGCGATCAGCGACTCGGCACTGGTGGCGAAGGCCGCCAGCACCGAGGCCAGGCCGAAGGCGGCCGCGCCGATCAGCAGCAGGCGCCGCCGGCCGATGCGGTCGCCCAGCGTGCCCATCGTGATCAGCATGCCGGCGACCATGAAGCCGTAGATGTCGATGATCCACAGCAGCTGCGACGCGCTCGGCGCCAGCTCGCGGCTGAGCGCCGGCACGGCCAGGTTCAGGACCGTGAGGTCCATCGAATAGAGCATGCAGGGCAGCGCGATGACGGCCAGCCCGATCCATTCGCGGCGGCCGGCGCGCGCCGGGGCGGGGGTTGTCGACATGCTCGTCCGCTCAGACGTCGACGAAGGTCTTGAAGCCGCCCATGACCATCCGCTTGCCGTCGAAGGGCATGGCCTTGGGGTTCATCATCGACTCCAGCCGCGGGTCGGCCATGACCTTCGCGTTGATCTTGTCGCGCTGCTTGCGCGACTTGTAGACGATCCACGAGAAGACCACCGTCTCGCCCTTCTTGAGCTTGACGGCCTGCGGGAACGAGGTCCACTTGCCGGGCTTCACGTCGTCGGCCACGCACTCGATGTACTCGAGGGCGCCGAACTCGCGCCAGATCTTGCCGGCCTTGCGCGACAGGCGGCGATAGGCCTCCAGGTTCTTGGTGGGGACGGGAACGATGAATCCATCGACGTAGCTCATGAGGTCTCCTTGGGGTGGGGTGGGGTGCGGGGTGTCGGGTCGGGGCAGGGCAGGCTCACATCGGCGGCGAGACCATGACCATCCAGGCGACGCCGTAGCGGTCGACCAGCATGCCGAAGCGCGGCGACCAGAAGGTCTCGCCCTGCGGCATGGTCACGCTGCCGCCTTCGGACAGCGCGGCGAAGACGCGGTCGGCGCTGGGGATGTCGGTCACGCTGACGGCCAGCGAGAAGCCCTGGAAGCCGGTGCCGGCGGGGTCGCAACCGTCGGACATCATGATCCGCTGGTCGCCGACGGTGATCGAGGCGTGCATGACCTTGTCGCCCCAGTCGGCCGGGATCATGCCGGGCGGCGGCGGGTCCGGCGCCTCCTTGAAGCGCATCAGCATCTCGAGTTCGGCGCCGAGCGCGCGGCGGTAGAACTCGACCGCTTCCTCGGTCTTGCCGTTGAAGGTGAGGTAGGCCTGGATCAGCATGGCAGCTCCTTCGGGTTGAGTGGCACGTACAGCCACGACGAAGGAGAGCACGGCGGATCGACAGGGTCGCGCCGCGAAGATGTAAGAGCTTGTGTCGCCGCCGGACGGGCAGCCCGGATCAGTCCTCGGCCGAGGCGCCGGCCGGCAGGGCTTCGGACAGCAGGCTCGCCGCGCGGGCGAAGTCGAGGTTGTGCAGCGCCTCGTGGAGCACGGCGTGGCGCTCGCTGCCGCACAGGGTCAGCAGCCCCGGGGCCAGGGACTCGTAGCGATCCAGGGCGGCCAGGTCCTGGCGACCCAGGAGCGCTGAGAACTCGGCGAGCGCCGGCGCCGCGGGCGGCTCGTCGGCCGCGACGATCTCGCCCGGCGACGGGATGGCCCGACGCACGCCGGCGCTGGCGTTGCGCAGCCCTCGCAAGGCGCTCGAAAGCGCCCGGCACTGCGCCTGCCCTTCGACCGGGTCCTCGTCCTCCTGCCGCAGCAGCGTCTCGAGCCGGCCGGCGACCGACTGCACCCGGTAGGCGCCCAGCATCCCGGCCCCGCCGCGCAGCTTGTGCATGCGACCGGCCAGCGCGCGCCGCTCCGTCCGATCGGCCGGCCACGGCGGCGGCTGGTCGGCCCAGCCTCCGAACTCGCTCACCAGCCGGCCGAGCATGCGCGCGAACAGCGCGACATCGTTGTTGAGCCGCAGCGCGGCATCGCTGCTGTCGACGCCGTCGATGGCCGGCCAGGGCGTGGTCTCCACGCTGCCGGCTCCGATCCGGTCGCGAACCGGCAGCGGCTCGCAGCGGTAGCGCTCGACCTGGCGCCGCACCGTGCGCACCAGCAGGCGCGGGTCGAAGGGCTTGCTGACGAAGTCGGTCATGCCGGCATCGAGGGCGTGCTGGCGCTCGGCCACCAGGGCGCCGGCCGTGAGGGCGATGACCGGAATCGCGTCGAGGCTCAACTCGTCGCGCAGTCGCCGGGTCGCCTCCAGGCCGTCCATCACCGGCATCTGCACGTCCATGAGGATCAGGTCGAAGGGCTCGGCGCGCCGGTGCAGGCACTCCAGCGCCTCCTGGCCGTTGCGGCGCACCGTGACCAGCGCGCCCTCGCCCTCGAGGATGCGGCGCGCCACTTCGAGGTTGATGTCGTTGTCGTCGACCAGCAGCACCTGGACGCCGGGCAGCCACTGGGAGGCACCGGCCCCCAGCGGAGCCGCCGCGACGACCCGATCGGCATCGACCCCGCGAGCGGTGACCGCGCTGTTGACGGCGTTGAACAGCGCCGACGGCGAGATCGGCACTTGCAGGACGCTGTCTGCGAGGGCCGACTCGGGCGACCGGCAGACCTCCTCGACGGGCTCGACCGACAGCACCAGCGCGGCCGGGCGCGGCCCGGCTGCAGGCGGCTCGCGCTCGAGCGCCGCCAGCGCCGCGGCGCCATCGAGGCCAGGCATGTGCCAGTCGAGCAGCAGCACGTCGATCGGCGCGTCGGCCCGCTGCGCGCGCAGCCGCCGCAGCGCTTCGTCGCCGCTGGCCACCGTCGCCACGCGCCATCCCAGCCCGCGCGCCATCGATGCCAGCACCTCGCGCTGCGCTTCGTCGTCGTCGGCGATCAGCACCTGCAAGGGCGCCGGGCCGCCCGCCCCGCCCGTCGACGGGGCTCCGTCCTGCGTGCCGCGTCGCAGGCCGATCTCGACCCAGAACTCGCTGCCGTGCCCGAGGCGGCTCGACACGCCGGCCCGGCCGTCCATCAGCTCGGCCAGGTTGCGCACGATCGACAGGCCGAGCCCCGTGCCGCCGAAGCGCCGCGTCGTCGAGGTGTCGGCCTGCGTGAAGGGCGTGAACAGGCGCTCGATGACCTCGGGTTCGATCCCCCTGCCGGTGTCGCGGACCGCGCAGCGCAGCCCGATCCGCCCGTCGTGCTCGCCGGTCAGCTCGATCTTCAGCTCGACCGAGCCTCGCTCGGTGAACTTGATCGCGTTGCCGAGGAGGTTGACGAGGATCTGCCGCAGGCGCAGCGAGTCGCCGCACAGCGAGGCCGGCACGTCGTCGGCGCAGGCCAGCACGAAGCTCAGGTCCTTGGCGCGCGCCTGGGGCTCGAACATCGAGCGCAGCTCGTCCAGCAGCTCGCCCAGGACGAAGTCCGACGCCTCGATGCCGAGCTCGCCGGCCTCGATCTTGGCGAGGTCCAGCACGTCGTTGATCACGCCGAGCAGCGAGCGGCTGGCGCTCTGCAGCTTGGCCAGCGAGTCGCGTTGTTCCGGATCGAGCCGCGAGCGCTCGAGCAGATGGGCCAGGCCGATCACCGCGTTCATCGGGGTGCGGATCTCGTGGCTCATGTTGGCCAGGAACTGGCTCTTGGCCGCGCTGGCGGCATCGGCGGCGCGCTTGGCTTCGCGCAGGGCATCGTCGGTGGCGCGGCGCGCGGTCACGTCCTGGAGAGCGCCGACCAGGCGCACCGGCGGGCCGCCCTCGCACTCCGCCTCCCCGACCACGCGGACCCAGAGGTCGCGGCCGTCCAGCGTGCGCAAGGGCACTTCGAGGTCGAAGGGCAGACCGTGCTCGGCGGCCTCTTCCAGCGCCGCCTCGACCCGCACCCGGGCCTCGGGCGGGCAGAGATTCAGGGTGGCCGGAAGGTCCAGATCCGCCTCGGCCCCGAGGCCCAGCAGGCGGCGGCTGACGCTGGTCCAGCTCAGGCGGCGGCTCGCCAGGTCGAGCTGCCAGCCGCCGACGCCGGCGACGCGGCCGGTGCGGTCGAGCAGGGCCTGGCTCGTGGCCAGCAGCTGACGGGCTTCGCGGCTGGCGGTGATGTCCAGGTGGGTGCCGTGCATCCACTCCGGCCGGCCGTCGGCGGTCCAGGTCGTCACGCGACCGCGGTCGAGCACCCAGACCCAGCGGCCATCGCGGTGCCGCATGCGGGCCTCGCACTCGTAGCGGTCGTCGTCGCCGGCGAAGTGACGTTGCAGCCGCTCGTTCGACTCGGCCAGGTCGTCCGGGTGGGCAAAGCGCATCCAGGTGCCGATGTCGGTCGGCTCCAGTTCGGCCAGCGTGTAGCCGACGATGCCGGCCCAGCGCTCGTTGAAGCGCGTCTCGCCGGTCTGCACGTTCCACTCCCAGGTGCCGGCGTCGGTGCCGGCGATGATCGCGCCGAGCCGTTCGCGTTCGACCTGCAGCGCGCGGCCGCTCTCGGTCAGCGCCGTCACGTCCTGAACCAGCGCGTAGTAGCCCAGGACCTCGCCGTCGCGGACGTCCGGAATGAAGCGCACGATGCCGTGACGCTCGCCGCCGGGCGTGTGGAAGCTGCGCTCGAAGGTCTGCGGGTCGCCGCGCAGCGCCGCCTCGACGTAGGGCAGCAGCGATTCGTAGCGGTCGCCATGCAGCTCGCGCAGGTGGCGCCCGTGCAGTTCGTCCGGGTCGATGCCGAACCAGGCCCGGTAGGCGTGGTTGGCGAAGCGGTTGCGCAGCTGCCGGTCCCAGTAGCCGATCGAGGCGGGCACAGCGTCCAGGATGGCCCGCAGGTCGCGCCTCGCGGCTTCGAGCTCGGCGGTGCGCTCGGCGATGCGGCCTTCGAGGCTGGCATTGAGGGCCAGCAACTCGGCCTCGGCATGACGGCGTGCCTCGATGTCGGTGTTGGAGCCGACCCAGCGCAGCACCTGGCCCTGATCGTCCAGCACCGCCAGCGCGCAGGTGTAGAACCAGCGGTACTGGCCGTCGTGGCGGCGGACGCGGAACTCGGTCTGGAACGGCGTGACGGTGGCGACGACCTCGCCCCAGGCCTGCGCCAGCGCCGCCTGGTCGTCGGGGTGGACATGCTCGAACCATCCCTGCCCCAGCAGGTCGGCTTCTGGGCGGGCGGTGTACTCGCGCCACTGGGGACCGAGGTAGTCGCAGCGGCCGTCGGGGGTGCAGGTCCAGACCATCTGCGGCAGCGAGGCCGCCAGCTCGCGCCAGCGCTGCTCGTCGCGGGCCAGCAGATCCAGCGCGGCCCGCTGGGCGGTCATGTCCTCGATGCCGGCGACGAGCAAGGCTTGCGAGCCCAGTTCGAGCGGGGCCAGGACCACCGCCGCCGGGAAGACGCTGCCGTCGCGGCGATGGCCCTGCAGGCTGAGGCTGCGGGCGCCCGCAGGCTGCCCCGGGCCGGTATCACCGGCGACCGCGGAGGCGGGCGGGCGGATCTTGCCGGGCAGCAGTCGCTCGATGCCCTGGCCCTGCAGGTCGTGCGCGTCGTAGCCGAACAGCCGGGTGGCCCCCTGGTTGCTGCGCACGATGCGCCCGGCCTCGTCGAAGACCAGGATGGCCTGCGGCAGCGCGCCCACGATGCCGACGGCGAGGCGCTCTTCCTGGCGGCGCAGGTCGATGCGCTGCTGCCGCACGCGCAACTGCAGCCCGGTCGCGACGGCCAGCGCCAGCGACAGCAGGGCCAGGCCCGACCCGAGCAGCAGCGGCGAGACCAGCTCGGCGCGCGACACGAAGCCCGGCAGCGCCCGCGTGCGCAGCAGCCAGGGCCGGCCGAACACGACCACGGCCTGGGTGCGCGACAGGCCCGGCAAGGCCGGCTCGCCGGCCGGGTGCGAGCGGTAGAAGGGCGTCGGCGCCCCGTCGGTCCGGACCTCCGCGTCGCTCAGTTCGAGGCCGATCTCGTCGTCGCGGAAGCCCAGCTGGCGCAGGACCTCGTCGGCCACCAGCGGGGCGTAGGTCCAGCCCACGGCGGCGGCCCGCCGTCCCTCGTCGTCCTGCGGCACCGGCCCGGGGCGG
>CAZUUU010000150.1:0-8146 GCA_964622685.1 uncultured Methylibium sp.
GCGTCCGGGTTACGCGATCGAGTACGACTACTTCGACCCGCGCGGCCTGAAGGCCAGTTTCGAGACCCGGGCGGTGGCGGGGCTGTTCTTTGCCGGTCAGATCAACGGGACGACGGGCTACGAGGAGGCTGCGGCCCAGGGCTTGTTCGCCGGACTGAACGCGGCCTTGGCGGTGCGGGGCCAGGACGCCTGGTTGCCGGGGCGAGACCAAGCCTATCTCGGCGTGCTGGTCGATGATCTGGTCACGAAAGGCGTGACCGAGCCCTATCGCATGTTCACGAGCCGCGCCGAGTTCCGGCTGCAACTGCGCGAAGACAACGCCGACCTGCGGCTGACCGAGGCCGGTCGGCGGCTCGGCCTGGTCGACGACGACCGCTGGGCAGCCTTCAACCGAAAGCGCGACGCTGTTTCACGTGAAACGGAGCGCCTGAAGTCGACCTGGGTGAATCCGAAGATCCTCCCGGCCGACGAGGCAGAGCGCCTGCTGGGCAAGGCGCTCGAGCACGAGTACTCGCTGGCCGACCTGTTGCGCCGCCCGGGCGTGGCCTTTGACGACGTCGCCGAGATTGCGCGCCTGGCCGCGGCGCGCCGCAGCGCCGCCGCCGAAGCTTCGCCGATCGGGCGCGCCGCCTTGAGGGCGGAACTCGGCACCCCGCTCGCCGACGCCGTGATCGAGCAGCTGGAGATCGCGACCAAGTACGCCGGCTACATCGACAAGCAGAACGACGACGTCGAGCGCGCGGCGCACTACGAGAACCTGCGCCTGCCCGACACGCTGGACTACCGCGAGATCGCCGCGCTGAGCCACGAGGTGCGCCAGAAGCTCCAGGCGCAGCGGCCGCAGACCCTGGGGCAGGCGTCGCGCATCTCCGGCGTGACCCCGGCGGCGATCTCGTTGCTGCTGATCCATCTCAAGAAGGGCCGCTTCCACGGATTCGCCACCAAGGATCGCTCCGGCGCCGCTGCATGAGCGGCATGGCGGATGATGCGGCGCTGGCTGCGCGGCTGCGCGAGGGCATCGAAGAGCTCGGTCTCGAGCTGGACGAGTCCCAGCACCAGCGGCTGCTGCGCTACCTCGCGCTGATCGGGCAGTGGACCCGCGTCTACAACCTGACGGCCGTTCGCGATCCTGCACAGATGCTGACACAGCATCTGCTCGACAGCCTGGCCGTGGTCGGCCCCTTGCGCCGCGTGACGGCCGGGCGGCCGGCCACCCTGCTCGACGTTGGCAGCGGGGCTGGCCTGCCGGGGGTCGTGATCGCCCTGGCTTGTCCCGAGATCTCGGTGACCTGCGTGGACGCCGTCGGCAAGAAGGCGAGCTTCATCCGGCAGGTCGGCGCTGAACTTGACCTCGAGCGCGTCGCCGCCGTGCATGCGCGTGTCGAGGACCTGGCGGGGCAGTGGGATGTCGTGGCGTCGCGGGCTTTCTCGTCGCTGGAGGACTTCGTCCGCCTGACCCGCCGCGTGCTCGCGCCGGCCGGGCATTGGCTGGCGATGAAGGGCCGCGTCCCCGACGATGAGCTGGCCAACTTGCCCTCGAACGTTGCGGCGTTCCACGTGGAACCGTTGCGAGTTCCTGGCCTCGACGCGGAGCGATGCATCGTCTGGATGCGTTCTGGCTTGACCTCTGCATGAATAGACCAGAAAATTCAACCAGTCTGTTTTCTGGTCGAAATCCTGTCTGTCATGCCCCGCTCCAGCGTCGGCGCCTTCGAAGCCAAGACCCATCTTTCGGCCCTGCTCGAACGGGTCGAGCATGGGGAAGAGTTCGTGATCACGCGGCACGGCCGGGCGGTCGCCCACTTGCTGCCCGCGGCGCCGGCGGCCGACCCGTCGGTGACCGATGCCGTGGCCCGGCTGCGCGAGTTGCGCGCCAGCTTGAACCTAGGCCCCACCCACTGGCAAGCTCTGCGCAGCCCGGAGCGCTTTCGATGAGCGCCGTGGTGCTCGACGCGGCCGCAGCGATGGCCTGGTGCTTTTCCGACGGCCCCGGCGCGGCTGGCGACACGCTGCTGGATCGCGTCGCCCGCGACGGTGCGGTGGTGCCGGCGGTGTGGCATGTCGAGCTCGCGCAGCTGCTGTTGGCGGCCGAGCGCGAGGCGCGGATCACCGCGGCGCAAGTCAGTGCCATCGTCGACAGCGTCGGGCGCCTGCCGATCAGCATCGAGGGGGCCGCGGCGCCACGGCACTGGAACGACGCCCTGCACCTGGCGCGGCAGCACGGCCTGGCCGTGCACGACGCCTGCTACCTGGACCTGGCCATGCGTCGCCGACTGCCGCTGGCCACGCCCGTCGTCGAGCTGCAGCGCGCCGCGCGCGACAGCGGCGTCGACCTGATCGAACTCTGACTCCCCCGCGTCGCATGGCCAAGATCTTCTGCATCGCCAACCAGAAAGGCGGCGTCGGCAAGACGACGACTGCCGTCAACCTCGCGGCCGGCCTGGCGCACGTCGGGCAGCGCGTGCTGCTGGTCGACCTCGACCCCCAGGGCAACGCCACGATGGGCTCGGGCATCGACAAGCGTGCGCTGGAGCTGTCTGTCTACGACGTGCTGCTCGAGTCCGCCTCGATCGCCGAAGCCCGGCGGCGTGCCGACAAGGCGGGCTACGACGTGCTGGGCGCGAACCGCGAGCTGGCCGGCGCCGAGGTCGAGCTCGTGGCCCTCGAGCGGCGCGACCAGCGGCTCAAGACGGCCCTGGCGGCGGTGGACGCCGAGTACGACCTCGTGCTGATCGACTGCCCGCCGTCGCTCAGCCTGCTGACGCTGAACGGTCTGTGCTCGGCGCACGGGGTGGTGGTGCCCATGCAGTGCGAGTACTTCGCGCTCGAGGGCCTGTCCGACCTGGTCAACACCATCAAGCAGGTCCACGCCAACCTCAATCCGGAGCTGCAGATCATCGGCCTGCTGCGCGTGATGTTCGACCCGCGGATCACCTTGCAGCAGCAGGTCAGCGAGCAGCTGAAGGCGCATTTCGGCGACAAGGTCTTCGACACCGTCATCCCGCGCAACGTGCGCCTGGCCGAGGCGCCCAGCTACGGCCTGCCGGGGGTCGTGTTCGACCCGCAGTCCAAGGGCGCGCAGGCCTTCGTCGAGTTCGCGCGCGAGATGGTGGCGCGGGTCGCCCAGCTGCGCTAGGAGGCGGCGCTGGCTTCGCAAGCGCCCTCGCTGCCGGGTCTGTCGCCGGACTTCGACGCAAGCTTGCTCGCGCGCATCGAGGACGCCGGGCTCAATGCCTCGGCCCCGCCCGAGCAGCGCGTGCTGGGGGGCTGGGTGCTGCGGCTGTCGCCCGGCAAGGCCAAGCGCGCGCGCTGCGTCAACGCGCTCGCGGTGGGCCGCCTGCCGCTCGAGGAGCTGCTGCAGCGCGCCGAAGCGAGCTTCGCGCGGGCGGGCCTGCCCTTCATCGTGCGCATCACGCCGTTCTCGCAGCCGGCGGACCTGGATGCGCGCCTCGCGGCCCGCGGCCTGCCGCGCTTCGACGACACGCGGGTCATGGTCTGCACGCGGCTCGACGCGATCGGGCCGGTGGCGCTGCCGCCGGACTGCGAGCTCGAGACCCCGGGCCACGGCAGCTTCGCCGACTTCGTCGGCCAGCTTCGCGGCTCGTCGCTGGCGCAGCGCCAGGCCCATGCCGAGCGCCTGCGGGCCTCGCCGGTTCCCTACGCGGGGGTGCTGGTCAGGCGCGCCGGGCAGGCGCTGGCCTGCGGCCAGATGGCGCTCGAGGACGACCTGGTCGGCCTCTACGACGTCTTCACGGCGCCCGCGGCGCGCGGCCAGGGCCTGGCGACGGCCCTGTGCGTGCACCTGCTGGGGCTCGCGCGGGCCCGCGGCGCGGCCTGCGCCTATCTGCAGGTCGACGCCGACAACGAGCCGGCCCGACGGCTGTACCGCCGCCTCGGCTTCGCCGACGCCTACGCCTACCACTATCGGGGCAACGATGCGGCGCTCGCCTGACGCTGACGGGAAGGGCCGCCCCCCGCAATCCAGGGTCGTCGCGTGCGGGCTGCTGCCTAGAATCGCGCCCGGCCACCGCTTCGACGAGACCGCCCCCTTCATGCAGCACCCAGCACCGGTTCGATCGGCAAACCCCGGCGCAAGGCGCGCATGGGCCGCGCTGGCGGCGGCCGTTCTCGTTGCCGGCTGCGGGGGTGGGGGCGGCGGCGGAAGCGCTGCATCGTCGCCGGCGCTTGCCGCTGCCGCCGACGCGCAGCACTGCTCGGCCAGCAACCCCTTCCGCTTCGATGCGACGGCGGCCACGAGCCCGGGTGACCTGGCGACGGAGAAGCGCTGGCTGCGGGCCTACATGGATGCGGCCTACCTCTGGTACCGCGAGATCCCGACCGTCGACGCGGCCGCGCCGTCGTTCAGTGCCGACACCGCCGCGGGCTTCTACCCGTCGATCGACAACTACTTCGCCGCCCTGAAGACGCCGCAGGTCACCGTCAGCGGGCGGGCCAAGGACGAGTTCAGCTTCACCTACCCGACGCGGCTGTGGCGCCAGCTCTCGCAGTCGGGCATCACGCTCGGCTATGGCATCGAGTGGAGCCTGCAGTCCGCGGCGCCGCCGCGCAACATCCGCGTTGCCTATGTCGAGCCGAGCTCCCCGGCCGCGGACGCCGGCCTGCAGCGCGGCGACACGCTGATCTCGGTCAATGGCGTGTCGGCCGACGATGGCACGGATGCGGGGGTCGAGTTGCTGAACGCGGCGCTGTTCCCGACCGCGGTGGGGACCTACGGCTTCAACTTCAGTCGCAACGGCGCGGCGCTGCCGACACAGGTGTTCACGGCCGCCTACATCGTCAAGCAACCCGTGCTGCAGACGCAGGTGCTCGACGTCGGCGGCCAGCGCGTCGGCTACATCGTGTTCAACGACCACGTGATCCCGTCGGAAGCGCAGCTGATCGCGGCGATCCAGACGCTGGCCGCTGCCGGCGTCAGCGATCTGGTGCTGGACCTGCGCTACAACGGCGGCGGCTATCTCTACATCGCCAGCGAGCTGGCCTACATGATCGCCGGCCCGGCGCGCACGGCGGGCAAGGCGTTCGAGCGCCTCCGGTACAACGACAAGCGCAGCGCCGAGAACATCACCGAGCCCTTCCGCAACGTCTCCTGCCTGCTGAACTCGAACTTCAACTGCACCTCGATCCAGCCGCTGCCGACGCTGGACCTCGGCCGCGTCTACGTGCTCGCCAGCGGCTCGACCTGCTCGGCCAGCGAGTCGCTGGTCAACAGCCTGCGCGGCGTCGACGTCGAGGTCCACCTGGTCGGCGGCCGCACCTGCGGCAAGCCCTATGGCTTCACCGCCCGCGACAACTGCGGCATCTCCTACTTCCCGATCGAGTTCCAGGGCGTCAACGACAAGGGCTTCGGCGACTACGCCGACGGCTTCGCGCCGGCCTGCGAAGCCGGGGACGACCTGAGTCAGCCGCTCGGCGCGCTGACCGAAGGCCAGCTGGCTGCGGCGCTGTACCTGCGAGCCAACGGCAGTTGTGCAGCGCCGATCGCGATGGCCGCCGGCGGCCCGGCCGCGAGGGCGCGCATGATGCTGCGCGGCCCGGCGCGCGAGAACCGCATCTTCGCGCCGCAGCTGCGCTGAGGCGCGCGGCATGACCGAGCCCTCCGCTGCGCCGCGCGTGCTGCTGTTGCCGGGCTGGCAGAACTCCGGCGACGCGCACTGGCAGAGCCGCTGGGAGCAACTGCACGGCGACCAGCGCGTCGAGCAGAGCGACTGGATGACGCCGCGCCGCGGCGACTGGATGGCACGGCTGGAAGACGTGCTGCTCGAATCCGGGCAGCCGGCCCTGTTGGTGGCGCACAGCCTGGGATGCCTGCTGGTGGCCGCCTGGGCCGCGCACACGCGCCAGGCCGGCCGCGTGCGCGGAGCCTTGCTGGTCGCACCGCCGGACGTCGAGCGCGAGGACATGCCACCGCAGCTGCACGGCTGGCGGCCGATCGCGCGGCAGCCCTTGCCGTTCCCGGCCACGGCCGTGATCAGCACCGACGATCCGTACTCCAGCGTCGAGCGGGCCGGCGCGCTGGCGGAGGCCTGGGGCGCCAGCCTCGTCGTTGCCGGCCCGCGCGGTCATCTCAATGGCGAGTCCGGCCTGGGCGACTGGCCCGAGGGACGATCGCTGCTGGCCGCCCTGCGCTGAGCGGCTGCCCTAGAGCCCGCCCCGAAAGCCGCCCCGCTTGTCGGGGACAATGAAACGCATGGTCACCAAGAAACCCAAGGGCCTGGGACTCGGCCTCGAGGCCCTGCTCGGCCCCAAGGCGCAGGACAAGCCGTCGGCGCCGTCCGCCGACACCGTGCCGAGTGCGCTCAAGCTCGATCGCCTGCAGGCCGGCAAGTACCAGCCGCGCACGCGGATGGACGAGGCCTCGCTGCTGGAACTGGCCGACAGCATCAGGAGCCAGGGCGTGATGCAGCCGATCCTGGTTCGGCCGGTGGGCGATCCGGCGCAGGGCCGCTACGAGATCATCGCCGGCGAACGCCGCTACCGCGCCGCGCGGCTGGCCGGGCTGGACGAGGTGCCGGTGCTCGTCAAGGACGTGCCGGACGAGTCCGCGGCGGTGATGGCGCTGATCGAGAACATGCAGCGCGAAGACCTGAACCCGCTCGAGGAGGCGCAGGGACTCAGGCGTTTGACCGACGAGTTCGGCCTGAGCCACGAGCAGGCCGCCCAGGCCGTCGGCCGATCGCGCAGCGCCGCCAGCAACCTGCTGCGGCTGCTGAACCTGGCCGAGCCCGTGCAGCAGATGCTGCTGGCCGGCGACCTGGACATGGGGCACGCCCGGGCGCTGCTGGCGCTGGACAAGGCGGCGCAGATCACCTCCGCCCACGAGGTCGTCGCCAGGCGCATGACGGTGCGCGACGCCGAGAAGCTGGTGGCGCGCGCCGCCGCGCCCGGCCGGCAGACCCAGCTGCTGCGCGGCAAGCAGGCCAAGTCGCGCGACATCACGCGACTCGAGGAAGAGCTCTCCGATCTGCTGACGGCAGCGGTCGAGGTGCGTGTCAAGAAGCGCACGAAGCGCGGCGAGCAAGGCGAGGTGGCGATCGCCTTCGGCTCGCTCGACGAACTGTCGGGACTTCTCGACAAGTTGCGCGCCGGGCGCTGATTCCGCGCACGCCGTCACACCCGCGCCACCGCGGGACGGTGAACCCGTGACCTGTGTCGCGCGTTGATGCAGGCAGACGCCGGTTCGTCGATCGATGGAACCACCCCCGCAGGCCGGGGCTCCCAGACCACGGCTGGCGTGAAGCGCCGGAAAGGGGCATGCTAGTTGCAAGGGCTGGTCGCATGGGGCATCGTTCCGACAGCCGGGCAAAGACCCCGCTTCTGTTGCCCTCGGGGACGACAAGGATGCATGATCGTTGACACCGATCGATCGATGAAACCACAGGCAGCGCTGCACAGTGGCCTCCACTCCCGGCCGACCACGTGGCGACGCCGCCTCCTGACCCAGGATTGGAGGAAGCGATGGATGTGATCAGCAGTTTCACGGCGCGCTACGAGCGCAGCCGCGAAGAGGAACTGAGCCTCGAGGACTACCTCGCGATCTGCAAGCGCGACCCGGTCGCCTACTCGACCGCCGCCGAGCGGATGCTCAGGGCCATCGGCGAGCCGGAGCTGGTCGACACGCGCAATGACCCGCGTTTGTCCCGCCTGTTCGCCAACAAGGTCATCAAGCGCTACCCGGCCTTCGCCGAGTTCTACGGCATGGAGGACTCGATCGAGCAGGTCGTCTCCTACTTCCGTCATGCGGCCCAGGGCCTGGAAGAGAAGAAGCAGATCCTCTACCTGCTGGGCCCGGTCGGCGGCGGCAAGAGCTCGATCGCCGAGCGCCTGAAGCAGCTGATGGAGCACGTGCCCTTCTATGCGCTGAAGGGCTCGCCGGTGAACGAGTCGCCGCTGGGCCTGTTCAACGCCGACGAGGACGGACCCATCCTCGAGAAGGAGTACGGCATCCCGCGCCGCTACCTGAACCGCATCCTCTCGCCGTGGGCCGTCAAGCGGCTCGACGAGTACGGCGGCGACATCCGCAAGTTCAAGGTGGTGAAGCGCTACCCGAGCGTGCTCAAGCAGGTCGGCGTGGCCAAGACCGAGCCGGGCGACGAGAACAACCAGGACATCAGCTCGCTGGTCGGCA
>CAZUUU010000151.1:0-8125 GCA_964622685.1 uncultured Methylibium sp.
AGCGCCTCGTCCGTGGGGCACGCCGCGCTGCCGGACCATCCGCGGCTGGCGCTGGGCGTCGTGCTGGCGCTCGCGCTGTGGCTGGGCTTCGCGCGCACGCGCTGGGGCCTGCTGGTGCGACTGGCCGGCGACTCGGCGAGCGCGACCAAGGCGCTGGGCTATTCGGTCGGCGGCATCCGCATCGCCGCCACCGCGGCGGGCGGCGCGATCGCCGGGTTGGGCGGCGCGTCGCTGACGCTCTTCTATCCCGGCAGCTGGAACGAGGGCATCTCCAGCGGCCAGGGCCTGATCGCGGTGGCGCTGGTGATCTTCGCGCGCTGGAGCCCGCTGCGCTGCCTGCTGGCCGCGCTGCTGTTCGGCGGCGCGGGCGCCATCGGCCCGGCGCTGCAATCCATCGGCATCAGCCAGAGCTACTACCTCTTCAGCGCCGTGCCCTACGTGCTGACGCTGGTGATCCTGATCATCAGCTGCCGCCCGGGCAGCGTCGCGGCGGGCAGCCCCGGCGAGCTGTCGTCGGCGCGCTGAAGCCGCAGCGAGGAGCCCCCATGTTCGTGAACGCCGATCCCTACGCCTGGCCCTACGACGGCGACCTGCGGCCCGCCAACACCGCGCTGATCGTCATCGACATGCAGACCGACTTCTGCGGCGTCGGCGGCTACGTCGACAAGATGGGCTACGACCTCGCGCTGACGCGCGCGCCGATCGAACCGATCAAGGCGCTGATGGCGCGCCTGCGCACACTCGGCTTTCACATCATCCACACCCGCGAAGGCCACCGGCCCGACCTCGCCGACCTGCCAGCCAACAAGCGCTGGCGTTCGCGCCAGGCCGGCACCGCGGGCATCGGCATCGGCGATGCCGGTCCCTGCGGGCGCATCCTGGTGCGCGGCGAGCCGGGCTGGGAGATCATCGACGAGCTGGCGCCGCTGCCGGGCGAGGCGGTCATCGACAAGCCGGGCAAGGGCTCCTTCTACGCCACCGACCTGGACCTGCTGCTGCACACGCGCGGCATCCGCAACCTGATGCTGGCCGGCATCACCACCGACGTGTGCGTGCACACGACGATGCGCGACGCCAACGACCGCGGCTACGAGTGCCTGTTGCTGTCCGACTGCACGGCGGCCACCGACCACGGCAACCACCTCGCGGCGCTGAAGATGGTGACGATGCAGGGCGGCGTGTTCGGCGCGGTCGCGTCGTCCACCGCCGTGATGGAAACCCTCGCATGACAGCGCCACTCGATCCGGTCGTGCCGGTGACGGGCGCGCTCACGCTCGACACCTACGCGCTGACCAAGCGCTTCGGCAGCTTCACGGCGCTGGACGGCGTGACGATGAAGGTCGCCGCCGGCTCGGTGCACGCGCTGCTGGGCGAGAACGGCGCCGGCAAGAGCACGCTGGTCAAGTGCGTCGCCGGCTCGCAGCGGCCCGAGGACGGCGCGATCCTGATCGACGGCCGCGAGCACGACATCGCCACGCCCATCGTGGCGCGCACGCTCGGCATCGGCATGGTCTACCAGCACTTCACGCTGGCGCCCGGCATGACGGTGGCCGAGAACCTGCTGCTGGCCGGCGGCCGCACGCCGGCGCTGATCGACTGGGCCAAGGAACGCCAGGCGCTGGCCGAGTTCCTGAAGACCACGCCCTTCTCGCTGGACCTCGACGCGACGCCGGCCGGCCTGGCCGCCGGCGAGAAGCAGAAGCTCGAGCTCCTGAAGCAGCTCTACCTGAAGCCGCGGCTGCTGATCCTCGACGAGCCGACCTCGGTGCTGACGCCGCAGGAGGCCGACGAGGTGCTGGCCTTCGTGCGCGCGGTCGCGCAGCGCGGCGAGTGCACGGTGCTGATGATCACGCACAAGTTCCGCGAGGTGATGGCCTACGCCGACGAGGTGACGGTGCTGCGGCGCGGCCGCATGGTGCACGGCGCGAAGGTCGCCGAGACCGGCCCGGCGCAACTGGCCCAGGCCATGATCGGCGACGCCGCCGGCGGCTCGGAGCGGGTCGCGGCCGGCAACGGCCGCGCGGAGCGCCCGCCGGTGCCCGACGACGCGCCCATCGCGTTGCAGGTCGAGCAGCTCGACGCGCTGGGCGACCGCGGCACGCTGGCGGTGCAGCAGCTGAGCCTGGCGGTGAAGCGCGGCGAGATCCTCGGCATCGCCGGCGTCTCGGGCAACGGCCAGCGCGAGCTGGTCGAGGCCCTGGTCGGCCAGCGGCCGCGGCTGCGCGGCGCGGTGCGCGTCGGCGGCGTGCCCTACGGCGCGCGCCGCCACGAGAACCGCGCGCTCAAGCTGCGCGCCCTGCCCGAGGAGCCGCTGCGCAGCGCCAGCGTGGCCGAGCTGAGCGTCGCGCAGAACATGGCGCTGCGCGACTTCGACGTGGCGCCGCTGTCGGGGGGCTGGCTCCCGGGCCTACGATGGCTGCGCCATGGCACCTGGCGCGAGCGCGCCCGCGCCTGGATCACCGAATACGGCATCAAGACCCGCGGCGAGAACGCGCCGATCGGCTCGCTGTCGGGCGGCAACGTTCAGCGCGCGGTGCTGGCGCGCGAGCTGGCGGGCGAGGTGAAGGTGCTGATCGCCGCCAACCCGGTGTTCGGCCTCGACTTCGCCGCCGTCGCCGAGATCCACGCCCGGCTGCTGCAGGTGCGCGAGCGCGGCGGCGCGGTGCTGCTGATCAGCGAGGACCTCGACGAGCTGATCGAGCTGGCCGACCGCATCGCCGTGATGAGCGAGGGCCGCATCGTCTTCGAGACGCCCGCGGCCGACGTCGACCGCCACACCATCGGTGCGCACATGGGCGGGCATGCCGAGCACGGGCTGAAGGAGGCCGCATGACTTGCAAGCCGTTCGCGCTGAGCCTGTCGAAGCGCCACGCAGGACTTCGACAGGCTCAGTCCGAACGGGCTTTCCAGTGCGTCGATAGGGCGAGGGCGGTGCGATGACGACAGCGGCCATCGCGATCGCGGCCACGCCCTTCGACTACCCCTTCGCGCCGGGCCGCACGGCGCTGGTCGTCATCGACATGCAGCGCGACTTCATCGAGCCCGGCGGCTTCGGCGCCTCGCTGGGCAACGACGTCTCGCGGCTGGTGCCGGCGATCGCGCCGATCGCCGCGCTGCTGGCGGCGTGGCGCGCGCGCGGCTGGACCGTGGTGCACACGCGCGAGGCCCACCTCGCCGACCTGTCCGACTGCCCGCCGGCCAAGCGCCTGCGTGGCGACCCCAGCCTGCGCATCGGCGATGCCGGCCCGATGGGCCGCCTGCTGATCCGCGGCGAGCCGGGCACGTCCATCATCGCGGCGCTGGCGCCGGCCGACGGCGAGATCGTGATCGACAAGCCCGGCAAGGGCATGTTCTGGGCCACCGGCCTGCACGAGCGGCTGCAGGCCCTGGGCATCACCCACCTCGTCTTCACCGGCGTCACCACCGAGGTCTGCGTGCAGACCTCGATGCGCGAGGCCAACGACCGCGGCTACGAATGCCTGCTGGTCGAGGACGGCACCGAGAGCTACTTCCCCGAGTTCAAGGCCGCGGCGCTGGCGATGATCGCGGCCCAGGGCGCGATCGTCGGGTGGCATGCGCCTTCGTCGGCGGTGCTGGCGACCTTGCCTGCCTGATCTCGCTGAAAGCCCGCTCCAGCTCGGAGCGGGCGCGCTGGAGCGGGGCGCTGTGTTGCGTTCATGTCCCCCGGCCGGTCTGCGACCGGCCTCCTCCTTTACTTCACTCCACACAGCACCCCACCCCAGCGCTCGGCGGACACCGTGGCGTTCGGGATTTCATGCCGGCATGTGGCGATCGTCGAAGCTGCCGAGGGCGTCGGGTGACCGGCGGAGTGAAGCAGAGGAGGAGACGCGAGCGTTCAGCAAGCGTCGGGGGACATGAACGGAGCCGGTCGCCCGGCGTCCTCGTCAGCCCGCACCGACCCGAGCGGTCAGCCCGGCGCTATCTCCGCCTTGGCTTCGCGCTGCATCAGGCGTTCGACGGCCTGCATCGGCGTGAGCCGGCCGTCGAGCACGGCGACCACGGCGACCACGGCGCCGGTGAGCGGCATGTCCACGCCCAGCGCCTGCGCGCGCGCCAGCACGGTCGAGGCGCTGTAGACGCCCTCGGCCACGTGGCCCAGCGCGCGCAGCACCTCGGGCAGCGCCAGGCCGCGCGCGAGCTGCAGGCCGACCTGGCGGTTGCGCGAGAGGTCGCCGGTGGCGGTGAGCACCAGGTCGCCCAGGCCCGACAGACCCATGAAGGTCTCGGCGCGGGCGCCCAGCGCCAGGCCCAGGCGCGTCATCTCGGCCAGGCCGCGGGTGATCAGCGCGGCGCGCGCGTTCAGGCCCAGGCCCATGCCGTCGCAGATGCCGGTGGCGATGGCGATCACGTTCTTGACCGCACCGCCAACCTCCACGCCGACCGGATCGTCGGAGGTGTAGTTGCGGAGCGCCTCGGCGTGGAAGGCTTCGTGGGCCTGCTCGCGCAGTGCCTCGTCGGTGCTGGAGGCGACCAGTGCGGTCGGCCGGCCACGGGCCACCTCGAGCGCGAAGCTGGGGCCGGACAGCACGCCCACCCGCTCGGCCGGCGCGACCTCGCGCGCGACCTCGTGGCCCAGCGCGCCCGACCCGGCCTCGAAGCCCTTGCACAGCCACCACAGGCCGGCATCGACGGCGGCGCAGCGCGCCAGCATCTCGCGCAGTCCCGACATCGGCGTGGCGATGACGACCAGCCCGTCTTCCGCGTGAGCCAGCGCCGCATCCAGGTCGGCGCCGACACGCAGGGTCGTCGGCAGGGCGACGCCCGGCAGGTAGCGCTCGTTCAGTCCGCTCTGCGCGATCTGGCCGGCCTGAGCGGCGTCGCGCGCCCACAGCAGCGTCTCGTGGCGCGTCGCCACCGCGGCGGCGAGGGCCGTGCCCCAGGCGCCGGCGCCGAGGATCGAGATACGCACCAGAGCCCCGTGGCGTTCAGTGCTCGCCGGGCCGCACGACGCGGCCTACCCAGCGGCCGCCGCAGACCGGCTTTGCCGGGCTGCCAGCGGCGCCCCCTGGAGGGGGAGCGGCGAAGCCGCAACGGGGGTGGTCCACATCCGTCAGGCGGTGGTGATGATCGGCGAGGCGCCGTTGCCGTTGGCGACCGCGCCCTGCTGCTGTTGCTGCGCCTCGTACATGGCCTGGAAGTTGACCTCGGTCAGGTGCACCGGCGGGAAGCCGGCGCGCGTGATGATGTCGGCCACGCTGGCGCGCAGGTAGGGGTAGACGATGCCCGGGCAGGCGATGCCGATCACCGGCTGGAGCTGGTCGTCCGGCAGGTTGCGGATCTCGAAGATGCCGGCCTGCTTGGCCTCGACCAGGAACAGCGTCTTGTCGCCGACCTTGGTGGTGACGGTCGCGGTGACCGAGACCTCGAAGACGCCTTCGGCGACGCCCTCGGCACCGACGCCGAGGTTGATGTCGACCTGCGGCTGGCCCTGCTCGAGCAGGATCTGCGGCGAATTGGGCTGCTCGAGCGACATGTCCTTCAGGTACACGCGCTGGATCTGGAAAACGGGGGTGAGGTCTTGCTCGGCCATGGTGGAGTCCGTCTGCGACAGGGCCCGCGCGGCAGGGCCGACGACGGGCAAAACAAAGGGCCCGCCCCGGGTGGGGTGGGCCGCGTGTGGAGCGGACGGATTATGTCGCAGCGGCCCTGGCGGGCCGGACGGCGCTGACGCAGCGCGTCAGACGCCCGACCCTTGCAGCAGCGGCGCCAGCGCGCCGCGCTGGTCCAGCGCGATCAGCTCGTCGCAGCCGCCCACGTGGGTCTCGCCGATGAAGATCTGCGGCACGGTACGCCGGCCCGTGATTTCCATCATGGTGGCGCGCTGTGCCGGGTCGAGGTCGACGCGGACTTCCTCGATCCGGTCCACCCCACGCTGCTTGAGCAGCATCTTCGCCCGCACGCAGAACGGGCAGACCTGGGTGGTGTACATCTTGACGATGGGCATGGTGAACGACGTCGACTGCAAAGCTCGTGCCCGCAGTGTCATCGAAGCGTCACAACCTTGTGGCCCGGTGGGTCGGGTTTTCAGCCCGTTCTAGAGGCGGCGCCCGGCTATCGGTCGCATAGCCCCCGGCGCCCGTCGCGGCTCAGGCGGCCGACTTCTCCGGCGACTTCTCGACCGGCAGCTGCGCCTCGCGCCAGGCCGCCAGGCCGCCGATGACGGCACTGGCCTTCTCGTAGCCCAGCTTCTTGAGCGTGGCCACCGCGCGGCCGGCGCGTGCGCCGGTCGGGCACATCACCAGCACCGGCAGGGCCTTGTTGGACGGCAGGCCCTTGGCGCCCGCGTCGAGGCTGCCGAAGGGGATGTTCCTGGCGTTCAGCGCGTGGGCGGCGGCGTATTCGGCCGGCTCCGACACGTCGATCAGCACCGCCTTCTCGCGGTTGATCAGGGTCACGGCCTCGGCCGTGGAGACGCGGCCCGCGCCGCTGCCGCGCGACAGCGACGGCCACAGCAACAGACCCCCCGAAGTCAGGGCTGCGAGGACGAGGTACCAGTGTTCGAGGAGAAAGTTCACGGGAGGCGGGGCAGGCGCCGGAGGCGCAGGCCAAGGAGGCGGAAGGCCGCAATTCTAGAATCCAACGCTCCCCCGACCCCCATCCCCTCTTCACGGCCCGCGCCCATGACCCGACTCGTGCTGATCCGCCACGGCGAATCGACCTGGAACCTCGAGAACCGATTCACCGGCTGGACCGACGTGGAGCTGACCCCCACCGGCGTGGCACAGGCGCAGCAGGCGGGCCGCCTGCTCAAGGCCGCGGGCATCGAGTTCGACACCGTCTACACCTCGGTGCTGAAGCGCGCGATCTGGACCGGCTGGCACTGCCTGGACGGCATGGACCGCACCTGGCTGCCGGTGATCAAGGACTGGCGCCTCAACGAGCGCCACTACGGCGCGCTGCAGGGCCTGAACAAGGCCGACATGGCGGCCAAGTTCGGCGAGGAGCAGGTGCTGCTCTGGCGCCGCAGCTACGACGTGCCGCCGCCCGCGCTGGAGCCCGGCGACCCGCGCTGCGAGCTGAACGACCCGCGCTACACCAAACTGGCCCCCGGCCAGGTGCCGCTGACCGAATGCCTGAAGGACACTGTCGCGCGCGTGCTGCCCTTCTGGTACGGCACGCTCGCCCCGGCCATCGCCGCCGGCCAGCGCCTGGCCATCGTCGCGCACGGCAACAGCATCCGCGCGCTGGTGAAGCACCTGAACAGCATCTCCGACACCGACATCGTCGGCGTCAACATCCCCAACGGCATGCCGCTCGTCTACGAGCTGGACGCGAACCTCAAGCCCGTGTCGAAGTACTACCTGGGCGGCGCCGAGGCGGCAGCGAACGCGGCTTCGGTGTCGCAGACGCAGCCGGAGGGGTGAGGTTATGGCGGCCGGAGGCCGCTGGTCCGCTCGGCAAAGCTGAAGGCGCCGGGAGGCGCCGCCTCAGGCTGCCGGCTGACGCGTCGCCGCAGCGGCGGGTGTCAGCTCCCATCCGCAGAAATTTAGGTCGCCTATCACGCTAGATCCCGGCGGGTTCCAACGGGCGGAATCGAGGGATTTCTAGAGGAGAGCAGGGGCCGTAGCATCCGGAACATCGAGGTGCGATAGGTGGCATCCGCCGCCAGGGCACCTGTCCACCATTTGTAGTTAGGCCTCAGCAACCACCCTTGTGGCGCCAGGTTGGGCACTGCTGGGCTTGATCCGCGCGACCAATTCCACAACCTCTACTCTGCGTCGTCGGGCGGGCGAGTTACATTCGCGACGGCCAAGCGCCCCGCTTCGCCCCCACCCGAAGGAGACCACGTGAAAGTCAGCGTCAAAGACCTCGCCGTATCCATGGACCTTGGAAACAAAGGCATCGAGCTCGATGTCTACGACAATCAAGACAAACATCTCGGCGATCTGCGCATCGGAAAGGCTACGCTCGAGTGGTGCAAGGGCAAGACCCAGACAGGGAATGGACACAAGGTCAAGTGGGCAGACCTCATCGCTTGGTTTGAGGCTCAGCCGAAGTAGAGGCTCTTCCTCTAGGTTCTGGTGAGCCCGTCACGAACCTGAGGCCTAAGGAAGGTCTGCAAAACGTCGGGTGAGGACGGATTGTCGGGGGCGTGCTGAGCGAG
>CAZUUU010000152.1:0-8080 GCA_964622685.1 uncultured Methylibium sp.
CTGACGGGCCTTGCCGGCTCTAGCTAGACGCTAGACTGGCGCTTGCCGCGAAGGCGAGGGCATAGACTTGAGGAATGGCTGGAGCCCCCGCACAACCCGACTGGAACGAGCCGGCTGTGCCGCCTCTGGAAGTCGACGTAACCGTCGTTTCTGAGCCGATGCTCCCCTGTCTGATCCTTCCTCTCAGGATCGGCGTGCTGCGCATCGCACCAAGCTCGTTTGACGGGCGAGTTGCGGACTGGGTATCCGGCGCCCCGCTTGACTGGGGCTAGGCGCGGCCTGGGGTAGGCCATAGGCGTCGTTGGAATCAAGTCTGGTCCCGAGAGCGCATATAGCCTGACCGGACGCAAGAGTTCACGAGACCCAGCGACGGGTTGACCACTCCACCCACCTTCGCAGCCTATGAACAAGTCTATGGACACCGCCCTCGTGATCGAGGGGTACCGAGCGAAGTTCGACAACTACCGCGACCACACAGAGGGCGGGAAGTTCTTCCCCAACCCGCCGCTGAAGTACGCGGCGAACCACGGAGCGGGGGCCGAGCTGGTCGAGCGGATGCAGGCGGCGATCGACGCGGGCCAGCCGATGGACTTCAACGCATTCGCCGCCGAGTTGCAGGAGCGTTCGGCTGCGGAGTAGCAGGCGCGCAGGCCAACTTCGGCGACGCCGAGAGCAGCCTTGGGTCAAAGCACCTCAGCGCACCCTTCTACAGCGAGCCCGGCCGCCGCCTCGAAGCCTGCCTCATGAACGCTCGCATCCCGGGGCGCGTGCAAACGGATGCTTGAGGCTCTGTTCGGCAGCGGCAACCTCACGCCGAGGAGCAGGGTGACCAAGCCCGACATATCGAGTAGCGAGGTCCAAGTTTGGGTCCAAGCTGATCGATAGAGAATCCGGTGTGTAGCTGTGATGCGGCTTTGCGCGGGGTTGCTATTTTCTGTATCGGTAGGATCGGTGATGCACTTGGATCGTCGGCGCGAGGCACCGATAATCATTGCGCCGCTCTCGAGACCAGAACAACAGCCGGACCCGCCACCATGACGCACGAAGAACTGCTGCAAGCGATCCAGTCGCTCAATGCCGAGGACGCCTTCCGGCCGCGGCTCGATCCGTCGCAATGGCGCACCTTCCTGCAGTACCTGACGCGTCACGAGGTCCGCTCCGGCGACCTGCTGCTCAAGCAGGGCGAGATGGACCGCACGCTGTACTTCCTGGGCCAGGGCACGCTGCAGGTCTACGCGACCGGCGGGGCGCCGGGCTCCAGCAAGATCGCGATCCTGCGGGCCGGCGGCATGTGCGGCGAGCCGGGCCTGTTTGCCGACGGCGAGCGCACCGCCAACGTCGAGGCGATGACGCCCTGCGTGGTGTGGGCGCTGCGGCTGCCGCGTTTCGAGGAGCTGTGCGCCCGCGCGCCGGTGATCGCGCTGGAAGTGCTGCGCGCGGCCGGCACGGTGATGGCGCTGCGCATGCGCGCCAACATCTCGCGCCAGGTGCCGATCACCTGAGATCACCTCGGAGCCGGCGGGCCTCAGTGCCCCTCGAAGCTCACCAGCGTGAAGAGCGGCAGGCCGGACTCGCGCACGCGCGCCGACCCGCCCAGTTCCGGCAGATCGACGATCACCGCGCCCTCGATCACCGTGGCGCCCAGCCGCTCGAGCAGGCGCCGGCCGGCGAGCATGGTGCCGCCGGTGGCGATCAGGTCGTCGATCAGCAGCACGCGCGAGCCGGGCCGCACGGCATCGGTATGGATCTCGACCGTCGCCGAGCCGTACTCCAGCTCGTAGCTTTCGGCGACGGTGGCGAAGGGCAGCTTGCCCTTCTTGCGGATCGGCACGAAGCCGATGCCCAGCTCGTAGGCCAGCACCGAGCCGATGATGAAGCCCCGCGCATCGAGCCCCGCCACGGCATCGGCCTTGAGGCCGAAGTAGCGGTGCACGAACTGGTCGATCAGCACGCGGAACACGCGCGGGTTCTGCAGCAGCGGCGTGATGTCGCGGAACTGCACGCCCGGCTCGGGCCAGTCGGGCACGGTGCGGATGGTGTCGCGGATCAGTGCGCGGTCGTCGTCCATGACGTGTCTCCCCGGGGGTCGCGACTTCAGGGCGGCGGCAGACGCGCCAGCAGCTCGACGCTGCCGTCGGCGCGCGCGCCGAGCACCAGGCCTTCCCCTGAGGCCGTGCCGCCGCCGGCCAGCGCGCTCAGGGTGAACTGGTGGCTGACCCAGACCTCGAAGCGGCCCGGCTCGACACGCGCCAGGGCGCCGCGCAGCGCCGCCAGCTGCCCGGCCTCGTCGGTCGAGGCGCGCGGCGACCCGAGAGGTGCCCAGGCCTCGGCCCGGCCGAAGGCGAGCCGCGCGGTGTCGAGGCAGCGGCACCAGGGACTGGAGCGGACGGCCGCGGGCGCCAGGCGCTGCTCGCGGAACCAGGCGCCGAGGCGGCGCGCCTGCTCGCGGCCGGCGTCGTCGAGGTTGCGCTGGGTGCTGCAGTCGCCGAGTTTGAAGCCCGGCGGGTCGTAGGTGCCCGGCGCGTTGGCGTGGCGGAACGCGGCCACCACGCCGCCGCGGCGCAGGCGGTCCGCGACCGCCGCGTCGGCCATCGCCGTGCAGGGCAGCAGGCCGGCGATGCCGGCCAGGATCAGTTCGCGTCGTCCGTTCATCGTTTCAACCTCGCAGCAGTCGGGCCTCGGCGCGCGCGAGCGCGTCGGAACGGCCGGACAGTACCAGCGTATCGCCGGGCGCGAGGAACAGCGCATCGGACGGCCTCAGCACCGCGCCGCCGGCACGCCGCAGCGACACGACCTGCACCTCGAAGGCGTCGAGCCCCTGCTGGCCCAGGGTCTGGCCCAGGCAGGCGCAGCTGTCGGACAGCGTGAGGGTCTGCAGCCGCGCCTGCTTCAGCTCCTCGACCGTGTCGTCGTCGGCGCCGTGGAAGTAGCCGCGCAGCAGGCCGTAGCGCGCGTCGCGCTGGTCCTGCACCACGCGGATCACGCGCCGCATCGGCACGCCGACCAGCGCCAGCACGTGCGAGGCCATCATCAGCGAGCCCTCGATCGCCTCGGGCACGACCTCGGTGGCGCCGGCCGCCTGCAGCTGCTCGAGGTCGGCGTCGTCGATCGTGCGGACGATGACCGGCACGGTCGGCGCGTGCTCGCGCACGAGGCGCAGGATCTTCAGCGCCGAGGCGGTGTCGTGGTAGCTGACCACCACCGCGGTGGCGCGCGCCAGGCCGGCGGCCATCAGGCTCTGCAGGCGCGCGGCGTCGCCGAAGACGACGCTCTGGCCGGCCGCCGCGGTCTGGCGCACGCGGTCCGGGTCGAGGTCCAGCGCCATGTAGGGAATCTGCTCGGCCGACAGCAGCTGCGCGAGGTTCTGCCCGCTGCGGCCGTAGCCGCAGATGATGACGTGCGCATCGGCGTGGATGGCGCGCTTGGCGATCGTCGTCAGCGCCACCGACTGCAGCAGCCAGTCGCTGGCGGCCAGCCGCATCACGATGCGGTTGCTGTACAGGATCAGCAGCGGCGTAGCCAGCATCGACAGCACCATCGAGGCCAGCACCGGGTTGGCCAGTTCGGGCGGGATCAGCCGGTTCTGTGCGGCCAGCGTCAGCAGCACGAAGCCGAACTCGCCGGCCTGCGCCAGGTAGATGCCGGTGCGCAGGGCCACGCCGGCCGGTGCGCCGAACAGCCGCGCCAGCGCCGTCACCAGCCCGAACTTGAAGAGCACCGGCAACACCGTCAGCGCGGCGACGAGCGCCCACTGGTCCCACACCGCGCGCCAGTCGAGCTTCATGCCGACGGTGATGAAGAACAGGCCGAGCAGCACGTCGTGGAAGGGCCGGATGTCGGTCTCGACCTGGTGCTTGAACTCGGTCTCGGCGATCAGCATGCCGGCGATGAAGGCGCCGAGCGCCAGGGACAGCCCGGCGTGCTCGGTCAGCCAGGCCAGGCCGAGCGTGACGAGCAGCAGGTTCAGCACGAACAGCTCCTCGCTGCGCGCGCGCGCCACCTGCGTCAGCCACCAGCGCATCACGCGCTGGCCGCCGACCAGCAGCAGGGTCAGCAGGGCGACGGCCTTGAAGGACGCGATCAGCAGCGCGCGCGTCAGGGTCTCGGCCGATTCGGCGAGCGCCGGCACCAGCACCAGCAGCGGCACCACGGCCAGGTCCTGGAACAGCAGCACGCCCATGACGCGCTTGCCGTGCGGCGTCTCGAGCTCGAGCCGTTCGGCCATCAGCTTGACGACGATGGCGGTGCTGCTCATCGCCAGCGCGGCGCCGAGCGCCAGCGCGCCCTGCCAGCCCAGGCCCCAGGAGCGGCCGGCCATCGCGAGGCCCCAGGCCAGCAGCGCGTTGCCGGCCAGCGCGGCCAGCATCGTCAGCGCCACCTGCGACAGGCCGAGCCCGAACACCAGCGTGCGCATGCTGCGCAGCTTGGGCAGGTTGAACTCGAGCCCGATGACGAACATCAGGAAGACGACGCCGAACTCGGCGAGGTACTGCATGCCGCCGGCATCGCCGGCCAGCGCCAGCGCATGCGGCCCGATCAGCACGCCGACCGCCAGGTAGCCGACCATCGGCGGCAGCTTCAGCGAACGGCAGGCCGTCACACCGAGCACCGCGGCGACCAGGTAGAGCAGCGTCAGTTCGAGCGAAGTGGCCATTCGTCCGGGGAGCTTGCAGGATCGGTGCCGCCGCAGGCCACGCCCGCGCGAGGGCGCGCCTAGAATCGTTCGATGCTACCCAAGGCCCGGCGGCCCGCGCCCCGGGTGCAGCCCTTGAGCGACCTTCCCGCATCCTCCCCGCAGCGCAGCGTCGAACTCGGCGCGCAAGCGCTGGCGATCGAAGCCCAGGCCCTGACCGCGCTGCAGCAGCGCATCGCAGGTCCGATGGCCGATGCCTTCGCGCAGGCGGTGGCGGCGCTGCTCGACTGTCGCGGGCGCGTCGTGGTGATGGGCATGGGCAAGAGCGGTCACGTCGGCCGCAAGATCGCCGCGACGCTGGCGTCGACCGGGACGCCGGCGATGTTCGTGCATCCGGCCGAGGCCAGCCACGGCGATCTCGGCATGGTCACGCCGCAGGACGTGGTGCTGGCGATCTCGAATTCGGGCGAGAGCGACGAGCTCGCCGCCATCCTGCCGGCGATGCGGCGCCTGGGCGTGCCGCTGGTGGCGATGACCGGCCGCGCCGAGTCGTCGCTGGCCAGCCACGCCGCGGTCGTGCTCGACAGCAGCGTGGCCGAGGAGGCCTGCCCGCTGAACCTGGCGCCGACGGCCAGCACCACGGCGCAGATGGCGCTGGGCGATGCGCTGGCGGTCGCGCTGCTGGATGCGCGGGGCTTCAAGGAAGAGGACTTCGCGCGCTCGCATCCCGGCGGCGCGCTGGGCCGCAAGCTGCTGACCCATGTGCGCGACGTGATGCGCAGCGGCGAGCGCGTGCCGCAGGTCGGCCCCGACACGCTGATGGCCGACACGATGCGCGAGATGAGCGCCAAGGGCATGGGCTGCACGGCGATCGTCGACGCGGCAGGCCAGCCGATCGGCATCTTCACCGACGGCGACCTGCGCCGCCTGTTCGAGCGCGGCGGCGACCTGCGCCAGACGCGCGCGGCCGATGCGATGACGCGCAACCCGCGCACCGTCGAGGCCGACGCGTTGGCGGTCGAGGCGGCCGACCTGATGGAGACCGCCAAGATCACCAGCGTGCTGGTGGTCGATGCGACGGGCGTGCTGGTCGGCGCCGTGACCTCGAACGACCTGCTGCGCGCCAAGGTCATCTGACGCCGATCCGATGCGCGAGCTGCGACCGACGCTGAGCTTCGACCCTGCGCTGCTGCTGAAGGCGCAAGGCCCGGCCGGCGACATCCGGGCGGCGCTCTTCGACGTCGACGGCGTGCTGACCGACGGCCGGCTCTACATCGGCGAGCACGGCGAGACCGTGAAGGCCTTCAACGCCCTCGACGGCCACGGGCTCAAGCTGTTGAAGGCCGGCGGCATCGTGCCGATCGTGGTGACCGGGCGCGATTCGCCGGCCGTGCGGCGGCGCGTCGACGATCTCGGCATCGCGCATGCCGTCTACGGGGCGCACGACAAGCTGGCCGCCGCGCAGGGGCTGCTGCAGTCGCTGGCACTGGACTGGCCGCAACTGGCCGTGCTGGGCGACGACTGGCCCGACCTGCCGCTGCTGCTGCGCTGCGGCTTCGCCGCCGCACCGCTCAATGCCCACGCCGAAGTCCGCGCGGTCGTCGATCACGTGACCGCAGCGTCCGGCGGGCACGGCGCGGCACGCGAGTTCTGCGACCTGCTGCTGATCGCCGCCGGCCGCTATGCCGAGCTGCTGCGCGGCCAGCTGACCACGCTGGACGACGGCCAGCCGTCGGCCTGAGGGCGGCATGTCCGAGCACGCCGAGAGCCCGCAGGCGCCGTTCAGCGAGCTGGTGCCGCTGGCGCCCAGCGCGTCGGTGCGGCCGCCCGTCACCGGACCCTGGACGGCGCGCCTGTGGGACCAGGTGCTGGGCTACGTGCCGCTGCTCCTGATGGGGGTGCTGGCCGCCGTCAGCTGGTGGCTGGTCAAGAACACGCCGGTGCCGGCCGACCCATCGCGTGCGGCGGCGCTGCGGCACGAGCCCGACTACACGATGCAGGACTTCTCGGTGGTCAGCTACCGGCCGGACGGCGCCCTGCAGTCGCGGCTCGAGGGCGATCGCCTGCGGCACTATCCGGACAACGACACGATCGAGGTCGACGGCGTGCGCCTGCGCTCGGTCGACGCGGCCGGCCGTGTGGTCGTGGGCAGCGCCCAGCGCGCCCTGAGCAACAGCGACGCGACGCAGGTGAGGCTGACCGGCGGCGCCACCGTGGTCCGCGAGCCGGGGCCGAAGGAGGCGCCGACCGACCGGCTCGAGATCCGCGGGGAGTTCATCGAGATCTTCACCGAGACCGAGCGCGTGCGTTCGCACCTGCCGGTGGTGATGATCACCGGGCGCGGCGAGATGCGCGCCGGCAGCCTGGACTACAACCACATCGACCGCACGGGCCAGCTCGGCGGCCGCGTCGTCGGCGAGCTGCGCGCGATGCCGCGGCCGGCGCCATGAGCACTCCGCTGGTCTTCATCACCGGCGCGTCGAGCGGCATCGGGCAGGCGCTCGCCGCGCGCTATGCGCAGGCCGGCTGGCGGCTGGCGCTGGTGGCGCGTCGCGTCGCCGAGCTCGAGGCCTGGTGCCGCGACCAGGGCTGGCCGGCGGAGCGCTGGGCCGTCTACGGCGCCGACATGCGCGACGTGGAGGGCACCGTCGCGGTGGGTCGGGACTGTCTGCAGCGCCAGGGCCTGCCGGACGTCGTGATCGCCAACGCCGGCATCAGCGTCGGGGTCGACACGGCGGAGTTCGAGGACCTCGAGGTGATCCGCGCCACCTTCGAGACCAACAACCTCGGCATGGCCGCGACCTTCCAGCCCTTCCTCGCGCCGATGCGTGCGCGACGCTCCGGCACGCTGGTCGGCATCGCCAGCGTGGCGGCCATCCGCGGCCTGCCGGGGCATGGCGCCTACTGCGCCAGCAAGGCCGGCGTGGTGGCCTATTGCGAAAGCCTGCGCGGCGAGTGCCGGCCGCATGGCCTGCGCGTCGTGACCTTGCTGCCGGGCTACGTCGCCACGCCGCTGACGGCCGGCAACACCTACGGCATGCCTTTCCTGTTGTCGCCGCAGCGCTTTGCCGACCGGGCCTGGCGGGCCATCGCCGCCGGCGACAGCTACCGGGTCATCCCCTGGCAGATGGGCGTGGTGGCCAAGCTGATGCGCGTGCTGCCGAACGCCTGGTTCGATCGCCTGGTCGTCGGGCGTGGGCGCAAGAAGCGGCGGGGCGAGTAGCGGCGCAGCAAAGAGAAAGGCGGCTGGCTTGCGCCTCGCCGCCTCTCGTCCGCATCACCCGGCCAGGCCGGGTGGGCTGGTGTGCTCAGTAGCCGCCGCGGCCACCGCCGCCATAGCTGCCACCACCACCGCCGCCGCTGCGACCACCACCGCCGCCGCCGTAGCCGCCACCACCACCGCTGCGACCACCGCCGCCGCCGCCGTAGCCGCCACCCCCACCGCCA
>CAZUUU010000153.1:0-8056 GCA_964622685.1 uncultured Methylibium sp.
AAGAGCGCCCGCGTGATGAAGCAGGCGGTGGCCCACCTGCTGCCCTACATCGAGGCCGAGAAGGCCGCGCTGCAGGCCGCCGGTGGTGACGTGAAGCCCAAGGGCAAGATCGTCATCGCCACCGTGAAGGGCGACGTGCACGACATCGGCAAGAACATCGTCACCGTCGTGCTCCAGTGCAACAACTTCGAGGTCGTCAACATGGGCGTGATGGTCCCGTGCCAGGACATCCTCGCCAAGGCCAAGGTGGAAGGTGCCGACCTGATCGGCCTGTCGGGGCTGATCACGCCCAGCCTCGAGGAGATGCAGCACGTCGCCGCCGAGATGCAGCGCGACGACTACTTCCGCGTCAAGAAGATCCCGCTGCTGATCGGCGGTGCGACCTGCAGCCGCGTGCACACCGCGGTGAAGATCGCACCCAAGTACGAGGGCCCGGTCGTCTACGTGCCCGACGCCTCGCGCAGCGTCGGCGTCTGCAGCGATCTGCTCAGCGACGAGCGTGCCGCGAAGTACATCGACGAGCTGAAGGCCGACTACGACAAGGTGCGCGAGCAGCACGCCAGCAAGAAGGCCACGCCCATGGTCACGCTGGCCGAGGCGCGCGCGAACAGGACGCCCATCGACTGGGCGGGCTACACGCCGCCGGTGCCGAAGTTCACCGGGCGGCGCCTGTTCAGGAACTACGACCTGGCCGAGCTGGCCCAGCACATCGACTGGGGCCCGTTCTTCCAGACCTGGGACCTGGCGGGGCGCTTTCCCGAGATCCTGTGCGACGAGGTCGTGGGCCACGAGGCGCAGCGCGTGATGAGCGACGGCAAGCGCATGCTGCAGCGCCTGATCGAGGGCCGCTGGCTGCAGGCGCATGGCGTGATCGGCCTCTACCCGGCCAACACGGTGAACGACGACGACATCGAGCTCTACGCCGACGAGTCGCGCAGCGAGGTGCTGATGACCTGGCGCGGGCTGCGCATGCAGACGGAGCGCCCGGTGGTCGACGGCGTGAAGCGCCCGAACCGCTGCCTGGCCGACTTCGTGGCGCCCCGGGCCAGCGGCAGGGCCGACTACGTGGGGATGTTCGCGGTGACGGCCGGCCTCGGCGTGGAGAAGAAGGTCGCCCAGTTCATGGCCGACCACGACGACTACTCGTCGATCATGCTCAAGGCCCTGGCCGATCGCCTGGCCGAGGCCTTTGCCGAGCGGCTGCACCAGCGGGTGCGCACCGAGTTCTGGGGCTATGCGCAAGGCGAGGCCCTGAGCCACGAGGACCTGATCGCCGAGAAGTACCGCGGCATCCGCCCGGCGCCCGGCTACCCGGCCTGCCCGGACCACCTGGTCAAGGGCGACATGTTCCGCGTGCTGCAGGCCGGGGAAGCGCAGATGGCCCTGACCGAGAGCATGGCGATGACGCCCGCCGCCAGCGTCAGCGGCTTCTACCTCGCGCATCCCGACGCGACCTACTTCAACGTCGGCAAGATCGGCGAGGACCAGCTGGACGACTGGGCCCGGCGCACGCAGCAGGACGCCACGCAGGCACGGCGCGCGCTGGCGGCGCTGCTGTGACCTGACCACGGCGCGTTGCCGCCGCTTACAACGCTCGCATCCGCTCGCAGCTGCGACGGCGGGCGTCATGGTGTCATCTGCGTCCGGAAGTAAGTCGGGCGCGAGATGCCAACTATTGCCGCCCGCGCATGACGCAAGGCCGTGAAGAATGACCGTGGCGGTCGGGCATGCGGCTCGCATGCCGCGGCTCGAACGAGCCACCGCGCTGTCACACGAAGCGCTGTCACACGAAGAACAGGGAGAACCCACGTGAGTACGCAACGTACGACGATGAAGGTGCCTGCGCGCGCGCTGCGCCTGGCCAGTGGCGTGCTGCTGGCCGCCGTGCTGGCCGCCTGCGGCGGCGACAAGGACGAAGCGGAAGACCCGAACGCGATCTCCAGCCAGCCGCCGGTGCCGACGACGCAGGCCGAGGCGGCGCGCTTCCTGGCACAGGCCAGCTTCGGGCCGACCGAGGCCGAGATCAACAGCGTGGCGCAGTACGGCTACGCGGCCTGGCTGACCTCGCAGTTCGCGCGGCCGCAGAGCCTGCACCGCGACTACATGGACGCGCGCCAGGCGCAACGCACCGCCGCCAACGAGGGCAGCGTCGACCAGAACGACTTCTTCGAGTCGTGGTGGCAGCAGGCCGCGACCGGCCCCGACCAGCTGCGCCAGCGCGTCGCCTTCGCGATGTCGCAGATCTTCGTGATCTCCTTCGTCGACGGCACCGTCAGCCAGTACCCGCGCGGCGTCGCCTCGTACTACGACATGCTCGGGCGCAATGCCTTCGGCAACTTCCGCGACGTGCTGCGCGACGTGAGCCTGCACCCGATGATGGGCATCTATCTCTCGCACCTGCGCAACCAGAAGGAGAGCGCGACGCGGGTCCCCGACGAGAACTACGCGCGCGAGGTGATGCAGCTGTTCTCGATCGGGCTGTACCAGCTCAACCAGGACGGGACGCCGCAGCTGGCGGGCGGCCTGCCGATCGAGACCTACACGACGGCCGATGTGCAGGGCCTGGCCAAGGTCTTCACCGGCTGGAGCTGGTACGCCGGCCCCAGCCTCAGCGACCGCACCAACAGCCGCTTCTTCGGCGGCAACGCCAACGCCGACCGCGACTGGCAGGCCATGGTGGCCTACAACAAGTACGCGTCGAACACCGACTTCCACTCGGCCTCGGAGAAGAGCTTCCTCGGCCGCAGCATCGCGGCCCAGGGCAGCAATCCCGACCCCGAAGGCGACCTCAACACCGCGATCGACACGCTGTTCAACCATCCGAACGCCGGGCCCTTCCTGTGCAGGCAGCTGATCCAGCGGCTGGTGAGCAGCAATCCGTCGCCGGCCTACGTGGGCCGCTGCGCCAGCGCCTTCGCCGGCGCGGCGGGCGGCGCGCGCGGCGACATGCAGGCGGTCATCCGCGCCATCCTGCTGGACGCCGAGGCGCGCAGCTACAGCGTGGTCGACGTGCAGTACGGCAAGCTGCGCGAGCCGGTGCTGCGCCTGTCGCACTGGATGCGCGCCTTCAAGGCCAGCGCGACCGACACCGGCGGGCGCTTCCGCGGCATCGGCAACACCGACGACGTGGCCACGGCGCTGGGCCAGACGCCGATGCGCTCGGGGTCGGTCTTCAACTTCTACCGGCCCGGCTACACGCCGCCCAACACGACGATCGCCACGGCGGGCCTGGTCGCGCCGGAGCTGCAGATCGCGCACGAGGTGTCGGTCGCCGGCTACCTGAACTACCTGCGCAACTGGGTGCCGATCAGCACCTCGGCCTCGCGCTACGTGCGGCAGGACTACACCGCCGAGCTGGCGCTGGCCGACAACCCCGCGGGGCTGGTGGATCGGATGAACCTGCTGCTGATGTCGTCGCAGATGAGCGATGCGCTGCGCACGACGATCGTCAACGCCGTCACCTCGCGCACGGTGCCGGCGCCGGTCACCAACAGCAGCGGCGTCGTCACCAACCAGGCCACCATCGACAACGCGAGGCGAGACCGCGTCTACATCGCGATCTTCCTGTCGATGGCCTCGCCCGACTACCTGATCCAGAAGTGAGCCGGAGTTCGCCATGACGAAGATCAACGCTTCCCGCCGCGAATTCCTGCGTGCCGCCTCGGTCCTGGGCGGCACGGTCGGCACCGCCGCGGCGCCGCTGGCCCTCAACCTGTCGATGCTGGGCAACGCGGCGGCGCAGTCGACCGGCTACCGCGCCATCGTCTGCCTCTTCCTGTATGGAGGCAACGACTCGGCCAACATGGTGCTGCCCACGGACGCCACCTCGTGGAGCGCGTACACGTCGACGCGATCGACGGCGCCCGACCCGATCGCCCTGCGGCCGGTGGGCACGGGGCGCGACCTGGCGGCGAACTCGGCGCTGCTCGACTACCTGGGCGGCGTCCTGCCGGTCACGCCCGACTTCACGCAATTCGCGTCGCCGAACAACACGCGGACCTACGCGGTGCACCCGGCGATGCCGGAGGTGCAGTCGCTGTTCAGCCAGGGCCGGCTCGGCATCGTCGCCAACGCCGGGCCGCTGGTCGAGCCGCTGGCTAACAAGGCCGCTTACCGGTCGAGCGCGACGCGCAAGCCGGCCAAGCTGTTCTCGCACAACGACCAGCAATCGACCTGGCAGGCGCTGGCACCCGAGGGCGCGCGCGTCGGCTGGGGCGGGCGGCTCGGCGACCTGGTCGCGTCCGGCAACGGGCAGGCGATCTTCACCAACATCTCGGCGGCGGGCAATGCGGTCTTCATGGCCGGCAACACGGTGTTCCAGTACCAGGTGGGCAGCGGCGGCGCAACCGCGATCCGCGGCCTGCCGGGGGTCGACGCCAACCTGTTCGGATCGGCCGCGGCCGGCACCGCGCTGCAGAACATCGTCACCGCCGACAACCAGCACCTGTTCGCGAAGGAGTACGCGGCGATCACCCGGCGCTCGGTCGATGCGCGCGTGCAGTTCCAGGCCGCCTACACGCCCACCGACACGGTGGTGCCGGCGATCACGCAGTACACGAGCCCGCTCACGCGCCTGCCGGCCAACAACGCGCTGGCCACGCAGCTGCGCACGGTGGCTCGCATCATCGCCGCGAGCACGGCGCTCGGCGCCACCCGGCAGGTCTTCTTCGTCAGCATGGGCGGCTTCGACACCCACGACAACCAGAACCGCAGCCATGCCGATCTGATGGCGCGGCTGTCGCACGCGATCGGCGAGTTCGACCGCATCCTCGGGACGGCGCGCGGCCAGGTCACGCTGTTCACGGCCTCGGACTTCGGGCGCACCTTCACGAGCAACGGCGACGGCACCGATCACGGCTGGGGCGCGCACCACTTCGTCTACGGCGGCGCGGTGCGCGGGCGCGAGATCTACGGGCGCTTCCCGACCGTCGGCCTCAACCACGACGACGAGGTCGGCTCGGGCAGCTTCCTGCCGGGGGTCGCGGTCGACCAGATCGGCGGCACGCTGGGGCGCTGGTTCGGCGTCAGCGACAGCAACCTCGACACGGTGTTCCCGAACCTCAACCGCTTCCAGCGCGACCTCGGCTTCATCGTCTGAGGTAGCGACGCGGCGAAACGCCGGCTTACATCTGGAGGCCGGCATCTCGAAACGCCGGGCATCGACGCCTGTCCAATTGGGTGGAAGGAGTCGAGATCATGGACAACACACAAGTCAACCCGGCGCCGGCGAGCCTGCCGCGCTGGATCTGGGTCGCGGGCGGCGCGGTCGCCCTGACGATCGCCGGCATTGCCAGTGCGCTGGCCCTGCAGGACGCGCGTCAGGCCGAAGCGCCGCCGGTCGGGAAGCCGGCCACCGCGACGACCGCACCTCGTGCAGCGCCCAAGCCCACGGCGGCGGCCTGCGCTCAATGCGGCGTGGTCGAGTCGGTGCAGGCCGTCAAGCTCAAGGGTGAAGCCAGTGGCGTCGGCGCGGTCGCGGGCGGCGTGCTCGGTGGCGTGGTCGGCAACCAGTTCGGGTCGGGCAACGGTCGCGCGGCGATGACGGTGCTGGGGGCCGTCGGCGGCGGCGTGGCCGGCCACGAGGTCGAGAAGAACGTCAAGTCGAAGACGGTCTTCAACGTCAGGCTGCGCATGGACGACGGCACGACGCGCACCCTGCAGCAGGCCCAGGCGCCAGCCGTCGGTGCGCGCGTGCAGGTCGAGGGCACGACGCTGCGCGCGATCTGACAGGCCCACCCCGTTGCGGCTGCGCCGCTCCCCCTCGAGGGGGCACGCCATAGGCCCGGCGGAGCCGGAGCCTCGGCGTCTGCTGGGTGGCGCACGCTGGTGCGTCACCGCGGAGCGGCTCAGCCACCGTTGGTGAGCACGCGCCGGTACTGGATGGCCTCGGCGATGTGCGCGACGGCGATCGTGTCCGCGCCGGCCAGGTCGGCGATGGTGCGGGCCACGCGCAGCAGCCGGTGCTGGCTGCGCGCCGACCAACCCAGGCGACCGGCCGCCTTCTGCATGAACTGACTCGCGGCGGCGTCGATCGCCGCATGGCGGTCGAGCGCGTCGCTGTCGAGCAAGGCGTTGCTGCAGCCCTGGCGCGCGTGCTGGCGCTCGCGGGCACGCGCCGCGCGGGCCGCCACGGCATCGCCGGGCTCCCCGTCGGGCGCGGCCGCCAGGGCCTCGGGAGCGACGGCCGGCACCTCGATCTGCAGGTCCACGCGGTCCAGCAGCGGGCCACTGATCCGGCGCTGGTAGCGGGCGATCTGGTCGGGTGAGCAACGACAGTCCTTCAGCGGCGAGCCCGCGTGCCCGCAGGGGCAGGGGTTCATGGCCGCGATCAGCTGGAAGCGCGCCGGAAACTCGGCCTGGCGCGCCGCGCGCGAGATCGTGATGCGGCCCGTCTCCAGCGGTTCGCGCAGGGCCTCGAGCGCGCTGCGAGGGAACTCGGGCCATTCGTCGAGAAACAGCACGCCATGGTGGGCCAGCGAGATCTCGCCCGGGCGCGGCGGCGAACCGCCGCCGACCAGCGCGGCCGACGAGGCGCTGTGATGCGGCGAGCGCACGACGCGCTGCCGCCAGCGGTCGACATCGAAGCAGCCGGCCAGGCTCAGCACTGCGGCCGACTCCAGCGCCTGCTGGTCGTCGAGCGGCGGCAGCAGACCCGCGAAGCGCTGGGCCAGCATCGACTTGCCGGTGCCGGGCGGGCCGACGAGCAGGACGCTGTGGCCACCCGCCGCCGCGACCTCCAGGGCGCGCTTGGCGGCCGCCTGGCCCTTGACGTCGCGCAGGTCGGGCATCGACGGCCGTGAGGCGGGCCGCGGCGTCGCGCAAGCGATCGGCAGGGGTTCGCGATCCGCTTCGGGCAGCAGCGAGCGCACCACGTCCAGCAGGTGGCGTGCGCTGCGGACCTGCAGGCCGTCGACGAGGGCCGCCTCGCCGGCGCTCTCGGCGGGCAGCACGGGCGTGCGGGCCGTGCCCCGCCGCCGGGCCGCGAGCGCCATTGCCAGCGCGCCGCGCACCGGGCGCAGGTCGCCGGCCAGCGACAGCTCGCCGGCGAACTCGAACTCCGCCAGCCGCGCCGCGTCGATCTGGCCGGCGGCCGCCAGGATGCCCAGGGCGATCGGCAGGTCGAAGCGGCCCGACTCCTTGGGCAGGTCGGCCGGCGCCAGATTGACGGTGATGCGCTTGTTGTGCGGGAACTCGAGGCCGCTGTTCAACAGGGCGGCACGGACCCGCTCGCGCGCCTCCTTCACCTCCGTGTCGGCCAGGCCGACCAGCGTGAAGCTCGGCAGGCCGTTGGCCAGATGCACCTCGACGGTGACCTCGGGGGCCTCGAGCCCATCGAGGGCGCGGCTGTGGACGACGGCAAGCGACATGGCCTCGCCATGATGGTCGGCGACAGCCGGATGCCAGGCCCACTGGGGAAGGGATCGCGGGGGTTGCGCACCGCCGAGGTGCTGAATGTTTCAGTTAGCCCGTCTTTGGGGCGCAAAGGAAACAAGCCTCCCCGTCGAGGCTCGCGCCTCCCCGTTATGGCGCAGTGGCACAGAACGTGCAAAGCCACGCCGGCGCTCTGTTCTGACCATCCCACCTACAGGAGAACCCATGAGACAAACGAAGTTGGCCTTGGCGGCCGTGCTCGCCCTGAGTGGCATGTCCGCGTTCGCCGCCGATGAGCCGAAGTCGGACTGGACGATCACCGGCAACGCCGGCCTGTACAGCGACTACCGTTTCCGCGGCATCTCGCAGACCAACAAGAAGCCGGCCTTCCAGGGCGGTTTCGACATCGGCCACGCGTCGGGCTTCTATGCCGGCAACTGGAACTCCAACGTCGACAGCGTCTTCTACGGTGGCGCCAACGTCGAGATGGACTTCTACGGCGGCTACAAGGGCAGCCTCGGCGACCTGGGCTACGACATCGGCGGCCTGTATTACTACTACCCGGGCAGCGACGCCCTGATCGGCTCGCCGAAGATCAAGAACACCGAGATCTACTTCGGCCTGAGCTACGGCCCGATCAGCGGCAAGCTCTACTACCCGGTGTCCGACTTCTTCAGCGCGGAGA
>CAZUUU010000154.1:0-7987 GCA_964622685.1 uncultured Methylibium sp.
AGCCCCCTGAAGAGTCGTTCGAGACCAGGACGTTGATAGGCCGGGTGTGGAAGCGCAGTAATGCGTTGAGCTAACCGGTACTAATTGCTCGTGAGGCTTGACCCTATAACTTTGACGATGATTTGAGTTGTCAAAGCGTTGTGCCCTGATGGTGCAATCAAGAATCTGAATTGACTCTACGAATTGGCCGCGTTGCTTCCCAGCAATGCGGTGATCGGTTAAGCCTGATGACCATAGCGAGGTGGTCCCACTCCTTCCCATCCCGAACAGGACAGTGAAACGCCTCAGCGCCGATGATAGTGCGGGTTCCCGTGTGAAAGTAGGACATTGTCAGGCTATTAATTGCAGACGCCCGACCATTTGGTCGGGCGTTTTGCTTTCTGCCGCCGGCTGTTCTTGCGCTGGCATCATCTCGCGAGAGGATGCGGTTCCAGTCGTTATCGTCCACCATCCGCCCATCGTCATCGTGGAGTCGGTTCGATGGACAGCATCTCTTGCCTCGGTGGAGTCCCCACCCTCCGCCGGAGAGCGACGCGGCGCGATCGCTTTCTCGCCCTGATGGAGCAGGTCGTGCCCTGGGAACGCATGCTCAGAGCGTTGCGGCCGCTCTATCCCACCGAGGGGGCCAGTGCTCTTGTTCGGATCCCGATGCAACGCATGCTCCGCATGTACTTCGTGCAGCAGTGGTACCGGCTCAACGACGAGACTTTGCACGACGCTCTGCTCGACATGCAGCCTCTGCGGCGTTTCGTCGGCATCGATCTCGCGACGGATGAGGTCCCTGCCCCGTCGGCGACCCGCGAGTTCAAGCGTCTGCTCGAGGCTGGGCGCCTCAGCACGGTCCTTGTCGTCGAGGTCAAGGCGCGCCTCCTCCGCGAAGGGCTGCAGATGCGCCAAGGTTGTTTCGTCGATGCGGCGATCATGCCCATACCGAACACGGAGGAACTCGTCGAGGCAGTACGAAGCACGAAGCCGCCACACCAAGCATCGACGTCGGGCGCCGAGGCAGCCCGACCTCCTGCGGCCTGAACGCGACTGTTTGCCAGGCGCAGGGTCCGCCTCTAGGACGTGCTTCGCAGCTCGCGCCTGAGAATCTTGCCGACGTTGCTCTTCGGCAGGTCGTCGCGGAACTCGATGTACTTCGGCCGCTTGTAAGCCGTGAAGTTCTGTTTGCAATAGTCGGCCAGGTCTTCCTCAGCCAGCGTCGGGTCCTTCTTGACGACGAACAGCTTGACGGCCTCGCCTGACTTGGCATCGGCCACTCCCACCGCTGCACACTCGAGCACGCCGGCATGCATGTTGACGACCTGCTCGATCTCGTTCGGGTAGACGTTGAACCCTGACACCAGGATCATGTCTTTCTTCCGATCGACGATCTTCGTGTAGCCGCGCTCGTCCATCACTCCCACGTCGCCTGACTTGAAGAAGCCATCCGGGGTCATGACCTTCGCGGTTTCATCTGGACGGTTCCAATAGCCAGCCATGACCTGCGGGCCCCGGATGCAGATCTCACCCGGCTCGCCATACGGCACGTCGCGGCCGTCGTCGTCGCGGATCGCGATCTCTGTCGACGGGATCGGCAGCCCGATCGTGCCCGTGAACTCGGTCGTGTCGAGACGATTGCTCGTCGCCACCGGGGACGTCTCCGACAGCCCGTACCCTTCCACGACCGGGCAGCCGGTGATCTTCAGCCACTTCTCTGCGGTCGCCTGCTGGCAGGCCATGCCACCGCCGTTGGACACCACGAGGTCCGAGAAGTCAAGCCGCGCAAAGTCCGCGTCGTTCGCCAGCGCGTTGAAGAGCGTGTTGACCGCCGGGAACATGCTGACCTTGTGCTTGGACAAGGTCTTGACCAGACCGGGCAGGTCGCGAGGGTTCGGAATCAGCACGTTCTTCATGCCGACCCGCGCGCCCATCATGTAGCAGATCGTCAGCGCGAAGATGTGATACAGCGGCAGCGCGCACACACAGGTCAGCGGCCGATCGCCCAGCTTGTCGAGCATCGGCTTGAACCACGCCTCCGTTTGCAGGATGTTCGCGACCACGTTGCGATGGAGCAGCGTCGCGCCCTTGGACACCCCGGTCGTGCCTCCCGTGTACTGCAGGAACGCCACGTCGTCGGGGCGGATGTCCGCGCGCACCAGGCTCACGCGCGTGCCTTCGGCGATGGCCATGTTGAATCGCGTCACGGTGCGCCCTTGGCTCAACGGCAGGCTGAACTCCGGCACCATCTTCTTGACGTTGCGCACGACGAAGTTGACCAGCAGTCCCTTCCAGAACCCGAGCAGATCCCCCATCGACGCCAGCACCACGTGTCGCACGTTCGTCCGCTCGATCACGTCTTCCAGCGTCGTCGCGAAGTTCTCCAGAATGACGATGGCCTCGGCGCCCGAGTCATTGAGTTGGTGCTCCAGCTCGCGCGGCGTGTACAGCGGATTGACGTTGACGACCACGTAGCCGGCCCGCAGCACGCCGGCGATCGCCACCATGTACTGAGGAAGGTTCGGCATCATCAGGGCAACACGAGCCCCCTTCACCAGGCCCTTGTGCTGCAGCCAGGCCCCCAGCGCGTCGGCCATCTCGTCGACATCTCGAAAGCGCAACTCGCTGTCCATGCAGACCGACGCGGTACGCGACGCGTGCTTGCGGAATGACTCATCGAGCAACTCGACGAGCGATCCGTAAGCGTTGACATCGACCGTCGGTGCAACGCCCGGGGGATAGTGCGCCAACCAAGGCTTCTTGACGACCATGTCCATCAGCCAACTCCACAGAAGAATTGCCCATTCTTCGGGCGCCGCCGGTCCTCGGCTACGGGAGTTGCCCTGAGGCTTCGCCAGCGAAGAGCCGCAGTGCGATTGTGCGTTCTCGGGTCTGGATCGTCTCGAGAAACTCCTGTGCGCCGCGCATGGCCTTGAAGGTGTCGAAGCCGCGTTCGAGGAAGGCCTGCAGCTCGCTCAGGCCGGCCACGCGTGCTGGCCGGCGCATCATGCGCAGGCTCATCATCAGCGCGGGCACGCGGGTGTAGCGATCGAGCGCCTTGCCGACGTCGACAACCAGCTCGAGCTGTCGCTCACGGTCCGCGGTTCGACCGACGGTCCGCCAAGCCCGCATGTACGTCTGTGCGTCGACGGTGGTCGAGGGCAGCGCGGCGGCCATCGCGCTGTCCAGTTCCTCCGACAGTGCGTGCAACGCCGCGAGAGACTCGACCGTCTGCACCAGTTCGCCTGGAAAGAGGCGCACCAGCGCCGGGACGATGCGGCCGAACTGTGCGTCGCGCCGGCTGAAGTCAGCCGGTCCGTACAACTCGTCGAGAAAGAAGCGCGCAGCATCGCCGTAGCGTGCGCTCGCCAGCAAGTCGGAGTGACTGTGGCGAAAGCGCGCCTGCTGATAGCTCTTGATGGCCTGCACCGCGGCACCGAGCGTCGGATCCGCGTCGCGTCGCGTTCGCTCCGTCTGGACGATCGCGAGGCTCCGAACGATCCTGGCGGCGTCGCCCTGTCGCGTCTGGGACATCATGCGCCGTGCTGCTTGCTTCTGGGGTTTGTCTGGATCACAAATAGACGCTCGCCTCGACGGGACCTTGCGTGAATGATGCAACACTCGTCGCCGATGAGCGCTGCCCCCCCGGCCCTGTCGCGCCGCCGCCTGCTGAAGCTGGGCTTGGTGGCGACCACCGTGCTCGCCATCGGCGGCAGCGCGGCCTGGCTGTGGCGACCGGGCTGGCGCGACGGGCGGTTGACCGACTCCGGGCGTGCCGTGTTTCGCGCGGTGGCGCGCGCCGTGCTGGAAGGCAGTCTGCCCGCCGACGAAGGCCAGCAAGCCGCAACGCTCGACCGCCATCTGGCGCGGCTCGACGAAACCATCGCCGGCTTTCCGCAGGCAACGCAAGCCGAGCTGGGCCAACTGCTCGGCTTGCTGTCCGTGGGTCCAGCCCGCCAGTGGCTAGCCGGACTGGGCACTGAGTGGTCACAGGCAACCGTCGGTGAGCTCGAGGCTGCCTTGCGCCGCATGCGCACCAGCGACCACGAGCTTCGGCAGCAGGCCTACCACGCACTGCGCGATCTCACGAGTGCCGCCTTCTACGCTCAGCCCGAGCAATGGGCGCCGATGGGCTATCCCGGCCCGAGCCCCGTCTGACAATGCCGCAGGTCGATCCGATCCGTGACGGCCTCGCGCGAGGCTGGAAGGTCTACGGGGGCCGTCATGGCGGTGCGGTGCCCTTGTCAGCGCAGATCAGCTGCGACGTGGCCATCGTCGGCAGCGGTGCGGGCGCCGGCATCACGGCCGAGTTGTTGAGCCAGGCGGGTCTCGACGTCGTGATCATCGAGGAAGGTCCCCTCAGGACCAGCAGCGACTTCCGGCAGCTCGAAAGCGAGGCCTATCCCCAGCTTTACCAGGAGAGCGCGGCGCGCAAGACCGCCGACAAGGCGATCAACATCCTGCAGGGACGCTGCGTCGGCGGCTCGACGACCGTCAACTGGACCAGTTCCTTCCGCACACCCGACGACACGCTGGCGTACTGGCAGCAGCACTTCGGGCTCAAGGACTATGGTCCCGATGCACTGTCCCCCTGGTTCCTGCAGGCGGAGCGGCGGCTGTCGATCGGCCCCTGGCTGGCCCCGCCGAACGAGAACAACGACCTGCTCAAGCGTGGTGCCGGCAAGCTGGGCATCGCGGCCGCCGCCATCAATCGCAACGTCAAGGGTTGCTGGAACCTCGGGTCCTGCGGCCTGGGCTGCCCGACCAACGCGAAGCAGTCGATGCTGGTCACGACGATCCCGGCCGCACTGGATCGCGGCGCACGCTTGCTGGTCGAGACCCGGGCCCAGGCCTTCCAGCGCAGCGGAGACCGCGTGACGCAGCTCGACTGCATGCCGGTGCTGCAGGATGGCCGGGCCGCATCGACGAACGGCGTTCGCGTCGTGGCCAAGCACTATGTCGTCGCCGGCGGGGCGATCAATTCGCCGGCCTTGCTGCTGCGGTCCGGCATCCCCGATCCCCATGATCGGCTGGGGACGCGGACCTTCCTCCATCCGGTCGTGATCTCCGCGGCGATCTTCGATCAGAAGGTCGAGGGCTGGGCCGGGGCGCCTCAGACGATCTACAGCGACCACTTCCTCGGCGTCGATCCGATCGACGGGCCGATCGGCTACAAGCTCGAGGCGCCGCCCATCCATCCGGTGATCTTCTCGACGACGCTGGCCGGTTTCGGGCTCGAGCAGGCGCGCCTGCTGAAGCTCTTCGCGCATTCGCACAGTCTCCTGGCCTTGATGCGCGACGGCTTTCATGCCCAGTCGCCCGGGGGACGGGTCAAGCTGCGGGGCGACGGGTCACCGGTGCTCGACTACCCCCTCACCGACTTCGTGATGCACGGAGCGCGTCGCGCCCTGCTGAGCATGGCCGAGATCCAGTTCGCGGCCGGCGCGCGCGAGGTGTTGCCGATCCACGAACTCGCCCGCAGCTACCGGAGCTGGGCCGAGGCCAAGGCGGACATCGAGACCTTGCCGATGAAGGCGCACCTCACCCGGGTCGTCAGCGCGCACGTGATGGGCGGCTGCGGCCTGGCGGCCGACGAGAAGCTCGGCGTCGTGCGGCCCGACGGCCAGCATTGGCAGCTGCAGAACCTGTCGGTGCACGACGGGTCCCTCTTTCCCACGAGCATCGGCGCGAATCCGCAGCTCTCGATCTACGGCATCGTCAACCGGCTGGCAAGCGGCCTGGCGCAACGGCTCTCGGGTCGCACCGTGCAGCTGGCCTGAGGCACGCTCCGCGCGCACGCATGCTCGCGCGTCTGCAACGCCGCATCGTCTACGCGCTCGGCTTGTCGGCGCTGGCCTGGTTGCTCGTGTGGTGGCCGCGCCAGCCGATCGTGGCCCTGGCCGGTGCGGTCGCGATCGTGTTGAGCTACACCATCGTGCTCGCGATCGAATTCGTGCTGCTGGCGTGGCAGCACGGCAGCGATCCGACACCCCGCGCCGGGCCGCTGCAGCTGGTCCGCGCCTGGCTCGGCGAGTGCGTCGCAGCCTGGCAGGTCTTCGGCTGGCGTCAGCCCTTCCGCAGTGCGGCCTGGCCCGACGTGGCGGGTCGCCCGCGGCAGCGCGGCGTCGTGTTCGTGCACGGTTACCTGTGCAATCGGGTTTTCTGGGCGCCGTGGCTGGAGCGCTGCGCGGCGCAGCGGCGACCCTGCGTGGCCGTCAACCTCGAGCCGGTGTTCTGTGACCTCGACGACTACGTGCCGCAACTCGAGCGGGCCGTCGCGCGCCTGGAGCGGGAGACCGGTCTTCCGCCGCTGCTGGTCTGCCACAGCATGGGCGGACTCGTTGCCCGAGCCTGGCTGGCCGCCGATGCCTCCGCGGCGTCGCGGATCCAGCACGTCATCACCATCGGAACGCCGCACCGCGGCACTTGGCTAGCCCGGCTGAGCCGCACCGCCAACGCGTTGCACATGCGCCAGACCAGCGACTGGCTGCTCGGCCTGGTGGCCCGCGAGCCGGCGCTGCATACCGGCCGCTTCACGTGCTTCTACGGCCACGCCGACAACATCGTCTTTCCGCCGGCGGCGGCGACTTTGCCGGGTGCGGACAACCGCCACCTGGCCGCCACGGCCCACGTGGCCATGGCGTTTCACCCCGAGGTCGTCAGCGAGGTTGCCCGTCGGCTGGCGAGCGGCGACGCATCGACATCGGCGACACGTCCTGCCTGACGCGCAACGCGCCAGGCCAGCCAGCCCACGCAGGCGGCCAGCGGCAGGTGATGCAAGGCATGGCCGGCGATGCCGCCGCCGCTGGCTTGCCACACATGCAGGTCTGCCCAGTCGAGCAGCTTGGCAGCGGCAAACCACAGCAGTCCGATCAGCCAGTCGGACCCCTCGAGGCCGCGGCTGCGCAAGCTCCACACGCCCAGAGGAACCAGCAGCATCGGCAGGTACTCGCACCACACCAGCAATCGCATGTCAGGCTGATCGCCCAGTGCTGACGCAGCGAAGCAGAAGGCGCCACCGAGCGGCCCAGCCGCTGCAGCCGCCCAGAGCAGCGGCGAGGCGACCCAGGCACGTCCCAGCCGCTCGGCCAGGAACAGCAGCGACAGCACGGCGCAGGCGCTGGCCGTCGGTACTTTCGACAGCACGTAGCCTGTCGTGCTGGGCGACAAATGATCGACGGCGCTGCACAGCACCGCGAAGGTCGCGAGCCAGAAGAACAGTTGCCAGGCGCGCGCCAGCGCGCCGCTGCCCCGAGCGCCCCAGGCCCCGGCCACCGTCGCCAGGAGCAGGGGAAGCTGCAACGCCACGGTCCAGCCGTTGAGCATGCCGAAGACGAGGCGTGGATCGGTCAGCCGCCGTTCGCGCCCCTCGAGCCCGACCGGACCCCAGGCCAGCAAGCCCACCACCGTGGCGATCAGCATCGAGATCAGGACGGCGAGCGCGCAACGGCGGGACAGCTGGGGCGACATTCGGGGCGCTGCAGCAGAGTTCACGGCCTGCAGTCTCGGCGCCGCCAGGGGGGGCGCATCGTCCATCGGGGGGACCCCCGTTGGGGGTGGTCGCCGGCGTGGCCGCGTGAACGCGCGCCTGCTCAGCGGTTCGGTGGGAACCGCCGCTCACCGGGCAGCAGCGTGCCGGCCTCGAGGATGTCCTGTTGCCGCACCGCGGCGTAGATGGGCGTGAAGTCCGGGGCCGTCGCGTCGAACAACTGCTGGAAGCTGTCGATGACGAAGTAGATCGCCTGGTAGCTGTCGATCTTGTAGAGGCTGCGCATCAGTCGCTGCAGGTCGAAGCCGACCCGCTGCGGCTGGGGCGAGGTGATGGCGTGGCGCAGTTCGCCTGCGCTCGACAGGATGCCGGCCCCGTAGGCGCGCAGGCCCTGCGGCGTGGCGATCAGGCCGAACTCCACCGTGTACCAGTACAGCCGGGCCAGCAGTTCGCAGGCATCGAGCCGGCTCGCCTTCAGGCCGCCGGCGCCGTAGGCCTGCATGTAGTCGGCGAACA
>CAZUUU010000155.1:0-7983 GCA_964622685.1 uncultured Methylibium sp.
GGGCCCTGCTGGCCGAGGTGGCCCGCGAGATGAACGTCGCCGCCGCGAAGCTGGCGCGCGCCGCCTGCGACAAGCATTCGACGCCCGACAAGCCGCGCTTCGTCGCTGGCGCCTTCGGGCCGACGCCGCGCACCGCGAGCATCAGCCCCGACGTCAACGACCCGGCGGCGCGCAACGTCAGCTTCGACGAGCTGCGCGCGGCCTACCGCGAGCAGGCCGAGGGCCTGCTGGAAGGCGGCGCCGACCTCTTCCTGGTCGAGACCATCTTCGACACGCTCAACGCCAAGGCGGCGATCTTCGCGATCGACGAGCTCTTCGAAGCCACCGGCGAGCGCCTGCCCGTCATCATCAGCGGCACGGTGACCGATGCCTCGGGCCGCATCCTCAGCGGCCAGACCGTCAGCGCGTTCTGGAACTCGGTGCGCCATGCGAAGCCGATCGCCGTCGGCCTGAACTGCGCGCTCGGCGCGGCGCTGATGCGGCCCTACATCGAGGAGCTGGCCAAGGTGGCCGGCGACACCTTCATCTCGTGCTACCCGAACGCCGGCCTGCCCAACCCGATGAGCGACACCGGCTTCGACGAGACGCCACCGATCACCGGCGGCCTGGTCGAGGGCTTTGCGGCGGCGGGCTTCCTCAACATCGCCGGCGGCTGCTGCGGCACCACGCCCGAGCACATCGCCGAGATCGCCAGGCGCGTCGCGGCCTACCGGCCGCGGGCGCGCCAGGAGCGCTGGATCAGCGCCCTGGCGGACGAAGCGCAGGCCGCCTGAACGCAGGCGCCTGCGCCGGTCCTCGTCAGGGCCGCAGCACCGAGACGCTGAAGAAGCCGTTGGTCGGCGCGCCGCCGGACACGACCGTGAAGCCCGTGCCCTGGGTCGGCAGGAAGACGCCCTCGGCGCAGGCCAGAGCCGGCCCGCCGATGCCCGTGGTGCAGCTGTTCGGCGCGCGGTAGAGCAGGCCCGTGCGCGGCGCGTTGAACGCCCGCACGTCGACGCGGCTGTCACCGGCCCGGATGCGCGTCACCGTGTTGGGCGTGACCGCGGTGTTGATCGAGGTGATCTCCACCGACTGGGCGGTGATGGCGGTGACGCCCGTGGCGTTGTAGAGCATCTCCCAGAACGGCGTCACGGTGCCCACGGGCTGGGCGCTCGCATCCACCGGGGTCTGCCGGCGCAGCACCGCCACACCCGGCAGGCCTTCCTCGATGTTGATGATGAAGATGGTCACCACGCCGTCCGCCGTTTTGTGCGGCAACCAGCGGGTCGTGCTGGTGACGTTGGTGGTCAGGTCGCGATCGTTGTAGGTGCCGTCGGCCCGTTGCACCAGCCGCCGCGGCGTGGCGTCCTCGGGCCGGGTGTCGTCGATCAGGTTGATGAAGTTCAGGCTGTTGCTGATCGTGCCGTCGGCCGCGATGGTCAGGCTGCCGTTGATCGGCACGAAGGCTGCGCCTTCCTGCCCGTAGCCGACGTAGTTGTAGCTGCCCGCCAGCTCGGCCGTCGTCAGCGTGGTGCGCGGGAAACCGATCGTGCCCTTGAACGTGGCGTCCTCGGGGAAGCGCGTGGCGAAGATGCCCGAGGCGGAGACGACGATCTCCTCGACGCCGGCGATCTGGCTGTCGTCGGGGATGGTGAAGCGGCAGGGCTCGCCTGGCACCGGCGTCAGCGTGACCACCTCTTGCGTCGGCAGGCCGCGGTCGACGGTGGCTGTGAGGGTCGTCGCATCGACCTCGAAGGGCGGGCTGTCGTCGATCGAGAACTGCGGGTCGCGTGGCTCGATGCCCCAGTACTCGCCGCTGCGCAGCGACGGGCAGGTGGCCGAGGCCGGCGCCACCAGGTTGCGGACCGGGTCCGGGCTGCCGGGGTTGGCGACCAGCGCTGCCGCCACGGTCTGCAGGTCGGTGCCGGCGGCGGCGAGCACGTCGCCGAACTGGTCGAGCCGCTGGTCGGTCGCATCGCCGATCGCGAAGGCGGTCGCGATCGGGTCGAAGGCGGCGATGTCGACGCGCCCGTTCAGCGCTGTGGTGAGCGCGCCGCGTGCGCTGGCGATGTTGGCCGCGGTCAGGCGGGCCTGGATGTCGGGTGTGAGCGTCGTCGAGGTCGGGACGGCGCCCAGCACCTGGGCCGTCATCAGCGTGGTCAGCGGCGTGAGGTTGACGGTGCTCGGGTTGGCGCTGCCGGTCGCAACCATCGAGTAGTAGGTGAGGCCGCCGCCGCTCACCTGCACGAGGCAGGGGGCGACGCCGGACGTGAGCGTGACGCTGTAGCTACCGTTGGCGGCCGTGGTGGCCTGGCCGCTGCCGCTGGCGCAGGTGACCGTGACCGTGCCCCCGACGATCGGGGCGCCGGTGGCGGCGGTGCCGCCGATGCCGACGCCGGTGGGCGCGGCGGGGCCGGGGGGGGCTGCGGGCGCGCTGTCGCCGCCGCCGCCGCAGGCACCGAGTGCCAGCAATACAGCCGCGGCGAGCGGCCCGAAGGTGTGCATGCGTTGGATCATCGTGGACCTCCAGTTCGTGGAATCGTGTTCGAAAGAAGACCGGTCGACCGCAGCCGGACCGAAGCGAAGCCTAGGGGCAGTCCCTGTCCTCGCGCCTCGCCCGATCGGATGAGGCGCTGGACGCCATGCGTTGGCATGACGGGGCAGCTCCGGGGCCCGGGTCGGGCCGCTACCTCGGTAGACGCAAGGCGGGTGCGGTTGTCAGGTGCGCCGTCAGTCGCCAGCCCCGAGCAGCACGAAGCCGGCCCAGTAGAAGGGGTGGGCCAGCTCGCCCGCCGGGCCCGCGGCGCCGCCGCGCCCGGTGCGCGGCAAGGCGTCGCCCTGGACCTGCTGCAGGGCCTGCGCCAGGGGCAGGCCCTCGCGCAGGTGCAGGCGGTACAGGCGCGGCAGCAACTCGGCGCTCCCGGCGTCGCCGATCGGCCACAGGGTGGCCAGCACCGCCCGCGCGCCGCGGTCGCGCAGCACGGCGGCCAGGCCTTCGACCTCCCGCCCGCTCTGGTCGCGGCCGCCGCCGGTCGCCGTGTCGCAGGCCGAGAGCGCGACCAGGCGGACCTGGCGGAGGTCGGCGCGCGCCAGGCGGAACTCGCGCAGGCTGAGGCGGCTGCCGTCGCCCAGCAGCAGGTAGGAGTCGATCTCCGTGCCAGGGCGGAACTGGTAGTGGCTGGCGACGTGCAGCAGCGGTCTCGGGCGCTGGATCGCGCCCAGCAGCCGCTCGCGCGTGAAGGCCTCGTCGAAGTGCAACTCACCGGCCGGCACCTCGCGCCGCACCTGCTCGAGCTCGCGCCGCACACCCGGCAGGGCGGCATAGCCCGGCAGGGCGCGGGTGAGGCCGAAACCGTCGAGCTCCCAGCGCGGCGGCGCGGCGTCCGGGCGCGGCGTGGCCACGGCCTCGACCAGCACGGTGGTCGCATAGCGCTCCGCGAGGTAGCTGTGGCCGTCATGGAGTGCCGCGAAGGGCAGGTAGCGCAGCACGCCGTCGAGCGACAGCTCGAGCCGCTGCACCTGCTGGCGTGCCAGCTCGCGGGCCACGGGCGCGATCAGCGCGTCGTGCAGACGCCGAGCCGGCGCCCGCACATCCGCACGCGACTGGATGGCGCGGCGCAGGGCCTCGACGTCGCGCGCCAGATCGGCGGCCGGCAGCGCCACGTCGCGCGCGATGCGGCGCTGCGCGGTGCTGGCCAGGATCAGCACGCGCCGCTCCGACACCAGGTACTGCAGCCGCGCCACCCCGGCGGGCGGCGGCGCCGCGGCCGTGGCCACCGCGGCCGGTGCTGTGGGCTGCGCCTCGAAGTGCTGCGCCAGGCTGCCGACGAAGCGATCGAAGTCGTCGCCGGCCTCGGCCTGCTCGCTGCGCAGCCGCTGCTGGCGGGCCGCCTCGTCGGCGTCCAGGCCCAGTCGCGCGCGCCGGTCCAGCACCGCGAGCTCGCGCGCCAGGCCCTCGAGGCGCTGCCTCAGCCGCCGGAGCTCGGCATGCGCGTCGAGCTCCGCCGGGCCGCTGAAGGTGATCGGCGCGCCGCTCCGGTCGGTGCCCGCGTCGCGCAGGATGAACTCGAAGTACTCGTCCTGCTTCATCAGTCGCAGCGTCTCCTGCGCCTCGGCGAGCCGGCCCTGGGCCACCAGCAGCTCGACGAGGTCGGCGTAGATGTGGCGCTGCTCGCCGACGAACCCGCGCTGCACCGAGCGATCGAGCGTGCCCAGGTCCCGACGGACTGTCTGCAGCGTGGCGACCGCCTGCTTGCCCCAGAACACCGCCAGTTCGGGACGGTCCAGCTGCGCCTGGGCGCCCGACAGCACGTACTGGCCGCGCCACAGCGCCTCCCGCGTCGCGGTGCGCTCCAGCACAGGCAGCGAGCGGTAGACCGCCGCAATGGCGCGGCGCGGCTGGCGGTCGCGCATCAGCGCCAGCGCCAGCTCGGTGCGCTTGGAGGCCGTGGTGGCGTGGTCGGGTCCGAGGCGGCGCTCGAGCATGGCGACGCTCTCTTCCATCAGCGCGACGGCCGCCGCGGGCTCGCCCTGGGTCAGCTTCAGGCGGCCCTGCATCGACAGGGCGTTGGCGACCTCGGGGTGATCGGGTCCGAGACCGACGCGCCACAGGGCCAGGCTCTGCTGCAGCAGCGGCCAGGCCGCGTCGGCGTCGCCGCGCGAGACATGCGCGCTGGCGATGTTGTGCAGCGTGCGCACGGCGTCCGGATGCGCTTCGCCAAGCTGGCGCCGGTCGATCGCCAGGACCCGCTCGAACAGGGCCAGCGCCTCGTCATGCGCGCCCACGGCGCCGTGGAACAAGGCCAGGTTGTTGAGGGCGGTCGCCGTCTCGGGGTGATCGGGCCCGTAGTGGCTCTCGCGGATGCGAAGGCTGCGGTCGTACATCGACCGGGCGCGGCCGTAGTCGCCGGTCGCCATCAGCAGCAGTCCGTAGTTGTTCAGCACGGCGGCCACGTTCGGGTGCTCGGGCCCGCGCAGCTTCTCGGTCAGGGCCAGCGCCTCGTCGAACAGCGGAATGGCGCGGGCCGGGTCGCCGCGCGCGCGGTGGATGCGCGCGAGGTTGTGGATCGAGCTGCCGATGTCGATGTGCTCGGCGGGCAGCCGGCCGCGGCGGATCGCGAGCGCGCGCTCGGCGGTGGCAGCGGCGCCGTCCAGGTCGCGCACCAGCATGAAGACTTCGGCCTTGTCGTTGAGCACGCCGGCGAGCTGCAGGTCGTCGGGCCCGCCGTGCTGCACGAACAGGCCCTCGGCGCGCGTCAACGCGCGCATCGCCTCGGCATACTGCCCGCTGGCGCGGCGCAGGTCGCCCAGGCGCGCCAGCGCGACGGCCAGGCCGGCAGGGTCGTGCCGCGCCTCCTGCAGCTCCACGGCCCGCTGGGCGGCCGCTGCGCCGTCGGCGAAGCGACCGGCGGCCTTGAGCCGGCCGGCCTCCTGCAGCAAGGCCGATGGGTCTTCGTCGGTGGCAGCCGCGAGGGCGCCTGCGCCCAGGCCGAGCCCGCAGGCCGTGATCAGCACGCCCGACAGCCCGGCGATCAGCCGCTGGCGCAGCGAAGCGCGCGGCTGCCCGGGTGCCGCGGGACGGCCCGCGCTCACGGGGGGAGGATGTCCAGCTGCAGGCGTCCGTCGGCCGGCAGCCGCAGGCCCTGGGCGGCCAGGGCCTGCGTCGCCGCCGGTCGCGTGCCCGGCGGCACGGTGGCGCGCAGTTCGACGCCGCCATCCTCGAGGTCGGTCAGCACCACCTCGGCAGCATGGCGGCGCAGGATCTCCGACAGCTGCTGGGCACGAGCCGCCGGTTGGGCGTCGCGCAGGACGCTGCGCCCATCGCCGCGCAGCACCGTGTCGGGCGCCGGGGCTTGCAGCGGCAGCATCATGCCCAGACCGAGGGCGAGCGCCAGCACGGCCGCGGCCGACCACACCAGGTAGGGCGGGCGCCTTGCCGCCCGGTCCAGCAGGCCTTCGCGCTGCAGCCGGAACAACAGGCGCTGCTTCTCGGCCGCATCGATCTCGCCGTCGGGCGTGCCGCGATCGGCGCGCAGGATGACCGCACGCAGCCGGGCGGTCGCCGCGTCGGCGTCATCCAGAGGGGCCGCGGCCCCGGGGCCGCGGCGCAGCGCCTCGAGCCAGCGGTCGTCGTCGCTCATCTCAACCGAGCCTCGCCGGGTCGAGGCAGGGTTGCACGAACTCCATCAGCCGCTTGCGGGACTGCGACAGGAACTCGCGCGCGGCCCCATTGCTGCTGGCGCGGAACTGGGCCAGCTCCTCGTAGCCCCATCCGTCGACCACGACCCGCGTGAGGGCCTCTGCATAGTCGCGGTAGCGCGCCGAGTAGCGCGCGAAGGCACGGCCCAGGCAATCGGCCAGAGCCGGGTCGCTGGGGGCGGAGTCGCCGCGGGCCGAGACGACCGAGTCGGCCACGTCGGCGTCCAGCGCGTCGAGCGACAACTCGCCACGCTGGCGGCGAAAGCTGCTCGTCAGGGTGTTGCGCGCGATGGTCCAGAGCCAGGCCTCGAAGGAACCGCTGCCCTGGAAGGAGTCCAGGTGCCGGAGCACGCTGACGAAGGTGTCCTGGAGCAGGTCCTCGGCCGCCTCGCGGCTCGCGCCGTGGCGCCTGAAGTAGCGCTTGAAATCGCCGCCGTAGCGGTCGTAGAGCCTTCCGATGGCAGCGCGGCGACCCGGACCGCCCGCACGAAGTAGCACCAGCTCCCCATCCAGATTCATCCGTGCGACGCCCCATGACTGCTCTTGAGTCAGGCTACCCGAAACTGTCAGCCGCCGTCCAGCGGGGGCCGTCCCCGGGCCGGGGGTAGCCCTCAGCGCGGGCCGGGGCGATCGCCGAGCATCAGCTCCAGGCTGGGGCCGGGCGACTGACCCAGCCCGACGATGCGCGAGATCGGCACGCCGCGCGCCACCAGGTAGTCGCGCGCGCTGGCGCCGCGGTCGATCACCAGTTGCGGGGCGGCCTTGTCGTCGGTGGGTGCGGCGATACGCAGCTCGGCGACGGCGGCGTGGGGCTTGAAGCCGGCTGCGATCTGGTCGAGGACGGCCGCCGCGGCGGGCTTGACGGCCGATCGACCCGGATCGAAGGCGTGGCGCAGCGGCACCTCGATGCGCAGGCGCTTGTCGCCGGTGGCCTCGACCACGACCGGCGTGCCGCGCAGCACCTCCTGCAGCCGCGTGCGCTGGGCTTCCAGCGCCGGCGACAGGCCCGAGCCGAACAGGCCGCCGAACAGCGACGGCGCTGCGGGCGCCGGGTCGGTGCCGGGCGGCGGGGGCGTGCCGGGACGGTTGGCGCAGGCGGCCAGGCCTGCCGCCAGGGCCGCGCCCAGGACGAGCGAGCGAAACAGCGTCATGTTCATGGCCGCGCATTCCACCCGCTGCGCGACGGCGGCACAAGCGGGCTGCCCCGCGGGCAGGTGAGGCTTTGTAAGCGACGCGCGGGCGCCCGTAAAATCGCCGCACTCGAGGAGCGTTGCGACGACCCGGCCCCCAGGCCCGGTCGCCAGGCTCGGGTCGGCGGCGGGGCAACCCGCTGCCTAGGCAACGGCGCTCACCGACCCGCTGCCCGGCGGGCTGCGGGTGGGCCGCAGCACCGGGCACGGCCTGGGGCCTGAAGCCATGACTGTTGCCGACCATCCCGATCCCGCCCCCGTCCCGCCGATGCGGCTGTCCGGCCTCGAGCCGGTGGCGATCGGCGAGGGCTCCTTGTTCGTCAACATCGGCGAGCGCACCAACGTCACCGGCTCCAAGGCCTTCGCGCGGATGATCCTGAACGGCCAGTTCGAGGAGGCGCTGGCGGTCGCGCGGCAGCAGGTCGAGAACGGCGCCCAGGTCATCGACGTCAACATGGACGAGGCCATGCTCGACAGCGTGGCGGCGATGGAGCGCTTCCTGAAGTTGATCGCCTCCGAGCCCGAGATCGCCCGCGTGCCGATCATGATCGACAGCTCCAAGTGGAGCGTGATCGAGGCCGGCCTGAAGTGCATCCAGGGCAAGGGCATCGTCAAC
>CAZUUU010000156.1:0-7921 GCA_964622685.1 uncultured Methylibium sp.
AGGCGGCCGGCCACCGCTCGCAGGGTTTGCTCCAGACTCATTCTTTCCCTTCCCTCGGCTTCTTCTTGGCGGGCGCTGCCGCGGGCAACAACTGCCGCAGCTCGCGCTTCAGTTCCTGCTGCAGCTGCTTCTCGGTCGGCAGGTGCAGTTGGTAGCGGGTGGCGAAGATGTTGCGCTCCTGCTGTTCACCCAGGGTGTACTTCACGACGGCGTCGTTCTTGTCGGGGCACAGCACCAGGCCGACGGTCGGGTTGTCGCCCTCGGTGCGGCGCTCGCGGTCGTAGTAGTTGACGTAGAACTGGATCTGCCCCAGGTCGGCGTGCGTCAGCTTGCCCACCTTCAGGTCCACCAGCACGTAGCACTTCAGCACTGCGTGATAGAAAACCAGGTCGATGAAGAAGTGGTCGCCGTTCAGCGTGATGCGCTGCTGCCGCGCGACGAATGCGAAGCCCGTGCCCAACTCCAGCAGAAAGTGCTGCAAGTTCTCGATCAGCGCCTGCTCGAGCTGCGACTCGACGAGCCGGTGCGACTCCGGCAACCCCAGGAACTCCATCACCAGCGGGTCGCGCAGCACATCCAGGGGCTTTGTCACTTCGTGCCCGCGGCTTGCCAGCCGCAGCACACCGGCCTTGTCGCGGCTCTTGGCCAAGCGTTCGAACAACAGGCTGCCCGCCTGCCGCGACAGTTCACGCACCGACCAGCCCTGCTTGACGGCTTCGATCTCGTAGAAGTCGCGCGCGCCCTGGTGGCCCACGCGCAGCAGGCAGCGGTAGTGGCTCCATGAAAGATCGGGGTGCAAGCGGCCCGGCCGCGGCGGTGCTGCCCCACTCGTGGCAGCCGATTTCCGAGACACCGTCTCGGAAATGGCCGGCAGTGCCGATTTCCGAAGCACTGTCTCGGAAATCAGTTGCGGGTAGGCCAGGTAGAACTGCCGAAAGGCCTCGAGGTTGTCTACGGAATAGCCGCGCCCGTAGTTGCGCGTCAAACGCAACGACAGCTGGGCCAGCAAGCGGGCACCGTAGCCCGCGCGGCGCTGACCACGTTGCTCTTCTTCGACGATCTCGCGGCCCACCAGCCAATTGGCCAGCACCTGCGTGGTGTTGACGGTGCGCGCGATGCCCGTACGTGCGGCATCCAGAATCTCGCGCACGCGGCCATACAGGGCCGGCGTTGCCTTGTTTGCCTTCGGGTCGCCTGGGGCTTGCGGCATGTCAGCTGTCGGCCGGGTCGAATAGGCCGGTCTGCCGCGCATCCACCTTGCCGGCGCGTGCGCCGGCAGGCCGGCCGGCGTCCTGGCGAGCCTGCGGCAGGTTCTCGACGTTCAGGCTGTAGTCGTCGTGCCCCCACTCGCACTTCTGCAGCACCATCTTCGGAATCTTCTTCACCGTCAGGTTCGGGAAGCGGTTGGCAATGGCTTCGGCACTCAAGCGGAATGCGCCGCAACACACCAGCAGCGTGCGCTTCGGGCCGACCTCATCGGACAAGGCCTGCAAGGCCTCGGCACTGAGTGTCTGCGTCGTGACGTAGATGAAGTCGGTCTCGGTACTGTGGCCGTGCTGCCAGTAGGCATCGGCGCTCGGCGCGTAGGTGAATCCTTCGAGCTTGGCCACGGCCGCTGCCAGCATCTCGGCGTTGTACTCGCGGTTGATCACCCATTGGCCGAAGCGATCCTGCTGCAACAGGCTTGGCGCCAGGCGGTAGTAGCGGAAGCCGCCGCCGCCCTTCCAGCCTGTGCTCTCGGTGACGCCGCCCGCGTCGTCGCCGTCGATCACCTTCTTCAGCCGCGGGATGATGTGGGTGTGGCAGTGCTCCCCCAACTCCACCATGATCCAGCGACGGCCCATCTTGTGGGCGACCGCCCCAGTTGTGCCTGAGCCGGCAAAGGAGTCGAGAACCAAATCGCCGGGGTTGCTGGCGATATGGAGAATTCGGTGAATCAGCCTCTCCGGCTTTGGCGTATCGAATGCATTCTCGCGGCCGAAAATCTCGTGAATCTCTTTCTTTGCCTCGTCGTTGTGGCCAACCTCCTCGTGCGGCCACCATGTCGACGGCACCAAGCCGTCAACCTCAGACAGGTAACGAATAAAGCGCGGCACGCCATCGCCATCTTGGCCAAACCAGAAACGACCCTCCTTTCGCAGGCGCAGGTACTCTGGTTCTAGAGTTGCCCAGTGTCGCCCCTCGGGCGGAAAGTGCTCCCGCCCGCTCGGGCCGACGATCTTGTACATCTGGTTCGGGCGAAAGCCAGCACCCGTGAACGAGATCGATTGCCATGCTCCTCTTGGATCGTTGTTCGGGTTGCGGTACGGTGCCTTTGTCTTGGCATCTAGGTCGAGGCGATTTCGAGTTGCCTTGAATCGTTCGACATCACGCGCGTAGACAAGGATATGGTCGTGCGCGTTTCCGAATGCGGAGTTGTTGTCGCGCGCATAACGCTTCTGCCAAACGCAATTGGCAACAAAGGTCTTGCGGCCGAAGACTTCGTCGCACAGGACTCGCAAGTAGTGCGCTTCGTTGTCGTCAATAGTGATCCAAAGTGAACCATCATCCGACATGAGTCGCTTGATGATCTCCAACCGATCACGCATGAGGCCGAGCCATATCGAGTGCTCTAAGCCGTCGTCATAGTGCGTGAAAGCACTTCCGGTGTTGTACGGAGGGTCGATGAACACGCACTTCACCTTGCCCGCAAACTCCTGCTCCAAGGCCTTGAGCGCCAGCAAGTTGTCGCCAAAGATCAACCGGTTGTCGAAGATGTCGTGGTCGGTCACCCGCTGCGCAGCGTGGTGGCTGCGGGCCGGATCTTCGAGCAGGACACGCGGCTCCAGCTTCGGGCGCGCGTCCTTGCCGATCCAGGTCAGTTCCAGCCGCTGCTTGTGGCTCATGCGCCGGCGCCCGGCTGGGAGACGGCCTTCTTGGCCGATGAATCGAACACCTCGTCGTTGATGGGCGAGCGCAGGCGGTCGTTGTTCAGCAGTTTCAGCAACAGGTCCATGGTTTCTTCTTCGACGACGATCTTGCCGCCTTCGATCTTGAGGTTCCAGCCCTCGTCGCGACACACGCGCATCAGGCGCTCGATGTAGGTGGGGCTGCTGTAGTAGCCGGCGCTCTTGATCGCCGCCAGCTTGCGCAGGTGGTGCTGGTTCTCGCCGACATAGGCCCGGATGGGTTCCACGTCGCTCAGAAATGCCATCGACGCAAACTCTTCCAGCAGTTCGCGGCTCTTGGCCTTCATGCCCTCGCGGAAGTTCATCGACGATTCGAAGGCCGACTTGCTGGCGATGAAGGTGGTGCCCGCGAAGACGAAGAAGTCGAAGCGCGGGTCGATCATGAAGACCTCTTCGTCTTCGACATCGACGAGCTTCTGATCCTGGAAGTACAGCGTCTTGGTCCTGACAGCCTTGCGCGGGCTGTTCAGCGTGTTGATCTTGCTCCACGCGTAGAGGTGCTCGCCGTCCTTCTCGAACAGCACCACGTAGGCAAACGAGCCCAGCAACTCGGCGTGGCTCTTGGCGCGAGGGTTGTCGAAGCCCTGGCCGATGGCGTTGCGAACCTTCGTGAAGTCGGTGGTATCGGCATCCAGAGTCAGCAGTGATTCGCCGGGGTCGGCGTTGCTGAAATCGTAGGGCTCCAGGCGGAACTCGCGGTCCTGCACCTGCGCCTTCACGTAGCGCTTCAGCCGCCGCTCCAGCTTCTTGTCGATGGTGACCCGCAGCACGTTGTAGACAAACGGGGCCTGCGCCGGCTTGCGGTGCACCACCCAGAAGCTGGTGGCCCAAGGCGCCAGGTCTGTCGCCTTCAGCTTCTTGAGCCGTTGGGCTTCTTTACCGCTCATGCTCACTCCCTGCCTCACCTGCGGTTTCGGGCTCGGCCGCCACATAGAGGTAATGGGCCAGCCGCTCGAACGTGTATGTGCCACCTATTTTCAACGGAATGCGCGTGATCACCATCGCCTGCAATTCAGTGGTGCCGCGCTTGAAGGTGGCGTCGATCAGCATGTAGCCCGCCATCGCCAGCACGGGGTTGACCAGCACCGTCTGCGTGCGGTAGGCCATCACGAACATCATGCCCATGAAGATCAACAGGCTGGCCACGGTGGGCCAGTCGGCGAGGTCGATGCGCACCACGGAAAGCACATAGGGAATGGTGTAGCCGAACATCTCGCCCGACTTGTTGGCGGCCTTGCTCACCTGCACCTGCAGGCCCTCGCGAACGCTGCTCATGCTTCGCAATACCACCACGCAACTCAAGACCGCCATCACCAGAAGGCCGCCGAACCACCAGGGGTTCTTGGGCATCGGCAGGTTGCCGCTGACGTCCAGGTCTTTGATGGCCAAGATCAGCAGCGGCGCATAGGCACTGATGAACACCACCAACGCCACCCAGGGGCGCAGCCGCAGCGACGGATCCGGCGTGCTCATTGCATGGCCCACTCGCAGTGCAGCAGTGTCTGCGTGCTCACCTGTTGCGCGAGCTGCAGTTCCAGTGCGTCGATGAGCCCGTCGCGTTTGGCCCGGATTTCGTCCTGCCGCGCAAACAGTTCACGGCGGCGCCTGTCGCGGGCCGCCTCCAGGTCGCGCTGCTCACGCTGCACCGCCAGCTTTTCCGCCAGCGTCGCCGCGCCCTTGCTGCGCGTGCGCACCTCCTTGATGCGCCGCTGCAGGTCAGCCAGTTGTTGCTCGAGGCTGGCGCGCTGGTCGTCGGCCCAGGCGTCCAGTTTTTCGGTCTCGGCCGTGAAGAGCTTCAGGTTGCGCGCCTCCACGACCCCCAAGACCTGGGCTTGCTGGCGCGCCAGCTCGGCCGTCAGTGCTTCAGTGAGGGTGGAGTCCTGGGACAGGCTCGGTTCGGCCGCGCCGGGCAGCGCCAGCAGTCGGTCTGCGACATCCGGTTCCAGCACCGTGCCGCCAACCGTGGCAGCCACCAGAAGGTGCTCTTCGGCGCTGCCCAGGGACTCCACCCGCAGGCACTGCACCACGCAGTGCCCCTGCTCGCCACGCAGCGCTTCCAGCACCGACACCTTGGCGTTGTAGGCCGCGTAGTCCAGCCGAAGGCGCTGCGGCACCAGGGAGGCCCGCTTGGCAAGGTCGATCAGGTGCTGTGCCAGCGGATGCTGCAGGCGGTAGACATGGGCTTCTTCGCTGCGGCGCGGCAACGCATAGCGCCCGAGCGGGATTGCTGCCTCGGTGCCAGCGATGCCCGCCTGGCTTGCATCGCCCACCGGCCGGCCCGGCAAGGCGTGCAAGGTGAACCCGTTGCCCTCCGGGTCGAACTGCGCGTGGCTGCCGAGCATGCCGCGGGTCAGGCGCATCAGCAGCCGTTCCATGCGACCCAACGCCGCCGTCGCGTCGGCCTGGGCCACCTTCAGGCGCTCCTGCACCTCTTCGTCGAAGTTCTCCAGCAGCGCGCGCCGCGCGCCGAGCATCGCATCGCTGATCTCGCCGGCCAGGTCCAGCTGCAGCTGCTCGAATGCCGTGTGAATCTCGTTGGGGTGGCGGCAGTTCTGATAGATGTCAGCGATGCGGCGCTCGAAGTCCACGCCCGACTCCAGCGCACCCAGCACCTCGTCGCTGGCACCGAACACGCCGTCGAAGAGCTTGAACTTCTGGTCGAGCAGCTGGAACACACGGCGGTCGGCTTCGTTGTCGCGGTTGACGAAGTTCACCACCACCACGTCGTGCTTCTGGCCGTAGCGGTGGCAGCGGCCGATGCGCTGCTCGATGCGTTGCGGGTTCCACGGCAGGTCGTAGTTGATGACCAGCGAGCAGAACTGCAGGTTGATGCCCTCGGCGCCGGCCTCGGTGGCGATCATGATCTTGCCGTTGTCGCGGAAGTGGTCCACCAGTGCAGCGCGGGTGTCTGCTGCACGCGAGCCGGTGATGCGGCTGGTGCCGCGGTGCTGCTCCACCCACTCGGCATGCAGGCGGCGCGCCAGCGGGTCGCTGTTGCTTCCGTTGAAGAGCACCACCCCGTCGGCGTGTTCGGTTTGCCCCAACAGGGCAAGCAGATAGTCCTGTGTACGGCGCGACTCGGTGAAGATGATGGCCTTCTGCGCTGCGCCCAGCTCTTTCAGCCGGCCGAAGGCCACGTCGAGCGCTTTCAGCAAGGCCTGGCCCTTGGCGTTGTCGGTGATCGACAAGGCCAGGTCGCGAAACCCTTCGAGATCGGCAATCTCGGCTTGGACGGCGGCGCGCTCCTTAGCCGTCTTGGCACGTTCGGCTGCGATGCCGGCATCTTCTGCCGATTCAGAGGCTGCTGTTTCGTCGGCTGTCTCGTCCAGGCTTTCGTAGTCGGCGTCGAGCGCTTCGCTCAGGGTCTCGGACTGCGGTGCCGCCAGCTGGTCGTGCAGAGACTCCTGCAGCCGGCGGATGAGGGTGTCGAGCGCCCCGCCGATGGCGAATGAACTGGATGCCAGCAGCTTGCGCAACACCAGGGTGATGAGCTGCCGCTGAGCGTTGGGCAGGGCGTAGAGGCGGTCACGCTGCAGGTACTCGGAGACCAGTTCGTACAGGCGCACCTCGTCGGCGCCGGGCTTGAATTCCTCGAGCAGCGGAATGCGCCGCGTGTACTTGACATAGGCCTCGACCTGCCGGCGCAGGGTGCGCTTGCAGACCGGCCCGATGCGATGCTTCAGCGCCGCGAAGCTGGCTTCGTCCCTCAACGCGCCGAACTGTTGGCGGAAGCTGTCCAGATCACCGAACACGCGGTCGTCGATGAAGCTGACGAGCCCGTACAGCTCCAGCAGCGTGTTCTGCAGCGGTGTGGCCGTGAGCAGCACCTTGCGCGATGCCGCGAGCGCATCGCGCAACAGGTTGGCAGTCTTGTTTTCAGGCTTGTAGACGTTGCGCAGCCGGTGCGCCTCGTCAATGACCACCAGGTCCCAAGGCACCGCGGCCAGCTCGCGCGCCTTGCCTGCGGCGAATTGATAGGAGCAGATGACGATGCTCGCGGCGCCCGGGCCGTTGCCATCACGGCCTGCCGCGACATCGAACGGGTTGGTGCAACCTTCCTTCAAGGCCAGGCGGAATGAGCGGGCCTCCAGGATCACGGCCGGCAAGGCGAACTTGTCGGCCAGTTCCTGGTGCCACTGCTTTCGCAGATTTGCGGGCGCAATGATCAGCAGGCGGCGTCGGCGCTCGGCCCATCGCTGTGCCAGCAACAGGCCCGCCTCGATGGTCTTTCCAAGGCCCACTTCGTCAGCCAGGATCACGCCCTTGGACAAAGGGTTTCCGGCGGCAAAAAGCGCCGCGTCCACCTGGTGCGGATTCAGATCGACCTGGGCGTCGAAGAGCGCGCCCGCCATGCGATCCATCGAGCCCGCCGCGCCGCGCAGCGTGAGCCGGTGCGCGAAATAGGCGAGTTGATGGGGGCTGTAGGTCATGGCGTCAGGTGTCTCCAGTTTGATTGTCGGCGCTGGGCCGTCAGCACCAGACCGTCAAGACCATCAAGGTGTCGATCGACCATGCCGCGGCGTCTGCTGCCGACGGAATGGGCCGAAGCAGCATACTGTATAAAACATCAGCCGTGCGGCAGTGCGGGTCGCGCCGGGCTGAAGAACGACCGGCCTTGCAGGGTGCGGGCTTTCAGTGCCGAAACCCCCCTCTCATTGGCGGCATTCCCGCCTGCCGTAGGGCCGCACCCTGCCTACCCTTCCGGTCACTCGCTCCAAAGAGCACCGCCCGCAGCCGATGACCCAGGGATGCGCCTATGATCTCCGCCTCGCACAACGCCCCCGACGCCGGTGCCCACGGCGGCTCGCCCGGCGAGCACGCAGACACCGTCGAGACACGGCTGTTCCTCGACGAGCACGAGTGGCTGTACGGTCTGCTGCGCAGTGACGACAACACGTCGCCCACCTTCCGCTTCCCTGACCTGATCAGCGCCTGCGTGTCGCTGGTCTTCGAGGCGGACGATGCGCCGGGGC
>CAZUUU010000157.1:0-7909 GCA_964622685.1 uncultured Methylibium sp.
GCACCGCGATGCCCAGCAGCGCGATGAAGCCCACCGAGGCCGGCACCGACAGGTACTCGCCCGCCGCGGCCATCGCGGCGATGCCACCCACCATCGCCAACGGCACGTTCGCCATCACCAGCGCGGCCTGACGCACCGAGCCGAAGGTGGAAAACAGGATGAAGAAGATCAGCCCTAGCGCCACCGGCACCACCAGGGTCAGGCGCTGGGCGGCGCGCTGCTGGTTCTCGAACTGGCCGCCCCAGACGATGCTGTAGCCCGGCGGCAGCTTGACCTTGGCCGCCACGGCGGCACGTGCCTCGGCGACGAAGCCGACCAGGTCGCGACCCCTGACGTTGCTCTGCACCACCACGTAGCGCTGCGCCTGCTCGCGATCGACCTTGACCGGCCCTTCCACGTGGTCGAGCCGCGCCACCTCCGTCAGCGGCACGCTGGTGCTGCCGTCGCCGGTGGCGATGCGCAGGGCCTCGAAGTCGGCCGGTGACTGGCGCAGTGCCTCGCTGCCGCGGATCACCAGCGGCGTGCGCCGACCGGCCTCGTGGACGATGCCGACCGGCTGGCCTTCGACCCAGCGGCGCAGGTCGGCCTGGATACGCTCGGCGTCCAGCCCGAAGCGCCCGGCAGCAAGGCGGTCGATGCGCACCTGCAGGTACTGCACGCCGTCGTTGCGGATCGTCAACGTGTCGCTCGCGCCCTGCACCGCGCCCACCACCGATTCGATCTCGCCCGCCAGCCGCGACAGGTCGCCGAGTTCCGGGCCGTAGATCTTGATCGCCACGTCGCCGCGCACGCCGGTCAGCATCTCCGAGACGCGCATGTCGATGGGCTGCGTGAAGCTCGGCTCCACGCCCGGGAAGCGCTGCATCACGGTGCGGAGCTGCTCGGTCAGCCACTCCTTGTCGGGTTGGCGCCAGCTCGCACGCGGCTTGAGCACCAGGAAGCTGTCGGTCTGGTTCAGCCCCATCGGGTCGAGGCCCAACTCGTCGGCACCGCTGCGGGCGACGATGTGATCGACCTCGGGCACGTCGCGCAGCACCGCTTGCTGCACCTTCAGGTCCAGACTGACGGTACCGTCCAGGCCGATCGAGGGCAGCTTTTCCAGCTGCATGATCAGGTCGCCTTCGTCCAGGGTCGGCATGAAGGACTTGCCGACTGACACGAACAGCACGCCCGCGCCGACGAGCAGGGCCGCGGCGATGCCCATCAACAGGCGCTCGCGTCGCATCGCTGCCGGCAGCACCCGCGCGTAGATGCCGTCGAGCTTGCGCACCAGCCAGGGCTCGTGTGCGGCGCCCGTGCGCAACAGCCACGACGCCAGCACAGGCACCAGCGTCAGCGACAGCAGCAGCGACACCACCAGCGCGAACACGATCGTCAGCGCCACGGGCGCAAACAGCTTGCCCTCCAGGCCCTCCAGGCTCAGCAGCGGCAGGAACACGATGACGATGACGGTCATGCCCGACACAACCGGCGCGGCCACCTCGCGCGTCGCGCGCCAGATCAGGTGCAGCTTGGGCAGGCGCGCGGCGTGCGGGCCTGCGAGGGCGGACTCGATGTTCTCGACCACCACCACCGCGCCGTCCACCAGCATGCCGATGGCGATGGCCAGGCCGCCCAGGCTCATCAGGTTGGCGGTCAGGCCGAACTGCCGCATCAACAGGAAGGTGCCCAGCGCAGACAGCGGCAACATCACCGCCACCACGACAGCGGCACGCACATTGCCCAGGAAGGCGAGCAACAGCAGGCAGACCAGCACGACCGCCTCCAGCAGGGCCTTGCCCACGGTGGACACCGCACGGTCCACCAGGCTGCCGCGGTCGTAGAACGGAACGATGCTCATCCCCGCCGGCAAGGCAGGCTCGAGCTCAGCCAGGCGCGCCTTCACGCGACCGACCACGTCGCGTGCGTTGGCCCCGCGCAGGCCCAGCACCAGACCTTGCACGGTTTCGCCGCGGCCGTCGCGGGTGACGGCGCCGTAGCGCGTCAGTTCACCGTGCCGCACCTGCGCCACGTCGCCGATGCGCACCACACGCCCCTCGGCCGCCTTCACCACCGTGGCGCGCACGTCATCGAGCGTGCGGATCGCGCCCTCGGCGCGCACGATCAAGGCTTCTTCGCCGCTGCCCAGCCGCCCGGCGCCGTCGTTGCGGTTCGATCCCACCAGGCTCTGCTCGAGCTGCGCCAGCGCGACGCCACGCGCGCTCATGGCCTGCAGGTCGGGCACCACCTCGTAGGTCCCGACCCGACCGCCCAGGCTGTTGACATCGGCCACGCCGGGCAAGGTGCGCAGCGCCGGCCGCACGATCCAGTCGAGCACGCGCCGCCGCTCGTCGAGCGACTGCGGCCCTTCGAGGGTGAACATGAACATCTCGCCCAAGGGCGTGGTGATCGGTGCCAGCCCGCCGCCCGTGCCTGCGGGCAGCGAAGTCATCACGCCGGCCAGGCGCTCGGCCACTTGCTGGCGTGCCCAATACACGTCGGTCCCGTCGTCGAAGTCGAGCGTGATGTCGGCCAGCGCGTACTTGGAGATGCTGCGCAGCACGCGCTGGTGCGGGATGCCCAGCAGTTCCTGCTCGACGGGCGCGGTGATGCGGGCCTCCACCTCCTCGGGCGTCATGCCCGGGGCTTTCAGGATCAGCTTCACCTGCGTGGTGGACACGTCGGGGAAGGCGTCGATCGGCAGCCCCAGGTAGGCCCACACGCCGGCCACTGCCAGCAAGGCCGTGACGATCAGCACCAGCAGGCGCTGGCGCAGGCAAAAGGAAACGACAGCGTCCAGCATTCGATGGGTCCCGGGCGCTCAAGGTTTGGTCGACGCCAGCATCGCCTTCAGCGACGCCACGCCCGAGACCACGACCTGCGAGCCGGGCGGCAATCCACCGACGACGGCGCTGTCCCCCGACCGGTTCTGCACGGTCACCTCGGCGGCGCGATAGCGGTCGCGGCCTGCGGTCACGAAGACCAGCGCCTTGCCCGCGTCGTAGGTGAGCGCCCCCTGGGGAATCGACTGCGCGCCGTCGGCCGCGCGCCGGTGGATCGATGCGACGACCGCTTGCCCGATCCGAAGGTCGGGATGCCAGGCGAAGCGGGCTCGCACCAGCACCGTCTGCGTCGCCGCGTCCACTGCGCTGCCGATGGACAGCACCTGGCCCGGTCGGGGCACACCCTCGACCGTGACCTTGTCCCCCTCCGCCACCGCCTTGACCTGGGGCGCCGGCACCTGCAGATCCAGCCAGACTTCCTCGAGGCGACCGATCTTCACCAGCGAGGTCGAGCCTTCGACCCGCTGACCGACGGCCACCATGCGCTCCAGGATCACGCCATCGGTCGGGGCTCGCAACACCATCACGCCGTCGCTCGACGCGGCGTTCGAACGCGCGAGCGCCTGTCGGCGCTCGTCGCGCAGGAAGCCGGCCTGGCGTGCCGCGGCCTGGCTCGATTCGAGGCGGGTCTTGGAGATCAGGCCTTCCGAGAACAGCGCCTCGTCGCGGCTTTGCGCCGCGTCCGCCAGCTGCGCCTGGCTCTCGGCGGTGTGGCGTTCACGCGCGAGTTCGCCGGCCTGCTGGCTGAGGACCACGGCGACGACATCGCCACGGCGCACCCGTGCCCCTTCGTCGACCTTCAGTTCCGCGACGAGGCCCGGCAACGGCGCCGCAACGATGCGTTGCATCTGGCTCGGCAGCACCACGCGTGCGGGATAGGGCATCGCCGACGCCGTACCGGCTTGAGCGGCCGACGTCTGGATGCCGAGCGCCTGGCGCTGCGCTGCATCGACGGTGAGCAGCGGTTCGGCCCGGGCACTTCCAATCGCAGCGGCGGTGCACAGCACGGCCACAAAGGCGTCGCGTTTCATGAGGGGTGGTTGGCGCGACAACCCGCGCCCGATGTGAAGACCGGCGGAGCATCGGGACTCAAGCTGAAGCAGGACTGAGCCGGCCGGCCTGAGCACACCTCTGAACCGCAGGCCCCGCAATCGCCCTCAGCTTCGCTTCAGCGTCGGCACGCGCAATGCGCCGATGCGCCACGCGGTGTGGGGCTCATTTGGAGGAAAGCCATGCGACGCAACAACCTGATGCTGTGGACAGCACTACCCGCTGCCGTTCTGCTGGTGGCGTGCCAGCAGATGCCTGGATCGTCCGCCGCCGCCACGACAAGCGGCACGGCCTATCGCGTCGAATCAGGCCAGTCGGAAGTGCGGTTCGTGACCACCAAGTCCGGCGTGCCGGGCGCAGGCGGTGTGACCGAGTCGAATCGATTCACGCGCTTCGCCGGCAACATCAACCCCGGCGGACGGATCACGCTCGACATCGACCTGACCAGCGTCAGCACCGGCATCGAGATTCGGGATGAGCGGGTCCGGACGATGCTGTTCAATGTGAAGGCCATTCCGCAGGCCAGCTTCTCGGCCCAGTTGGACCCGACCTTGATGAGCTCACTGCCCGCGGGCACGGCACGCGACCTCGACCTGCAGGGCAGCTTGACGCTGGCGAACCAGACTCGGCCGGTGCTTGCGCAACTGCGCTGGACCCGGCAGTCCGACGGGTCGATCCAGGCCTGGACGCGGGCGCCCATCGTCGTGGATGCGGCGCAGTACGACCTGAAACCCGGTGTGGAGGCCTTGCGCGAGATCGTGGGACTCAGCTTCCTCTCGACTTCTGCCCCGGTCAGCCTGGCGCTCGTGCTGCGGCCCGAGCGCTGATCGCTCAGCCAGAATCGCCTGCCCCGTCGGCCATGCCGGCGCTGTGCAGGTGCCCATGGTCCTGGCCCAGACGAAGCGCGATGTCTCCCGCGCTCATGGGCCGGCCATAAAGCCAGCCCTGCGCCAGCTTGCAGCCGGCCTGGCGCAGCGCGGCGGCCTGGGTGTCGGTCTCGACACCCTCGGCCACGACCTCCAGGCCGAGCGACGCCGCCACCTTCAGCGTGGCCTCGATCAGCGCGGTCTGGTACCGGTCGCCCACCATGCGCTGCACGAAGCCGCGATCGATCTTCACCGCATCGATGGGCAGCTGGTCCAGCGAGGCCAGCGACGAGTACCTCGTGCCGAAGTCGTCCAGCGCCAGGCTGACGCCGAGCGCACGCAACTCGTGCAGGGTCGTCACCATCTGGGAGTCCTGCATGGCCAGCGATTCGGTGATCTCGAGCCGCAGTGCCGCCGCAGGCAAACCCGTCCGCGCCAGCGCTTCCGCCACGCGCGCCGGCAAGCCCCCCTTTCGGATCTGTGCTCGGCTGAGGTTCACCGACACGGCGGCCGGCGCCAGCGCTCCCAAGCGCCGTTGCCGCGCCACGGTGTCGCTGCAGGCCGTAGACAGCACGAGCTCACCCAGCTCGGCGATCAGACCGGTCTCCTCTGCCAACGGGATGAACTCCGCGGGCGGTACGAGACCGCGGGTCGGATGGTTCCAGCGAGCCAGGGCCTCCACCCCACGTACCAAGCCGGTGGCGAGGTCGACGATGGGTTGATAGACCACGAACACCTCGCCGGGCGTTCGAAGCGCGCGCCGCAGCTCGACCTCCAGGTCCATGGCGCGGCGCACACGCTCGTGCATATCGGTGCTGAACATCACATAGCGCGCCCGGCCACGCCGTTTGGCCTCGTACATCGCGGTGTCGGCATCTCTAAGCATCGCGTCGGGCTCGCGATCTTCGCGCGCGCTGGTGACAATGCCGATGCTCACGGTGCTGAACACCTCTTGACCCGCGACCTGGTAGGGCACCGCCAAGGCATCGAGCAGCCGCTGCGCCACGACGGCGGCGTCCTCGACCCGCCGCAGCGGTTCCAGCAAGGCAACGAACTCGTCCCCGCCCAGCCGGGCCGCGGTGTGCGCGTCGCTGTTCAGCCGGGCGAGGTCGTCACCTGGCCGCAGCGTGGCGCGCAGTCGCTGCGCGATCTGCCGCAGCAGATCGTCGCCGGCCTCGTGGCCCAGGCTGTCGTTGACCTGCTTGAATCGATCGAAATCCATGAACAGGACGGCGTAGCGGTACTGGTCGTCGCGGCGGGCTCGTGCCGCGCACTTGGCCAGGAGCGCTTGCAACGCCGGCCGGTTGGGCAAGCCCGTGAGCGCATCGGTCAGGGCGGCGTCGGACAGCCGTTGCTCCAGCGTCTTGCGCTGCGTGATGTCCAGATGGATCCCGGCCACGCGACTGGGCGAACCATCCGGCTGGCGCTCGATGGCAGCACCAGCGGCCATGATCCACGCCCACTCGCCGGTAGCCCGCCGCATGCGGAACTCGCAGCGGTAGGGCTCCATGGGATCGGCGAAGTGCCGTTGCAATGCTCTTTGCGCGAGCGGCAGGTCGTCGGGATGCACCAGCGCTTCCCAGGTCGAGAGAGCGCCGGCCTGGCGCCGGGGGGGATACCCGAGCATCTGCCACCACCGCTCGTTGAACCGCACTTCGCCGACCGAGACATTCCAGTCCCAGGTGCCCAGGCCGGCGGCTTCGACCGTCAGCGCGAGCAGCCGCCGCTGCGAGCTGGCCTCGGTGATGTCGACGAAGCTGGATACCACGCTGACCGCCTCGCCGCGCGCATCGAACAGCGGTTCGGCGTTGACCCGCAGCCAGCGGCGCTCACCGCTGGGCAGGGCCACGCCCATGGCGACGCCGCGAACCGGGCCGCGCTGCCGGAGCGCCTGCATCGCCGGGTGCTCCTCGCCTGGGAACGGGGAGCCGTCCTCATGCACGGTGCGCCAGCGCGGGTCCAGCGACTCTCGACGCAGTAGCTGCTCCTTGGTCAGGCCGAGGATGCGGCAGGCCTCGGGGTTGGCTTCCGCAATGCGGCCCGAGGCGTCCTGTTGCACCACGCCGGCGGGCAGGGCCCGCAGCAGCGTGGCCAGCCGCTCCCGCTCCAGCGTCTGCGTCGTCACGTCCGTCTGTACCGAAATGAAGCCGATCACGCGACCCTCCGCGTCGGCGAGCGGCTGGATGTCCAGGTGCAACCAATACAGGCGTCCTTGCTTGGAGCGATTGAGGATCTCCACCTGCACCGGCTGCCGCTCGGCCAGCGCCGTGTGGATGCGGTCGCGCGTGTCCGGGTCGGTGCCCTCGAACTGAAGCAAGTCGCCAGGCTTGCGGCCCAACACCTCGTGCAGGCCGTAGCCGCTCATGCGAGCAAAGGCATCGTTGGCCCAGGTCGTGCGTCCATCGGCATCGGTGATGACGACGGCGTTCTCGGTGCGCTCGGCCACCAGGGCAAGCCGCTCCAGTTCGCCGGCTTGCTGCCGCATTCTCAGGTTCTGGCGTGCCATGCGGCGAGCCATCCACTCGCCGGAGCCGAGCGCCAGCGTCGAGATGACCAGGGCCAAGGCGGTCATGTAGCGGGCGTGGGTCCTTTCCGTGGCCTCGACCGACTGCTCGGTGGTCTGCTGCAGCGCAGACAGCATGGCATCCATGCGCGGCAGGAAGTCTTCGGCCGCGACCACCATGGCTTCCGCTGCGCTCGCGGCGTCGGGCTTGCGGCCCCCCGGCGCAGCCGCCGCGTGCGCCACGCCACGGAGCGCCTCGACGGCCCGGAGCAAGGGCTCGACGGCCGGTGCCCGATCGGCCAAGGCCGAGAATCTCGGCAGCCGCATCAACTGCTCTCGATCGCTTCGCAATTGGTCGGCCGCCTGCACCATCGCGGCGTCGACAACCTCGCTGCCCGGGTCCTGGGCGAGGCGCACCGCGAGCTGCGCCATGCGCTGGGACAGCATTCGCTGCCGTCCCGAAAGGTTCATCACCTCGGCGTCGTGCTTCGCACCACCTTCGGCGAACTCCACGCCGACGTAGTCGAGCGCTGCCGCAAAGCACACCGCTACCGAGATGAAGCCCATCACCAGGCGCAAGCGCACCGGCATGCGGGCGCTGGCCTCGAACTCGGGGAACACGCGGTCGTTCGTCACAGGCGCAATGACCCCGGCGGCAAGGCGCCGCC
>CAZUUU010000158.1:0-7905 GCA_964622685.1 uncultured Methylibium sp.
CGGTGGCGCAGGTTGGAGTCGCGCGCCTTCTTGACCGCGTAGTAGTTGATGTCGATCACGTTGTCGAGCATGCGCATCGCGGTCGACACGGTCTTCTTCAGCTTGGCGTGGTCGATCTCGAGGCCGTTGTCGCCTTGCCTGAGGTGCTGCGCCAGGTTGACCGAGCCGAGGTTGCAGACGGCGATCTCGCTGTCGTTCGTGTTCAGCGTGATCTCGGTGCACAGGTTCGACGAGTGCACGACCCCGACGTGCTGCTGGGGCGAGCGCACGTTGCAGGCGTCCTTGAAGGTGATCCAGGGATGCCCGGTCTCGAACAGCATCGACAGCATCTTGCGCCACAGGTCCTTGGCCGGCAGGCGCTTGAAGAGCTTGATCTCGCCGCGGTCGACCTTGGCCTCGTAGGCGGTGTAGGCCTGCTCGAAGGCCTTGCCGAACTTGTCGTGCAGGTCCGGGCAGGTGGACGGCGAGAACAGCGTCCAGTCGCCCCCCTCGACCACGCGCCGCATGAACAGGTCCGGGATCCAGTTGGCCGTGTTCATGTCGTGGGTGCGCCGCCGGTCGTCGCCGGTGTTCTTGCGCAGTTCCAGGAACTCCTCGATGTCGAGGTGCCAGGTCTCGAGGTAGGCGCAGACCGCGCCCTTGCGCTTGCCGCCCTGGTTGACGGCGACCGCGGTGTCGTTGACCACCTTCAGGAAGGGCACGACGCCCTGCGACTCGCCGTTGGTGCCCTTGATGTGGCTGCCCAGCGCGCGCACGTTGGTCCAGTCGTTGCCCAGGCCGCCGGCGAACTTGGAGAGCAGCGCGTTCTCCTTGATGGCCTCGTAGATGCCGTCCAGGTCGTCCGCCACCGTCGTCAGGTAGCAGCTCGACAGCTGCGAGCGGCGCGTGCCGGCATTGAACAGCGTCGGCGTGCTGGACATGAAGTCGAAGGTCGACAGCACCTCGTAGAACTCGATCGCGCGCGCCTCGCGGTCGACCTCGTTCAGCGCCAGCCCCATCGCCACGCGCATGAAGAAGGCCTGCGGCAGCTCGATGCGCTTCTTGCGCACGTGCAGGAAGTAACGGTCGTACAGCGTCTGCAGCCCGAGGTAGTCGAACTGCAGGTCGCGGCCGGCCTTCAGCGCCGCACCCAGCCTGGCCAGGTCGTACTGCAGCAGCTTGTCGTCGAGCAGCTCGGCCTCGACGCCCTGCTTGATGAAACCGGGGAAGTAGTCGGCATAACGCGTCGCCATCTCGGCCTGGCTCACCTCCTCGCCGAGGATCTCGCGGCGGATCGTGTGCATCAGCAGGCGCGCGGTGGCGCGGGTGTAGGACGGGTCCTTCTCGATCAGCGTGCGAGCCGCGAGGATGGCCGCCTTGTAGACCTCGTCGATCGGCACGCCGTCGTAGAGATTGCGCTGCGTCTCGGCCAGGATCGGCGCCGCCTGCACTTCCGCGCCGAGCTCGGCGCAGGCCGACTCGATCAGCGCGCCGAGCTGTGCCATGTCCAGCGGGCGGCGCTGGCCGCCATCGATCACCTGCAGGGTGGTGGTCGGCGCAGCCGCCACCGCACCCTGCTTGGCACGCTCCTGGGCGCGGCGCTCGCGGTACAGCACGTAGGCGCGCGCGACCTCGTGGTGGCCACCGCGCATCAGGCCCAGCTCGACCGCGTCCTGGATGTCCTCGATGTGGAAGCTGCCGCCGCCCGGCCGCGAACGCAGCAGCGCGCGCACCACCGATTCGGTCAGGCCGTCGACCGTCTCGCGCACGCTGGCCGACGCCGCGCCCTGCGTGCCGTGCACCGCCAGGAAGGCCTTCATCAGCGCGACCGCGATCTTGTTCGGCTCGAAGGTCACCACCGCCCCGTTGCGCCGGATGATCTGGTAGCCGGCATAGGCAGACGCGCTCACGGCGGCCCGGGGGCCCGGCATCGCAACGCCTGCGCCGGCAACGGCGGCAGTCGGAACGCTGGTGCTGGTGGTTTGCATGACTTCCCTTTCAGTTCTCTTGGCGGTGTACGGGGGTGCGGCGGCGGGCAGCGACGACGGACAAAGCCTCGGCCCGCTCACCGCTCAGGCGGCTTGCAGGCTGGCTTGCGTGGAGCCCGCGATCTGCGGGGAGCCTCCGGTCGATGCCGGTTCGGGGTCGTTCTGGCCCGGCTGGAATCCGGTGCATCGGGCGGTACGCAACCGCTGGCAGGCAGTCGAAACGAGAGCGATGTTCACGCGCTGACGGCCTTCCCGATGCTGTGGCGACGACGCTGGATCAGGCAACGAAGGATAGCATGCTGGACACTATATCTAGCGCTCGATGCCACTACAAGCACTAGCTATAGCGTATTTGCCCTAGGGCGCACGCCGCACCAGCGTGCGTCGCGCTGCGCCGCTTCAGCGCGCGGTGCGTACCTGCGGCGGGAACCACGCAGGCGGCCCGTCGACCAGCACCTGCAGGCGTGCCCAGTCGAATCCCGGCCCGGGATCGCGCTTGCGATCCGGCGCGACATGCTCGTGGCCGGCGATGCCGTCGATCGCCGGATGGCGCCGCAGCAGCGCGCGCAGCAGGTCCGCCAGGCACTCGTACTGCGCGTCCTCGAAGCGCTCGCCTTCCAGGCCTTCGAGCTCGATGCCGATCGAGTAGTCGTTGCAGTCCTCGCGGCCGCGCCAGGCCGACCGACCGGCGTGCCAGGCGCGCCTCGCCGTCGACACGAACTGCAGCAGCTCGCCGTCGCGCCGCACCACGAAGTGGGACGACACCTCGAGCCCACGGATCTGCCGGTAGTAGGGATGCGCGTCCCAGTCCAGCGCATTGGTGAACAGCCGCTCGATCGCATCGCCGCCGTACTCGCCCGGCGGCAGGCTGATCGAGTGGATCAGCGCCAGCGTGACCGCGGTGCCGCGCGGCCGCGGCCCCTGGTTCGGCGATTCGATGCGGCGCGCCGCCGACCACCAGCCGCCGCGCCAGCCGTTCGCCACGCGGGCCCCGCGGCTCACGTCCGCTCGTCGCCGATCGCGTCGTCGGCCTCGTCGCCGTTGCCGATCGCGACGCCGTGTTCGGCCACCATCACGCCCAGCCGCGCCATGCGGTAGCGCATCTGGCGCAGCGACAGGCCGAGGCTGGCGCCGGCGGCGGTGCGGTTGAAGCGGTGGCGTTCCAGCGCGCGCACGAGGATGTCGCGCTCCACGCCGTCGAGGAAGGTGGCCAGATCATCGGGCAGCGGCGCCGGGCTCGCGGCCACCGGCACCGGCGGCGGCGCGGCCGGCGGCCGGGCTTCCTCGCGCAGCGCGGACAACTCGGCCCGCCCGCTGTCGCTGAACGCCGACTCCGGCAAGTCGAGGTCGGGCACGTCGATCAGGTCGCCGTCGCACAGGGCCACCGCACGATGGAGCAGGTTCTCGAGTTCGCGCACGTTGCCGCCGAAGGGATAGCGCAGCAGGTAGGCCAGCGCCTCGCGCGTCAGCCGCGGCGGCGGGCTGATGCCGGCATCGTGGGCGATGCGCTCCAGCACCCGGTCGCAGATGGCCGGCAGGTCCTCGAGCCGCTCGCGCAGCGGCGGCACGCGGATCTGGATCACGTTGAGCCGGTAGTACAGGTCCTGGCGGAAGCGCCCGGCCTGCACGTCGGCCGCCAGGTTCTTGTGGGTGGCGCTGACGACGCGCACGTCGAGCGGCACTTCCTGCGTCGCCCCGACCGGGCGCACCGAACGCTCCTGGATCGACCGCAGCAGCTTGCTCTGCATCGACAGCGGCAGGTCGCCGATCTCGTCGAGGAACAGCGTGCCGCCGCGTGCCGCCTGGAAGAAGCCCTCGCGGTCCTCGTTGGCGCCGGTGAAGGCGCCCTTGCGGTAGCCGAAGAACTCGGCCTCGAGCAGCTGCTCGGGGATCGCGCCGCAGTTGACGGCGATGAAGGGCTGGGCGCGGCGCGCGCTCACGTCGTGGATCGCGCGTGCGACGAGTTCCTTGCCGGTGCCGGATTCGCCGTGCACCAGCACCGGCGCCATGCTGCGCGCGACCTTCTCGACCAGCGATCGCACCTGCTGCATCGCCAGCGAGGTGCCGGCCATGCGGGCCAGCGTGCCGGCCGCCGTGGCCGAGGCCGGCCCGACCACGATGGTCGGGGCAGGCCGCATCGACACGCTGCCGCGCACCGGGCGCGCGCCGGTCTCGGACGGCAGCTGGTCCGGCTGGACGGTCGGCCCGGTCGACGCCGAGCGGCCCAGGGCCGACGCGACGACGCTGCGGAACAGCTTGAGGTCGACCGGCTTGGTCAGGTAGTCGTAGGCCCCGGCCTTCAGCGCCTCGACCGCGCTTTCGGCCGATCCGTAGGCCGTGATGACGATGGCCTTCTCGCGCCGCCCCGCTTCCTCGAGGCGGCGCAGCAGGTCCAGGCCGCTGCCGTCGGGCAGCCGCATGTCGGTGATCACCGCGCTGAAGGTGCGGTCGCTCAGCTGGGCCCACGCGTCCTCGACGCTGCCCGCGGTCTCGATGTCGTAGCCCTCGCGCAGCAGCGTCAGCTCGTACAGCGTGCGCAGGTCGGGCTCGTCGTCGACGACCAGCAGGCTGAAGTGCGAGGCGGAGCTCATGCGTTGAAGTGAAGGGCGGGATCGCCGTCGGCGAGCGCCACGCGGCGCATCGCCACCGAGAACACATTGCGACGGCGCTCGGAGGCGCCGCGCGCGGCGTAGTCGATGCTCGCGCCGTAGCGTTCGCACAGTTCGCGGCAAATATACAGGCCCAGGCCCGTGCCGCGGCTGCGCGTCGAGAAGAAGGGCTCGAACAGGTAGCGCTCGACCTCGGCCGGGATCGGCTGGCCGTCGCTGGCGACGCTGAGCAGTGCACGCGCATCGTCCAGCACCGCCAGCCGCACCTGCACGGCCGCCGGGGAGCGGCTGCCGTGGCGGTGCGCGTTGTCGAGCAGGTTGACGAGCACGCGGCGCAGGTGCTCGCCGTCGAAGCGCACGCCCAGCGGTTCGGCCGGCAGATCGACCTGCACCGGGCAGGCGGCGCCGGGCACCAGCTGCGCCGTGCGCATCCACTCGCCGCAGATCGTCGCGACCTCGTTCGTGGCATCCAGCGGCGCCGGCTCGGGCGCCACGCCGGGCGCGACGTGCATCACGTCGTCGACGATGCGCTTCAGGCGTTCGGCGTTGTCGCCGATCATGCGCGTCAGCTGCTGCTGCTGCGGCGAGGCCGCATCCTCGGCCATCAGCGCGTTGGCCTGCATGATCGCGGTCAGCGGGTTGCGGATCTCGTGGGCGATGCCGGCCGACACCCGCCCCATCGCCGCGAGCTTCTCCTGCCGCAGGCGCGCCTGCACCAGGCGCAGGTCCTCGAGGAAGAGCACGCAGTAGTCCTCGGGCGCGCCGGTCTCGCGCCGGTGCGTGAAGCGCACCTTCAGGCGCAGCTGGCTCACCGCGTTCACGCCGGGCGATCGCGCGAGCGCGATGTCGCGGCCGTTCTCGGGCCAGTGGCCTTCGCCGAACGCGCGGTCGACGGCGCGCACCAGCGGTTCCCAGGCCGGCACGCCGCCCAGCGCGAAGCTCGGACCGGCGCTCATCGCCGGCTCGTCCAGCAGGCTGCGCGCCGCCGGGTTGGCGGCACGGACCCGGCCGCGGCGGTCGACGACCATCACGCCGTCCTGCATCTCCTCGAGCACCAGGCGGTTCAGCTGGGCCTGCTGGCGCGCCATCTCGAGGCTGCCGCGCGCGGTGCGTTCCTCGCGCGCGAGCCGCCCCGACAGCTCGCCGGCCAGCAGCCCGACGACGAACAGGCCGACGCCGCCCAGCCCGGCCTGCGTCAGCAGCAGCGCGGTCTCGCCGCCGGCGGCGATGCTGAGCGCCGCCGCCGTCAGGATCACCAGCGTGCCGGCCGCGGCCACGCCCAGCGCCTGCAGCCGCGGCGTCAGCACGCCGGCCATCAGCACGGGCAGCACCAGCAGCGCGGAATAGTTCAGGCCGCCGCCGCCGGTCAGCAGGTGCAGGGTCGCGAACGCGAGGAGGTCCAGGCCGATCGTCGCCAGCCATTGCCGCTGCCGCAGCCGCGTCTGCGTCGCCGTGGGCGGCGCACCGAACAGCCCCGGCAGCAGCCACAGCAGCACCGCCGCGAGGGCGTAGGCCGCGCTCAGGCTCAGCACCAGTCCGCGCTGCGGCCGCGGACCGAACCAGGTGACGACGATCTCGGTCGCCAGCAGCGCCACGCCCAGCGCGGCCCGCGACGCGACGAAGGCGCGGAACAGCCGATGCAGGCCGCTCTCTCCCGAGCCGGCGATACGCCGCGCCTGGCGCGACAGGAAACGCGAGTCGGCGGTGTCGGACTCGCGCCACTCGCCACGGTCGTAGCGCGAGTGCTCGGCGTCCTCGCCGGCCGAGCCGGCCATGTCGAGCGCGCCGAACCAGGAGCCGTCGACGGCGCCACCGCCGCGTCGGCCGCTCGCGCCCGGGTCGGCCATCAGCGGCGGTCGCCGTGCGCGAGGCGGTGGGCCTCGCTGCAATAAGGCCCCTGCGCGCCGTCGATCGCGTCGCCGCGCGGCAGGTGCACGCCGCAGTGCACGCAGCTGACCATGGTCTGCGGCTGCGGCGGCTTGCCCGGCGGGTCGCTGCGGCGCGAGAGCTTGCCGGCGCGGGAGCGCGCGAACCACAGCACGCCGACCACGACCAGCAACAGCACGAGGTACTTCATGGCCGGCCTCAGAGGGACGTGCGGTGCAGCAGCACCTCGAGCACGAAGCGCGAGCCGACATAGGCCAGCAGCAGCAGCAAGGCCCCGACGTAGAGCCAGCGCGTCGCCACGCGGCCGCGCCAGCCGAAGGCGCGCCGCCCGCCCAGCAGCGCAGCGAACACCGCCCAGGCCAGCACCGAGAACACGCTCTTGTGGTCCCAGCGCCAGGGATCGGCGAACCACCAGCCGAGCAGCAAGGTCGCCGACAGCACGACGAAGCCGGCCGCGACGAAACGGAAGGTCAGCTTCTCCAGGCGCAGCAGGGGCAGGCCCTGGACGGGGGCCATCGGTGCGCCGGCCGCCGGCTTGTGGCGCAGTTGCTGCTCGGAGCGCCGCAGCAGCGCCGCATGCAGCAGCGCCGCGCCGAACAGGCCATAGGACGCGATGCCCAGCACCCAATGCATCGGCGCCCACGGCGAGCCGGCATGCGGCCGCAGTTCACCGGGGAACAGCAGGGCCAGCTCCACCACCGCGGCACCCAGCAGCGCCAGCGGGCGTCGCACGCCGACCAGGGGCACGAAGCGGCTCTCGATCGCGTAGACCGCGAGCACCAGCCACAAGGTCACCGACAGCGCCGGGGCGAAGCCGAAGCGCACGCCGGGCTGGGCCTCGCCGATGCCGGCGGTGTGCAGACCGATCGCGAAGGCGTGCGCGATCCAGCCGATGCCCAGCGCGATGCCGAACCAGGCGGCATCGCGCTTGAGCGCGGCGCTCAGGTAGCCGGCCAGGGCGACCGCGCTCGTCGCGCTCAACAGCCAGAGACTCGAACCGCCCAGCGATAAACTCATGGCGTCAGTGTACTTTCGTGCTCCGCGACGACGCGCTGACATCCTCCGCGCACGCCAATCCGCGGCGACGCGCCCCGACCGAGATCCCCCGATGGCCTCCGCCCTTTCCGAACGCCTGAGCCGGCTCGTCAAGACGATGCGCGGCCAGGCCCGCATCACCGAAGACAACGTGCAGGACATGCTGCGCGAGGTGCGCATGGCCCTGCTCGAGGCCGACGTCGCGCTGCCGGTGGTGCGCGACTTCGTCGCCCGCGTGAAGGAGAAGGCGCTCGGCCAGGAGGTCGTCGGCTCGTTGTCGCCGGGGCAGGCGCTGGTCGGCGTGGTGCACAAGGAACTGGCCGCGACGATGGGCCAGGGCGTGGCCGAACTGAACCTCGCCACGCAGCCGCCGGCGGTGATCCTGATGGCCGGCCTGCAGGGCGCCG
>CAZUUU010000159.1:0-7893 GCA_964622685.1 uncultured Methylibium sp.
TGGGCAAGCAGTTCGACGTGACGCGCGAGCGCATCCGCCAGATCGAGGCCAAGGCGATCCGCAAGCTCAAGCACCCGAGCCGCTCGGACAAGCTGCGGACCTACCTGGACAACCTCTGAGCGGCGCATGCAGCGCTCCAAGCCCGGCCGCGTGCCGGGCTTTTTCTTGGCCGCGGTCCTGGGGAGAGCCTCGATGCCGCGCTGCGGGATAAACTTTTGCGTGACCGATCGCACAAGGCCCCGATGACCGCCCTCCTCCAACGCACCGTGCTGTTCGCCGACCTGCGCGGCAGCACCGGGCTGTTCGAGACCCTCGGCAACGCCGAAGCCGCCTCGGTCGTCACGCAGAGCGTCGCGCTGATGGCGCAGATCGTCGTCGGCTGCGGCGGCCAGGTGATCAAGACGCTGGGCGACGGCCTGATGGCGGTGTTCGAGCACCCCCAGGGCGGCATCGACGCCGCCGACGAGATGCACGAGTCGATCGACCGCATCGTCGCCGACACCGCCCCCAAGCGCGGTTCTCGCCGGGCGGCGCTGAAGCTGCAGGTCGCGATGGCGCACGGCGAGGTGGTCGAGCTCAACGGCGACTGCTTCGGCGACGCCGTCAACGTCGCCGCGCGGCTGCTCGACAGCGCCGGCGACAACGAGACCCTGACCACGCAGCAGGTGCTCGACGGGCTGGACCGCGACCACCGCGGGCGCTTCCGCTCGCTGTCCAAGCTGCAGCTGCGCGGCCGCCAGGAGCCGGTGCAGGTCTACCGCCTCGAGGCGCGGCGCTTCGGCGAGACCGTCGCGACGCTGTTCGAGGGCTCGGTGCCGACCGCCGTGCCGGACGGCCTGCGCCTGACCTGGCTGGACCTGAACCGCGTGTTCGCCGGCACCGACCTGCCGGCGGTGCTGGGGCGCAGCCCGCAGGCCACCTACTGCGTCGACGACACGCGCGTGTCGCGCTCGCACGCCCGCGTCGAGTGGCACGGCGGCACCTTCCAGGTCAGCGATCTCAGCTACAACGGCACCTACGTGCGCTTCGCCGGGCGCAGCGAGGTCATCGCGCTGCGCCGCGGCAGCTGCACGCTGCACGGCAGCGGCGTGATCTGCCTCGGCGCCTCGCCGACCGACCCGACCGCCCCGACGGTCAACTTCGAGGTCCTGAGCTTCCAGGACACCGTGCCGCGCGGCGCCTGAGTGGCGCCCATTCAGGCGCCCAGGCGATCCGCCAGGGCCAGCAGGTCGGGGCCTTGCCAGCAAGGCACGGCGGGGTCGTGGGCCGCATCGCCGCGTCGCACCCAGGCAGCCTGCAGGCCGGCGTCGAGCGCACCGCGCACGTCGAGCGCCAGGTCGTCGCCGACGTGCAGCACCTCGTGCGGCGCGCAGCCCAGCCTCATGCAGGCCTCATCGAAGATGCGCCGGTCGGGCTTGCCGACCCCGAGTTCGCGCGCCCCGAGGCTGCCGCGGAACCACGCCGACAGGCCGACGCGCCCGAGGTCGGCATTGCCGTTGCTGAGCGCCAGCACCGGCCAGCGCGCCGCCAGCCGCTGCAGGGCCGGCAGCGCATCCTCGTAGAGATCGACGCGCTGCCGCTCGGCGAAGAAGACGTCGAAGGCCGGCCCGGCGAGCGCCTCGTCCTCGTCGGCGGCCGCCAGCAGCCGCCGGATGCTCTCGCGCCGCTGCGCGCTGAGGTCGTGCGCCCAGTCGGGCCGCTCGCGGGCGACCGCTTCACGCGCCGCGCGCATCGCCGCCGGATCGAAGCGCTGCGCGACGCGGGGCGCATGAGCGCCCAGCCAGGCGTGCAACGCGGCCTCGGCGCGCTCGATGGTCGGCCAGATCGGCCACAGCGTGTCGTCGAGGTCCAGCGTCAACGCGCGGATGCGATCGGGGTACAGGTTCACGGCGGCAGATCGGGCGGGTGCGGACTCCTGCGCACAGTGTCCGCCAAGACGGCACGCGGCATCGGCGCGCTGCGGCTAAAGTAGCCGCGCCCTCCGCCACCGGTGCCCGACGCCGCATGAAGCCGGCCCCCCCGCCCGCCGACGAGACCGACCGCCTGCGCCTGCTGCAAGAACTGCGGCTGTTCGAGACCGACGTCGATCCGGCCTTCGCCGCGATCGCGCGCCTGGTCTGCCTGCACAGCGGCTGGCCGGCCGGCGGCATCAGCATCGTCGATGCCGAGCGGCAGCGTTTCCTGGCGGCCGTCGGACTCGATGCCGCGATCGCGACGCCGCGCGACCTGGCCTTCTGCAGCCACACGCTGAACGCCGACGACGCCTTCGAGGTCGCCGACACCCACCACGACGAGCGCTTCCGCGACCACCCGATGGTGGTCGCGCCGCCCTTCCTGCGCGCCTACGTGGGCCAGCCGGTGCGCGTCGAGGGCCGCTGCATCGGTGCCGTCTTCGTCATCGACACGCGGCCGCACCGGCTGGACGACGCGGCCCGCGTGGCGCTGCGCGACCTGGCCCTGCTGACCGGTTCGCTGCTGAGCGCGCGCCTGCACGCGCACCGCGCCCGCCTGCTCGAGGAACGCGTCAGCAGCGCCAGCCGCGCCGGCAGCGACTGGTTGTGGGAGAGCGACGTCGACGGCTTCCTGACCTGGGTGTCCGACAGCGTCGAAGCGCACACCGGCGAGCCCGCTGCCGCCGAGATCGGGCGCCTGGGGCGGGTGCAGAACCAGCCGCCGGGCGAAGAGCACCGGCGCTCCTACGAAGCCTACCTGCATGCGCGCGCCGCGCGGCGGCCGTTCAAGGATGCGATCGGGCTGCGCCACACGCCACGCGGCGCGCTGCTGGTCTCGATGAGCGGCCTGCCGGTGTTCGACGACGCCGGCGTCTTCCAGGGCTATCGCGGCGCGGCGCGCGACGTCACCGCCGACCTCGCGCAACGCAGCGCGGCCGAGCGCATGCAGCAGCTGCTGCGCGAGGCCATCGAGCGCGTCGCCGCCGGCGTGATGGTCAGCGGCGAGGACGGTCGCATCCTGATGAGCAACGCCGAGTGGCGCGCCTCGGTCACGCGCTACGTCCCGACGCTGCCCGCGCGCTGGCCCGACCTGGTGCAGGCCCTGGTCGACGCCGGGGCCTACCCGGACGCGCGCGGTCGCGAGGCCGAGTTCGTGGCCTGGCGGCTCGCGCTGCCGACGTTGCACGGCCAGCAGCACGAGTTGCGCTTCGGTGACGAGCACATGCTCGTCACCGACCAGCGCCTGCCGGACGGCAGCGTGATCCACCTGTCGATCGACATCACCTCGCGCCGCCGCGCCGAGCTGGCGCTGGCCGAGCAGGAGTCGCGCCTGAGCGCGGTGCTGCGTGCCCTGCCCGACCTGTGGTTCGTGCTGGACCGCGACGGCCGCTACCTGGAGTGCAGCGACGATCACCATCCCGCGCTGTTGCTCCCCTTCGCCGAGATCCGCGGCCGCCCCTTCGCCGAGCCGCTGCCCGGCCTCGTCGACGACGCGCGGATCGCGCAGGCCGGGCGCGCCATCCGCGACGCCCTGGCCAGCGGCGAAGTGCAGCGCTACGAATACGCGCTGGTCACGCGCGACGGCCGCCAGCGACAGTTCGAGGCCCGCGTCGCGCCGATGCCCGGCGAGCGCGTGCTCTACCTGACGCGCGACGTCACCGAGCGCACCCATGCCGCCCGGCAGCTGGCGCTGAGCGAGGCGCTGTACCGCTCGGTGGCCGACTCCATCAGCGACGGCCTGCTGGTGGTCGCCCCCGACGGCGGCATCGTGACCGCCAACCCCTCGGCCTGCGCGCTGCTCGGCGCGCGCGCGCAATCGCTGACCGGCCAGCGACTCAGCCGGATCGGCTACCAGCTGTGCTTCGAGGACGGCAGGCCCGTGCCCATGCCCGAGCACCCCGTCGCCGAGGTGCTGAGGACCGGCCGCAGCGCCCTCGACCGGGTGCACCGCCTGCGCCGTCCCGACGGCAGCGAGCGGCTGCTGCGCCTGAGCGCCCTGCCGATGCGCCTGCAGCCGGACGACGCGCAGGTGTCCTGCGTGGTCACCTTCCGCGACATCACCGCGCAACGCAGTGCCGAGGCGGCGCTGGCGCAAGCCGAGGCACGCTGGCGCTTCGCCCTCGAAGGCGCGGGCGACGGCGTCTGGGACTACGACGAGGAAACCGGCCAGGTGTTCTACTCGCCGCGCTGGAAGGCCATGCTCGGTCACCACGACAGCGAGATCGGCAGCGCGCTGCTCGAGTGGTCGCGCCGCGTCCACCCCGACGACTACCCCGCCGTGCGCGAGGCCATCCGCCGCTACCGCAGCGGCGAGTCCGACGAGTACCGGACCGAGCACCGGCTGCGGCACAAGGACGGCCGCTGGATCTGGGTGCTGGACCGCGCCCGGATCGTCGAGCGACGTGCCGACGGCACGCCGCGTCGTGTCGTCGGCATCCACACCGACATCACGCGCCAGAAGGCCGCCGAGGAAGCCCTGCGCGACAAGCAGGCGGCCGAGCTGGCCAGCCGCGCCAAGACCGAGTTCCTGTCGCGCATGAGCCACGAGATGCGCACGCCGCTCAACGCGGTGATCGGCTTCGCGCAGCTGCTGCAGATGAGCGGTCACGGCGGCGCGAGCGCGACCCAGGTCGCGCAGTTCAGCGAGCACATCCTCAGCTCGGGCCGCCACCTGCTGGCGCTGGTCAACGACGTCCTCGACCTGCAGCAGGTCGAGGAAGGCCGGCTGACGCTGCGGCTCGAGGCCGTGGGACTGCAGTCGGTGGTCGACGGCGCGCTCGAGCTGATCGGGCCGCAGGCGGCCGCGCGGCGCATCGCGCTCGACCGGCAGGTCGACCCGGCGCTGCGCGTGCGCGCCGACGCACAGCGCCTGCGGCAGGTGCTGCTGAACATCCTGTCCAACGGCGTCAAGTACAACCGCGAGGGCGGCCGGCTGCGCTGCGTGCTCGAGCAGGCCGACGACGCGCGCTGCGTGCTGCTGGTCGAGGACAGCGGCCCAGGGCTCAGCCCGGCCGAGCAGGCGCGCCTGTTCCAGCCCTTCGAGCGGCTCGGGCGCGAGACCTCGTCGGTCGAGGGCAGCGGCCTGGGCCTGATCATCTCGCGCCGCCTGGTGCAGGAGATGGGCGGCACGCTGCAGCTGAGCAGCCAGATCGGCCGCGGCACCCAGGTGCGGATCACCCTGCCACGGGCCGGCGACGACGAGCCGCTCGCGGCCAGCCCCGTCGCACCGGCGTCCGCGACCGGGGCGCCCCTCGATCCGGGCAACGCCACCGCACCCCTGCGCATGCTCTACGTCGAGGACAATCGGCTCAATGCAATCCTCTTCGAAGAAGCCATCAAGCGGCACGGCGACATCGAGCTGCGCATCGCCGAGGACGGTCCCGAGGCCCTCGCCCTGGTGCTCGACTGGCCGCCCCAGGTGCTGGTGCTCGACGCCAACCTGCCCAGCATGAGCGGCTACGAGCTCCTGCGCCACCTGCGCGCCTTGCCGCCGCTGGCCGGCACCCCTGCCTTCATGTGCTCGGCCGACGCCCTGCCCAGCGACCTGGAACGCGCCCGCGAGGCCGGCTTCACCGGTTACTGGACCAAGCCGATCGACATCGGGCGGGTGATCGGCGACCTCGACGCGCTGCGCACCGCGACCGCCTGATGCCCCTCGCCCCCGAACCCGAGCACCGGCACGACCGCGCCGAGCAGATCGGCCTGTTGCTGGTCAACCTCGGCACGCCGGACGCGCCGACGCCGGCGGCATTGCGCCGCTACCTGGCCGAGTTCCTGGGCGATCCGCGCGTCGTCGAAATCCCGCGCGCGCTGTGGCTGCTGATCCTGCACGGCGTGATCCTGCGCGTGCGCCCCAGGCAGTCGGCCGCCAAGTACGCCAGCATCTGGACGCCCGAGGGCTCGCCGCTCGCGGTGTGGACGCGCAGGCAGGCCACGCTGCTGGGCGGCTACCTCGGCGAGCGCGGCCACCGCGTGCGGGTGCGCCACGCGATGCGCTACGGCCAGCCGTCGGTCGCGAGCCAGCTCGATGCGCTCAAGGCCGACGGCGCGACCCGCATCCTCGTCCTGCCGCTCTACCCGCAGTACGCGGCCGCCACCACCGCCAGCGTGTTCGACGCCGTCTATGCCTGGGCCGGCCGCACGCGGCGCGTGCCCGAGCTGCGCTTCGTCAACCACTACCACGACGACCCGGGCTACATCCGCGCGCTGGCCAAGCGCATCGAGGACCACTGGATGACCCACGGCCGGGCCGACAAGCTGGTGCTCAGCTTCCACGGCGTGCCCGAACGCACCTTGCACCTGGGCGACCCCTACCACTGCGAATGCCACAAGACCGCGCGCCTGCTGGCCGAGCGCCTGAGCCTGCGGCCCGAGCAGGTCATGGTCACGTTCCAGAGCCGCTTCGGCAAGGCCAAGTGGCTCGAGCCCTACACCGAGCCCAGCCTCGTCAAGCTGGCCCAGCAAGGCCTGAAGCGCGTCGACGTGGCCTGCCCCGGCTTCACCTCGGACTGCCTCGAGACGCTGGAGGAGATCGCGCAGGAGGCCCGCGAGGCCTTCCTGCACGCCGGGGGGCAGGAGTTCCAGTACATCCCCTGCCTCAACGACCAGCACGAGTGGATCGCGGCGCTGAGCGATCTCTCGATCCGCCACCTGCAGGGCTGGCCGACGCAGCAGGCCGACGACCCGGCGGCGCGGCAGCAGCAGCTCGAACGCGCCCGTCGCATGGGGGCGACGGCTTGAGCGAGGGGCTGTCGTGACCCGGCTCGACAAGTGGCTCTGGGCCGCCCGCTTCTTCAAGACGCGCAGCCTCGCCGCCGACGAGATCGGCCGCCAGCGCGTGCAGGTCAACGGCCAGCCGGCCAAGGCCTCGCGCGAACTCAAGCCCGGCGACGAGGTGAAGCTGCGCCAGGGCGCCGTGGAGCGCACCGTCGTCGTCCGCGGCCTCAGCGGCACGCGCGGCCCGGCGCCGGCGGCCCAGGCGCTGTACGAGGAGACGGCCGAGAGCCTCGCGCGCCGCGAGGCGCAGGCGCGTCAGCGGCAGCTGGCCCCCGAGCCGGCCGCCACCATCGAGCAGGGCCGGCCGACCAAGCGCGACCGCCGCAAGCTCGCCGACTGGGATCGCTGGAGCGCGTCCATCGACGGCTGAGCCGCGCGGCGGAAAAAGTCCTCTTGAAAGTAGGGGCAACGACCCCAGTTGCCTGCGGTCGCGCTCTTCTCGACCCTGGAATGATGGAAAAACCTGAAGAAAATCAAGCACCTGCGGCCGGCGATCCGGTCCAGGAAGGCAGCGCTGCGGCCGCACCGGCGAGCCCCGAGCAGAAGCTCGCCGAACTGGAAGCCAGGCACGCCGAGATGGCCGACGCCTACCTGCGTGCCAAGGCCGAGGTCGAGAACACCCGCCGCCGCTCCGAAGAGGAGATGAGCAAGGCACGCAAGTTCGCGATCGAGTCCTTCGCCGAGAGCCTGCTGCCGGTGAAGGACAGCCTCGAGGCCGGGCTGGCGATCGAGAACGCCACCATCGAGCAGCTGCGCGAGGGCAGCCACGCGACGCTGCGGCAGCTGGCCGCCGCCCTCGAGCGCAGCAAGGTGCTCGAGATCGCGCCGCCCGCCGGCACGAAGTTCGACCCGCACCAGCACCAGGCCATCTCGGTCGTGCCGGCCGACCAGGAGGCCAACACCGTCGTCGCGGTCCTGCAGAAGGGTTACCTGATCGCCGATCGCGTCCTGCGGCCCGCGCTGGTGACCGTGGCCGCGCCGAAGTGAAGCGAATCGCACGCCGACCGCTTGAAGAACAGGAAGTTATCCACAGCTTCCAGAGAACCGGAAATCATTGAAGGAGTTTTGACCATGGCCAAGATCATCGGCATCGACCTGGGGACCACCAATTCGTGCGTGGCCATCATGGAAGGCAACACCACCAAGGTCATCGAGAACAGCGAGG
>CAZUUU010000160.1:0-7799 GCA_964622685.1 uncultured Methylibium sp.
AAGGCGCTGCGCAAGAACGTGCTGGCAAAATGCTACGGCGGCGACATCACGCGCAAGCGCAAGCTGCTCGAAAAGCAGAAGGCGGGCAAGAAGCGGATGAAGCAGATCGGCACCGTCGAGGTGCCGCAGGAAGCCTTCCTTGCCATCCTCCAAGTCGACGACTGACCCTGAACGCATGAGTGCACTGACCGGCCTGCTCTACGGCGCCCTTGTCGTCTACCTGGGCGGCTGGTACGTCGGCTCCTGGGGGGGCAACTTCTCGCTGCTGCTGTTCGTCCTCACGCTGGTGACCTTCGGCTACTGGCTGGCCGAGCGCCTGCACTTCATGCCGCAGCGGCTGGCCGCCGCCGGGCAACTGGACTCGCAGGATGCCCAGCGCCGGGCCGAGCTGCAGCGACAGGGCATCCAGCAGGTCGATGGCCAGGTCGACGCGGCGCGACAGCGGCTGCTGGCCCAGCCCTGGTGGCTGGACTGGACCGCCGGCCTGTTCCCGGTGATCCTGGTCGTGTTCCTGCTGCGATCCTTCCTGTTCGAGCCGTTCAAGATCCCGTCTGGTTCGATGATCCCGACGCTGGCGATCGGCGACCTGATCCTGGTGAACAAGTACCACTACGGCGTGCGCCTGCCGGTGATCAACAAGAAGATCGTCGCCAACCACGACCCCCAGCGCGGCGACGTGATGGTGTTCCGCTACCCGGTCGACCCCAGCGTGGACTACATCAAGCGGGTGGTCGGCGTGCCCGGCGACGAGGTCAGCTACCTGAACAAGAAGCTGGCGATCAACGGCCAGCTGGTCGAGACCCGTCCGCTGCCGGACTTCTACAACGAGGACGTGCGCCGCTACGCCCAGCAGGCGACCGAGAAGCTCGGGCCGGTGGAGCATCGCGTGCTGACGGACAAGGACCGGCAGAGCTTCGTGCTGCCGCGCCCCGAGTTCCAGAAGTTCCGCGACCAGTGCCGCTACAACGCCGAGGGCGTGATCTGCACCGTGCCGCCGGGCCACTACTTCATGATGGGCGACAACCGCGACAACTCCGAGGACTCGCGCTACTGGGGCTTCGTGCCCGACGAGAACATCGTCGGCAAGGCCTTTTTTGTGTGGATGAATTTCGGTAACCTTCGCCGGATCGGTCCGTTCCAGTGAGTTCGCATACCAACAGGAGAACATCGATGGCCTTGGCACTGCCGCAGGCGGCTCGCAGCCTGTCTGCCCAACGGGGCGTCACGCTGATCGGCCTGCTGTTCTGGGCCATCATCATCGCGTGCGTCGCCCTGGTCGGCCTGAAGGTCCTGCCGACGATGAACGAATACTTCACCATCCAGCGGACGGTCAACAAGATCGCCAAGGAAGGCGGCGGCACGGTGCCCGAGATCCGCAACGCCTTCGAGCGCCAGAAGGACATCGAGTACTCCATCTCGTCGATCGCCGGCAAGGACCTCGAGATCACGAAGGAGAACGAGCGTGTCGTGATCACGTTCGCCTATGACAAGGAGATCGTGCTGATCGAGCCGGTCTACCTGGTCATCAAGTACCGGGGCCGTTCGCAATGAACGGCGACCGCGGCGCCGCCCGGCGGCCGCGGTGAGGGGCCGGCGACCTTGACCGCGGCCCTGGACGCCCTGCAGGCCCGGCTCGGTCACCGGTTCGCGCAGCCGGACTTGCTGGACCGGGCCCTGACCCACCGCAGCTTCGGAGCCGGCCACAACGAGCGGCTCGAGTTCCTCGGCGACGCCGTGCTCTCCGCGGCCGTCTCCGGCCTCCTGTTCCGGCACTTCGAGCAATCCGACGAGGGGGACCTGACGCGCGTGCGCGCCCACCTCGTGCGCGAGGAAACCCTGCACCGCCTCGCGCTCGAACTGCAGCTGCCGCTGCTGCTGCGCCTCAGCGAGGGCGAGGCGCGCAGTGGCGGCGCGCAGCGCGCGTCGATCCTGGCCGACGCGCTGGAGGCCTTGATCGGCGCCGTCTACCTCGATGGCGGCTTCGCGCCGGCCCAGGCCTTGGTCGAGCGGCTGTTCCGCCCCCTGGTCGCCAGCACGGCGGCCCAGGCCTGGACCCGCGACCCCAAGACCGAGTTGCAGGAGTGGCTGCAGGCACGGCGCCTGCCGGTCCCCGCCTACCGCATCGAAAGCACCAGCGGCCGCCAGCACGAGCAACTCTTCGTCGTGGTGTGCAGCATCCCGTCGCAGTCGCTCGTGGCCCGCGGCGAAGGCCGTTCGCGCCGCGCCGCCGAGCAGGAAGCGGCCCAGGCGGCGCTGGCTACACTGAAAGCCGAGGACCGGCCCCTGCCCCCATGAATGCCTCCCTTCCCGCAGACGACGCCATCGACGAGTCGCCCCGGCGTTGCGGGCTGGTGGCCATCGTCGGCCGCCCGAACGTGGGCAAGTCGACCCTGCTCAATGCGCTGGTCGGGCAGAAGGTCAGCATCACCTCGCGCAAGGCGCAGACCACGCGCCACCGCATCACCGGCATCCGCACCGAGGGTGCCGCGCAGTTCGTGTTCGTCGACACGCCCGGCTTCCAGACGCGCCACACCGTGCGCGGGACCGGGGCCCTGAACCGCAACCTCAACAAGACGGTGCAGGCCACCGTCGGCGACGTGGACCTGCTGCTGTTCGTCGTCGAGGCCGGGCGCTTCGGGCTCGACGACGCGAAGGTGCTGGCCCTGCTGCCGCCCGACAAGCCGGTGCTGCTGATCGCCAACAAGCTCGACCTCGTGCGCCGGCGCGCCGAGCTGGCGCCGTGGCTGAAGGGCATGCAGGACCGCCACCCCTTCGCCGAGTTCGTGCCGCTCGCCGCGAACAACGAGGCCGACACGCTGCGGCTGCTGGCCATCCTCGCCCCCTACCTGCCCGAGCAACCCTGGTTCTACGACGAGGAGGCGCTGACCGACCGCAGCGAGCGCTTCCTGGCCAGCGAGATCGTGCGCGAGAAGCTGTTCCGACTCACCGGCGACGAACTGCCGTACACCTCGACCGTCGTGATCGACGAGTTCAAGGAAGAGGGCGCCCTGCGCCGCATCAGCGCCACCATCATCGTCGAGCGCGAGGCGCACAAGGGCATGGTCATCGGCGAGAAGGGCGAGCGGCTCAAGCGCATCGGCACCGACGCGCGCGTCGAGCTCGAGCGCCTGACCGGCGGCAAGGTCTTCCTCGAGCTCTGGGTCAAGGTCCGTTCGGGCTGGGCCGACGACGAGACGCGCCTGAAGAGCTACGGCTACGAGTGAGCGCCGCCCTCCACCCTGCCTACCTGCTGCACCGCTACGACTGGAGCGAGTCCAGCCTGATCCTCGACCTGTTCACCCGCGAGCAGGGCCGCGTGGCGGTCGCAGCCAAGGGCGCGAAGCGGCCCTACTCGCAGTTGCGCGCGGTGCTGTTGCCCTTCCAGCGCCTGCACGTGAGCTACGGGGCCCGGCGCGCGCGCCACCCGGAGGGCGACAGCGCCGAGGTCCAGCCTCTCAAGGCCGCCGAATGGGCCGGCGGCCCCGCGATGCCCGGCGGGGCCGCGCTGCTGACCGGCTTCTACATGAACGAGTTGCTGATGAAGCTGCTGGCGCGCCAGGATCCGCATCCCGCGCTGTTCGACGCCTACGCGCAGACCTTGCCGGCGCTGGCGGGCGGCGACGATACCGGCGTCGAGGCCGCGCTGCGGGCCTTCGAGCTGGTGCTGCTGCGCGAGATCGGCCTGCTGCCGGACCTCGTCCTCGTGACGCCGACCCAGCAACCGCTGGCGGCCGGTGTCCCGCACACGCTGAAGCCAGACGCCGGCCTCGTGCCGGCCGTGCCCGGCGAGCCCGGCCTGGTCGCGGCGGCCTGGGCGGCGCTGCAGGTCGCGCTCGATGCCGACGACCTGGCCGCGCTGCAGCGCGCCTGCCTGCCGGCGCTGGCGGGGCTCAAGCCCATGCTGCGCAACCTGCTTCACTATCATCTCGCGACCCCGGTGCTGCGCACCCGCCAGCTCATGGTGGACCTGCAGAACCTCGAACGCTGAACCCGCGAGTGCCTCGATGAACCCGCTGATCGTCTCCGGCCTGCCGGCCCACGGCGCCACCACCGCGCTGTCGGTCAACCTCAACAAGGTGGCGCTGCTGCGCAACCAGCGGAGCTTGACCATCCCCAGCGTCACCGGCGCCGCGGTGCGGGTGCTGGAGGCCGGCGCGCACGGCATCACGGTGCACCCGCGGCCCGACCAGCGCCACATCCGCACCCACGACGTGCATGAACTCGCGGCGCTGCTGGCCGCCGACTGGCCGCAGGCCGAATACAACCTCGAAGGCAACCCCTTCCACAACCTGATGGACCTGGTGCGCGAACTCAAGCCGCACCAGGCCACCTTCGTGCCCGACAGCGTCGAGCAGGCCACGTCCGACCACGGCTGGAGCCTCCCGGCCGACGGGGTCCGGCTGCGTCCGCTGATCGACGAGTGCCATGCGCTCGGTGTGCGTGTCAGCCTGTTCATGGATCCGCTGCCGCAAGCGATGGCCGAGGCGCGCGCGATCGGCGCCGACCGCGTCGAGCTCTACACCGAGGCCTATGCGCGTGCCCACGGCACGCCCGAGGCCGCGGCGGTGCTGGCGCGCTACACGGCGTCGGCCGGGGCCGCGCTCAGCGTCGGTCTGGGCCTCAACGCCGGCCACGACCTCAACCGCGACAACCTGGCCGACTTCCTGCGCGCCGTGCCGGGCGTGCTGGAGGTGTCGATCGGCCACGCGCTGATCGCCGATGCGCTGGAGCTCGGGCTGGCCGAGACCGTGCGCGACTACCTGCGCTGCATCCACCGGGCGTCGTCGTGATCTTTGGTATTGGCACCGACCTCTGCGACATCCGCCGGATCGCGGCCACGCTCGAGCGGCGTGGCGAGCGCTTCCCGGAGAAGGTGCTGGGGCCGCACGAGCTGTCGGTGTACCGCGCACGCAGCGCCAAGGTCGCGGCGTGCGGCCTCAGCTACCTCGCGACGCGCTTCGCTGCCAAGGAAGCCTTCTCCAAGGCCATCGGGCTGGGCATCCACCAGCCGATGAGCTGGCGGGCCTGCGAGGTCGTCAAGGCGCCGAGTGGCAAGCCCGAGATCGCGCTGCACGGCGAGCTGGCCCGCTGGTTCGCCGAGCGTCGCCTGATCGCCCACGTGACGCTGACCGACGAATCCGACTACGCGGCCGCCTTCGTGGTGGTCGAGCAACTTCCTGCGCCATGACCGACCACTCGCCGATCGTGCTCGATGTCGCCGGCACGTCCCTGGACGCCGATGACCGCCGTCGCCTGCAGCATCCGCTGGTCGGCGGGCTCATCCTCTTCGCGCGCAACTGGCGCGACCGGGCGCAGCTGACCGCACTGACCGCCGAGATCAAGTCGCTGCGCCCCGACGTGCTGGTCTGCGTCGACCACGAGGGCGGGCGCGTGCAGCGCTTCCGCAGCGACGGCTTCACCCACCTGCCGCCGATGCGCGCGCTGGGCGCGCGCTGGATGGAGGACGCGATGGCCGCGACCGATGCCGCCACCGCCTGCGGCTTCGTGCTGGCGAGCGAGCTGCGCGCCTGCGGCGTCGACTTCAGCTTCACGCCGGTGCTCGACCTGGACCACGGCCCCAGCGGCGTGATCGGCGACCGCGCCTTCCACCGCGACGCGCGCGTGGCGACGCTGCTCGCCAAGAGCGTGATGCACGGCCTGCTGCTGGCCGGCATGGGCAGCTGCGGCAAGCATTTCCCCGGCCATGGCTACGTCGCGGCCGACTCGCACACCGAGGTGCCGGTCGACGGGCGCACGCTGAAGGCGATCCTCGCCGACGACGCGCGGCCCTACGACTGGCTGTCGACCAGCCTCGCCAGCGTGATGCCGGCGCACGTGATCTATCCGAAGGTCGATCCGCAGCCGGCCGGCTTCTCGGCGCGCTGGCTGCAGGACATCCTGCGCGGCCAGCTCGGCTTCACCGGCGCGATCTTCAGCGACGACCTCAGCATGCAGGGCGCGACCGTCGCCGGCACGCCGACCGAAGCCGGCATCGCGGCACTGAACGCCGGCTGCGACCTGGTGCTGCTGTGCAACCAGTCGCTGAACGGCGGTGCGCCGCTCGACGCGCTGATCGACGGCCTGGACACCGCGCTGGCCAACGGCCGCTGGCGGCCCGATGCCGACAGCGAGGCGCGCCGGCTGGCGCTGCTGCCCCAGGTCGCCCCGTGGCCCTGGGACGACCTGATGCACCTCGCGCCCTACCAGCGCGCGCTGGAACTGCTGCCTTAGCGACCGGCCCCGAGCGGCTGGGCCGCCCGGGGATGTGCCTCAGACCTGTTGCTGCTGCTCGAACGGCAGCTTGATCTGCGACAGGTCCTTGCGCGTCTCGACCAGCACCAGCGGACCGTCGTCCGGCATCGCCACCGGCTTCGGCTCACGCGGCACGCGCGCCGGCTTGGGCGCATCGGCCATCGCCTGCTGCACGGCGCGGACCTTGTCGGCGTCGGAGTTCACCCACTCGAGGCCGGCATCGCCGGCGACGGCGGCCAGCTGCGCCAGCGGCAGCTCGTAGGGCGTGACCACCACCGGCACGGCAGCGACCATCGCCACTGGCACGGCCGCGACCGCCGCGACCGGCTCGGCCGGTGCGGCGACGAAGGCGGGCGCCGGGGCGGGGCGGGATGCCGGTGCAGGCTCCGGATCGGGCCGCGCCGCGGCGGCAGGTGCCGGTCGCTGCGCATCGTCCTGCGCCGGTGTCTCGTTCTCCCACCACGGGCGGGCCGCCGTCGAGCTGTCTGCGGCCAGGGTCACCGGGGCCTCGGCTTCGGCTTCGGCTTCGGCTGATGGCTCGGCATCGCCGGTCGCCGTCACCGCTGCGCCGACCTCGCCCTCGCCACGCTCGCGACGTCCGCGGCCACCGCGACGACGACGACGCGCCTCGCCGCCGTCGGCGTCCGCACCGGCGGCCGTGGTGTCGTCATCGGTGCGCGCGACCTCGCCGCCCTCGGCCGTGGCCGCCTCGCTCGGCGGCTCGCCGTTCAAGGACTCCGGCGTATCGGCGCCGCCCGGAGCCTGGCCCTCTTCACGCTCGCCACGACCGCGACCGCCGCGGCGGCGACGCCGGCGCTGGCCCTCGCGCTCGCCCTCGGCGGCATCGGGTGCCTCGGTGCCCGGCAGCTGGCCTTCGGCGGCAGCGACCAGCGGCAGTGCCGACTCGTCGAGGGCCGGCGTCGCCTGGGCTTCCGGACGCGGACCGCGACGGCCCTGGCCCTCGCTGCGCGGCGGACGATCGTTCGTGCGCGCTTCGGCGTCGACGCCCTCGGGGCGCTCGCTGCTGCGGCCGCGGCCGTCGCGTTCACCGCGACGATTGCGATCGCCGCCCCGGTCCTTGCGTTCGCCGCGCGCTTCGCGGCTCTCGCCTCCACGCTCACCGCCACGCTCGCTGCGCTGGCCGTCGCGCTGGCCATCACGGCCCCCGCGGCGTCCGCCCCGGCCACCGTCACGACCACCGTCGCGCTGACCTTCACGCCCGCCAGGCGTGGTGGGTGTCGGCACGGCCGCCGGCGCGGTGGCCGCTGCCTCGCCGGCACCGAACAGCTTCTTGACCCAGCCGAAGAAGCCACCGCTGGCCGGCACCGGCGCGGCGACCACCGGCGGTGCGGCGACCGGCGCCTTGGCCACCGGCTCGGGCCGGGGCGGGGCGGGCTCGCGCGCGACCGGCGGCGGCGCCGGCTGGTCGGGCAGCACGCCCTTGATCACCGGCTCCTGCTTGGCCTTGGCCTTCTCGCGGCGCGTGATGCCGACCTCGTCGTCCGGCTCCTCGATCATCGTGTAGCTGGCCTGCAGGTTCTCCAGGC
>CAZUUU010000161.1:0-7731 GCA_964622685.1 uncultured Methylibium sp.
GCCGTCGTCGCCAACGAGACCTACACGCGTGGCCTGCGTCACTTCCTCGAGGAAGAGATGGGGCTGCCGTGCAGCTTCGCGGTCGCGCGCAAGCCGGGCCAGAAGACCGACAACGCGGCGGTGCGCCAGCTGTTGAAGGACAAGCCGCCGCTCGTGATGTACGGCAGCTACAACGAGCGCATGTACCTGGCCGAGGCCGGCGGCGCCTCGCCGATGAAGCCGAGCTTCATCCCGGCCTCGTTCCCGCTGCCGATCATCCGCCGCGCCACCGGCACGCCCTTCATGGGCTACGCCGGCGCGACCTACGTGATCCAGGAGTTCTGCAACGCGCTGTTCGACGCGCTCTTCCACATCCTGCCGCTGGGCAGCGACCTCGATCGCGTCGAGGCGACGCCGGCGCGTCCGGCGTCGGACGAGGTGAGCGCGTGGGACGACGACGCGCAGCTGCTGCTGAACGAACTGGTGGCGCAGGAGCCGGTGCTGGTGCAGATCTCGGCCGCGAAGCGGCTGCGCGACCGCGCCGAGCGCGATGCGCGGCGCGTCGGCGAGATGCGCGTCACGGCCGAGCGCGTGGCGCGCTCGCGCGAAGCCTTGAAGCTCGGAGAGCCCGCATGAGGCGCCTCCGGACAACCGATTTCACCGCGGCTCGCGCCGCGGAGAACCCCGCCGCGGGGGTGGTGCGCGGTGTACGTGGACAGGGCCGCAAGGCCCGCTAGGAGGACTGACCATGGCAGACAGAGGAGGCTCCCTTTCCGGGCTGACGGAATCGGAAGCCAAAGAGTTTCACAGCATCTTCATGACGAGCTTCATCGTCTTCACGGTGATCGCGGTCGTTGCGCACTTCCTGGTGTGGCAATGGCGTCCGTGGTTGCCGGGGGCGAGCGGCTACGCCGCCATCTTCAACGACGCCAAGGACGTGGCCATGGCCTACGTCGCTGTCGCGTTCAGTGCCTGAGGAGGAAACGACATGTGGCGTCTATGGCAACTCTTCGACCCGCGCAGAACGCTGGTCGCTTTGTTCACCTTTCTCTTCGTGCTGGCGCTGGTGATTCATTTCATCCTGCTCAGCACCGATCGCTTCAACTGGCTCGAAGGCGCCCGCAAGGCGCCCGCGGCCCAGTCGTCGTCGATGCCGGCGCCGAAGTCCTAGCGCCGGGTCCGCGTCGGCGGACGGGGCCCGGGTGTGGCGGCCCGGTCCTCGCCTGCCGGCCGGCTTGTGGAGAAAGCCGCCTTCACGGGGCTTGTTGAATCGTCCTGCTGAATCGTCCAGCAAACGGGGTGTGATCATGGCCATGCTCAGCTTCGAGAGAAAGTACCGGGTCCGCGGCGGCACGCTGATCGGCGGCGACCTGTTCGACTTCTGGGTGGGGCCGTTCTACGTCGGCTTCTTCGGCGTCACGACACTGTTCTTCGCCCTGGTCGGCACGCTGATGATCGTGTGGGGCGCCTCGCAGGGACCGACCTGGAACCTGTGGCAGATCAACATCGCGCCGCCCGACCTCAAGTACGGCCTCGGCATGGCCCCGCTGATGGAAGGCGGGCTGTGGCAGCTCATCACGGTCTGCGCGATCGGCGCCTTCGGGTCGTGGGCGCTGCGCGAGGTCGAGATCTGTCGAAAGCTCGGCATCGGCTACCACGTGCCCGTCGCGTTCGCCTTCGCGATCGGGGCCTACGTGACGCTGGTGGTGATCCGTCCGGTGCTGATGGGTGCCTGGGGACACGGCTTTCCCTACGGAATCATGAGCCACCTCGACTGGGTGTCGAACACCGGTTACCAGTACCTGCACTTCCACTACAACCCGGCGCACATGCTGGGCGTGAGCTTCTTCTTCGCGACCTGCTTCGCGCTGTCGCTGCACGGCTCGCTGATCCTGTCGTCCACCAACCCGGCCCCGGGCGAGCCGGTCAAGACGGCCGAACACGAGAACACCTTCTTCCGCGACGCGATCGGCTATTCGATCGGCACGCTGGGCATCCACCGCCTGGGCTTGTTCCTGGCCCTGTCGGCGGTGTTCTGGAGCGCGGTGTGCATCGTCATCAGCGGTCCGTTCTGGACCCGCGGCTGGCCCGAGTGGTGGGGCTGGTGGCTGAACCTGCCGATCTGGCGCTGATCCGCACCGAACGACGAGGAGACCGACGTGGCCGAATACCAGAACCTCTTCACACGGGTGCAGGTTGCCGCACCCGCCTATGCCGGCGTGCCGCTGGCACCGGGGTCCAAGAAGCGCGACGGCGTGCCGGCGCACGTCCACCTGTTCGGCCGCCTCGGCGACGCGCAGATCGGGCCGATCTACCTGGGCTGGCTGGGGCTGATCTCGATCATCTGCTTCTTCGCGGCCTTCGAGATCATCGGCCTGAACATGCTGGCTTCGGTCAACTGGGACGTCGTGCAGTTCGTGCGGCAACTGCCCTGGCTGGCGCTGGAGCCGCCGCCGCCCGAGTACGGGCTGAAGATGCCGCCGCTCAACCAGGGCGGCTGGTGGCTGCTGGCGGGCTTCTTGCTCACCGCGTCGATCCTGCTGTGGTGGGCGCGCATGTACCGCCGCGCCCGGGCACTCGGCATGGGCACGCACGTGGCCTGGGCCTTCGCCGCGGCGATCTGGCTGTACCTGGTGCTGGGCTTCTTCCGCCCCATCCTGATGGGCAGCTGGGGCGAGGCGGTGCCCTTCGGCATCTTCCCGCACCTCGACTGGACCGCGGCCTTCTCGATCCGCTACGGCAACCTGTTCTACAACCCCTTCCACATGCTCAGCATCGCCTTCCTGTACGGATCGGCGCTGCTGTTCGCGATGCACGGGGCCACCATCCTCGCGGTCAGCCGCTTCGGCGGCGAGCGCGAGATCGAGCAGATCACCGACCGCGGCACGGCCAGCGAACGCGCGGCGCTGTTCTGGCGCTGGACGATGGGCTTCAACGCGACGATGGAATCCATCCACCGCTGGGCCTGGTGGTTCGCGGTGCTGTGCCCGCTGACCGGCGGCATCGGCATCCTGCTGACCGGCACGGTGGTCGACAACTGGTTCCTCTGGGCCGTGAAGCACGGCGTCGCGCCGGGCTACCCGGCGGTGTTCCCGGCGGTGAGCGATCCCGCCCTGTTGCAGGGAGTCAAGCCATGAGCCATCGACTCGACAAGCGCCACGTCGTCGTGCGCACCACGCCCTGGCTGTTCGTGGCCGCGGCGGCGCTGCTGCTGGCGGGCTGCGAGCGCCCGCCGGTCGACACCGTGCAGATCGGCTACCGCGGCACCGGCATGGAGCAGGTCTACAACCCGCGCCTGCTCGCGACGCAGGCGGCCGTCAACGCCTCGCCCGAGGCGCTGCCGCCTGCCCCGGCCGACGGTCCGAAGGCCAAGGACACCTTCAAGAACGTGCAGGTGCTGGGCGACCAGAGCGTGGCCGAGTTCACCCGCACGATGACCGCGATGACGAACTGGGTCTCGCCCCAGCAGGGCTGCGCCTACTGCCATGCCGCCGGCGAGGACCTGTCGTCCGACAAGCTCTACACCAAGGTCGTCGCCCGCAAAATGCTGCAGATGACGCGCCACATCAACGCCGACTGGAAGACCCACGTCGCCGAGACCGGCGTCACCTGCTACACCTGCCACCGCGGTCAGCCGGTGCCGGCCGAGGTGTGGTTCACGACCGCACCGCAGAAGCAGGCCACGGCCCTGGTCGGCGACCGCGCCGGCCAGAACATCGCGTCGCGCTCGGTGGCCTGGGCCTCGCTGCCCGAGGATCCGTTCACGCCCTTCCTCGCCAGCGCGCAGGAGATCCGCGTGATCGGCGACCAGGCGCTGCCGTCCGGCAACCGCCAATCGACCAAGCAGGCCGAGTGGACCTACGGCCTGATGATGCACATGTCGCAGTCGCTGGGCGTGAACTGCACCTACTGCCACAACAGCCGCTCGTTCGCGCAGTGGGACGCCAGCACGCCGCAGCGCGCGACGGCCTGGCACGGCATCCGCATGGCGCGCGACCTGAACCAGGCCTACATGCTGCCGCTGACCTCGGTCTTCCCGGCCTCTCGCAACGGGCCGACCGGCGACGTCGCCAAGGTCAACTGCGCGACCTGCCACCAGGGCGCCTACAAGCCGCTCTACGGCGCCAGCCTGCTGAAGGCGCATCCGGAACTGGGCGGCGTGAAGGTCGAGGTCACGGCGCCTGCGGCGGCGCCGGCGGCCGCCGCGCCCGCGGCGGTCGACAGCGCGACGGTGTTCTTCGCGGTGGGCTCGTCGGCGTTGTCCGACGACGGCGCGAAGAGCCTGGCGGCGCTGGCCGAGTCCTTGAAGGCCAACGCCTCGGCCAAGGCGGTGATCTCCGGCTACCACTCGGCCTCGGGCAGCCTGACGCAGAACCAGGAACTCGCCAAGCAGCGCGCCTTCGCCGTGCGCGATGCGCTGAAGGCGGCCGGCATCGGCGCCGACCGCGTCGTGCTGGAGAAGCCGCAGTCCGCCGAAGCCAACCTGTCGGGCGAGGATCCGAAGGCGCGTCGCGTCGAAGTCGCGCTGAAGTAGCGGGAGCGGCGCGGCGCGGTGGCCCTGCACCGGCAGGGCCGCTGCCTATGATGGGGCTCCCCAACGCGACGGAGCGCCTGTGAGCGAGCCCCTGGCCGAGCGCCTGAAGTCCGAGACCCGCGAGTTGCATCGTGCCGCCGAGCGTAGCGCCTTCATGAGCGCGCTGCTGCGTGGTCGCCTGGAGCGCGGCGCGTATGCGCTGCTGTTGCGCAGCCTGCACGAGATCTATGCGGCCCTCGAGGCCGGACTGGATGCGCATGCAGGCCATCCGCAACTGGCGCGCGTCTGGTGCCCGGCGCTGGCGCGAAGCGCGGCACTGGAGCGCGACCTGTGTGGCCTGGCCGGCAGGCTCTGGTCCAGCGAACTCGACGTGCAGCCGGCAGCTCGGCAGCATGCGCTGCATCTGCAGCGGCTGTCCCGCGAAGCGCCGGCCGCGTTGCTGGGTCATGCCTACGTGCGCTACCTCGGCGACCTGAGCGGCGGACAGCTGATCGCGCCCATCGTCGAGCGCAGCCTGCAGTTGCCGGCCGGCGACGCGACGCGCTTCTACGACTTCGGGGGTGCCGCGCTGGCCGCGCAGCGTGCCCGGGACTTCCGCGACGGGCTCGCGGCCATCGACGATCGCGGCCCGCTCGCCGACGCGCTCGTGGCCGAGGCGCGGCTCGCCTTCGATCTGCATCTGCGCCTGTTCGACGAGCTGGCGCTCGCCGCCGACCGCGCGCCGAGGCTTCAGCCGTCCGACGCCAGCCCGCGCAGCCGCGCGTAGAGCGCCGCGGCGCGCTCGGTCGAGGCCTCCAGTTCCTCGAGCAAGGGCGCGACCCCCGGCGAGGCATTGCCGTCGGCGATGTCCATCGCGGCCAGGCTCGCGTTCGCGAGGATGGCGTTCATCAGTCCATCGGCCTGTGCCTCGCCGCGGCCGGCCGGCTGGCGCAGGCTGGTGCGCGACAGCGACTGCTCGAGATGCTGGCGTGCGGCGGCCGCGCGGCGGCTCTCTCGCAGGTCGTCGAGGATCAGGAAGTAGCCCAGCACCGAGCCGTCGCGCGCCGGCACCACCTCGGCCCGCAGGCCGACCGGCAGCGTGTCGCTGCCGCGCGCCAGGCTCAGCTCGCCGCGCCAGGGCTGGCGCTCCTGGCTCAGCTGGTCCACGGCCTTGCGCAGCTGCGCGGGCTGCGTGCACAGGGCGGCCAGATCGTCCAGCGAGATGCTGCCGCCGCTCACGCCGGTCAGGTCGCGGAAGGCGTCGTTGACGAACAGCAGGCGCTGTGCCGCGTCGGCGATCGCGATCGGCTCCTTCGAGTGCGCGACGGTGGCGCGGATGCCGGCGAGCTGGTGCTCGGCGATCAGCAGACGCACCGCGTTGACCTGCACGACGATGTCGATCAGCGCCTCGCCGAAGGCGCGCGCCAGCGCCTGCTCGCCGGTCGACCAGGGCAGGGCGGTGCCGCGCACGATCTCGGACCAGGCGGCGAAGGACCGCCGCGGCGACAGCTCCAGCGGGTCGTTGCCGACCACCGGCTTGGACGGATCGCCCGCCCAGGTGACGGTCAGTAACTGTTCCTTGCGGAACCACACCAGGTAGTCGGGACGCGCGGCCGACAGCTTGACGGCCAGCACGCCGCTGGCGGTCGGCGTCAGCGAGTCGAGCGCCGGGTTCTCGCGCGCCACCGACGAGCAGCTGAACAGGCCGTCGAAGGACTGCGTGTCGATCCACTGCAGCAGCGCGCGCAGCTCGGGGGTCGACGGCACCTCGCCCGAGGTCAGCAGCTCGCCCTCGTGATACAGCGCGGCGCCGGTCGCATCGAGCGGCTGCAGCAGCGTGCGCGGATTGCGGAACAGGGCCAGCCGCCAGTCGCCCTCGGTCGAGGTCGCCTCGACCAGCCGCTGCTCGAGGCGCCGCACCTGGATCGCGACCTGCGCGTGGGCGTAGTTCTCGATCGCCGTGATGCGCGTCGAGATCACCTCGGCCAGCATGTCGGCCGCCGCCCGCACCGCGAAGCGCAGCTTGCGCGGGCTGTAGTGGTGGCAGGCGATCAGGCCCCAGAGCTTGCCCTCGCGCACCAGCGACACCACCAGCGTCGCCGTCACGCCCATGTTCTTGAGGTACTGCAGGTGCAGCGGCGACATGCTGCGCAGCTGGCACAGCGACATGTCCAGGTCCTCGTCGCTGCCGCGCGGCCGCCGGGGCAGCAGCGGTGCGGCCTCGTAGTGCACGTCGGCCAGCACGCGCAGGCGGTTGCGCAGGTAGAGCTCGCGGGCGCGCTGCGGAATGTCGGAGGCGGGGTAGTGGTGACCCAGCAGCGATTCCAGCCGCGGGTCGCGGGCCTCGGCGATGATCTTGCCGTGGCCGTCGGGGTCGAACTTGTAGACCATCACGCGGTCGTAGCCGACCAGGTCGCGGAAGCAGCGCACCACGGAATCGGCCAGCGTGCCGATGGTCGAGGCATTGCTGAAGCGCTCGACGGCGGCGCCGAGCTGCTCGACCAGCCGGTCGTGGGGCAGGTCGACGGTCGGGAGCGGCGATGTCGTCGGCTCGATCTCGACCAGCAGCAGGCCGCGCGGCTCGCGGTGCAGGCAGCCTTCCCAGTCCGTGGCGCGGCCGTCGACGGCGATGCGGCAGCGCAAGGGCAGCGGCTCGGACAGGTCGGCCGACGCGAGATGGCGGCGCACCTGGGGCTCGATGTCGCCGCCGAGCTCGGCCAGCTTCTGCCCGAGCAGCGCCTCGGCCGGCACGCCCGTCAGCGCCTCGAGGTTGGCACTCAGCTGCACGATGCGCAGCTCGGGCTCGCGCAGCGCCAGCAGCAGGCCGTGCGGCTGCACCGAGCCCGCGAGGTGGATGAGCTCGCGCTCGCAGTTGCTGAGGTCGGCCTGGCCGAAGGGCGGGCTGCTCAGCGCGCTCACGGCCGGCTCAGGCTGCATCGCCCGCTCCGGGTCCGCGCCGGCGCTTCAGCGTGCGCGGGCTGATGCGCAGCAGCGCCGCCGCGGCCGCGACATCGCCGCCGACGCGCTGCAGCGCGGCGTCGATCAGCTGTTGCTGCGCCAGAGCGTTGGCCTCGCGCAGCAGCGTGCCGAGGTCGGCGGTGCCGAGGCGCAAGGCCAGCGGCGTCGGTGCGGTCGACCCGGCCTGCGGGTCGTTCGCGGCGCGGTCGACGATCTTGAGCATCAGGCCCACGCATTCCTGGTCGCCTTCGGTCAGCAGGGCCGCCGACACGTCGACCCGG
>CAZUUU010000162.1:0-7716 GCA_964622685.1 uncultured Methylibium sp.
CCGCTGGCCATCGTCGTCATCGGTGGGCTGGTCTCCTCGACCTTGCTGACCTTGCTGCTGCTGCCGCTGCTGTTCGCGCGCTTCGGCGTCCCACCGCTCGCCGCGGACCCTGCGTCGCCTTCGCCGGCGACATCGACCCCATGAACGAATCGACTTTGGTGGAACTGCACCTGCTGGTCCCCGAGACCTCGGAACACCGCGTAACCGACAGGCTGCTGATGCATCCCGAGTGGCAGCTGGAGTTCAGCGTGCACGGTGTGGCGGCGCACGGCCCCCTGGTCCGGCTGGCCGGCAGCGAGGAGCGCGTGCAGGGGCGTGCCAGCCGGCGCGAGATCAAGCTGGTCATCGAGCGCGCCCGCCTGCCGCTGCTGCTGGGGGAACTGCGGTCGCTGACTCGCGGCATGGATGGCGGATGGTGGGTGATGCCGATCGAGCAGATCGGCTCGTTCGATTCGGTGGCGGGGGAACACGCTTGAAGTGCAAACCACACCCTGCACGGATAAACACATACGGGCGACGCCTGGCGCATTCGCTGGCCTCGGCCTGCGCCTGGGCATGCGCTGCGGCAGCAGCCTCGCCGGCCAGCGAGCTGGGCGTGCCGGACCGCTACGATGCGGCGAGCATGCTCGAGCGACAGCCGGGCTACCAAGCGGCCCTGCAGCGCGTGGAGGCGGAGCGCTCGGTTCGACGGCAGTTGCGGCAAGGCGCTGGCGAGTGGACCGTGTCGAGCGAGTTGGCCCGCGTGCGGTCGAGCGGCGCCGCGCCCGGCGATTCGAAGGATTGGAGCTTGGCGCTTGAACGCCCGGTTCGGTGGCCGGGCAAGTCAGAAGTGCAGGCTCGGGCGGGCGAAGCGCGTGTGGCCTTGTCGCAGGCGCAGCTTGCGCTGGCCTGGCGCACGGCGGTGCGCCAGTTCGTCGCCGATCTCTTGGCCTGGCGTCGCGCCGACGCGAGCGCGGCGCTGTGGGTGGTGCAGCGCGACGCCTTGGGCCTGCAGCGCGACGCCGTGGCGCGCCGCCAGCGCCTGGGCGATGCCGCGCGCCTGGAGCAGGAGCAGGCGAACGTGGCCTGGGAGCAGGCCCGTGCCCAGGCCGACCAGACTGCGGCGCTGGCCGCCGCGGCCAAGGCGCAATTGATGCGGCGCTACCCCGGGCTGGATCTCATGCCCGCGGGCGCCGGGGACACGGCCGGCCCGATCTCGACCGTGGACGCCGAGATTTGGCGGGAGGACGCCCGCCGCCGCAGTACGGAAATCGGTCTGGCTGTGGCCGAGGCTGCGGTGCTCGCGGCGCAGGCCGAGGTCGAGCGGGCTGAGCGCCGCCCGGATCCGACGGTGGGTGTTCGCTACGGACGCGCGGCCTACGGGCAGGAACAGACCGTCGCGCTGACGTTCAGCGTTCCCTTCGGCGGCGACTACCGTCGGGCCGGCGCCGATGCGGCCGCAGCTCGCGCCACGGAAGCGGCCTTGCTGCTCGCCGAGGTCGAGTCGCGCTGGGCCGCAGAGGCCGAGCGTCGGTGGCTCGAAGCGCGAGCCTTGTCCGCCATGGTGGCACGGCAGCGCGAGAACGCCGACCGGCTGGAAGCCATCGCGGTGCGCTTGGCGCGCGGCTACGAGCTGGGCGAGGGCAGCTTGAATGACGTACTGATCGTGCGCCGCGCCGCAGGCGAACAGCGTCTGGCGGCCACGTCGGCCGGCATTGACGAGTTGCAGATGCGAGCGCAAATGCTGGTGGACATCGACGCGCTCTGGGCGCCACCGGAAAGGCCCGCACCGAAGCGCCCCTGACTGCCCCTGTTCAAAGCCGCAACTCGACCGCGAACCCAGACTCGCTCGCCGGCAGGCAAAGGCGGCCTCCATGGGCGCGGGCGACGCGATCAGCCAGCATCAGGCCCAGCCCGGTGACGCCCTGGTAGCGCTGGGTGTCGATGGCCGCTTGCAGGGCGGCCCGCCGCTCGTGTGCGACCCCCGGACCATCGTCGCGGACGACCAGGCCCGCACCGTCGATCCCTTCGACCCAGACCTGGGCAGCGCCGTGGCGCTGGGCGTTGTCGAACAGATTGGCAAGCGCCGCGGCGAGCAGGTCCGGGTCGGCCTGCACCCGCAGGCCCTCGGCCACGGTCGTGCGCAGGCGCGGGGCAGGCAAGCGCTGCGCAAGATCGCCGACGTCCACCTCGACCGGGTTCAGCTCCGCGCCGCTGCGGAACAGGCCGAGCAAGGCGGCGACCACGCCCTGCAGGCGCGCGGCCGCCTCGCGCGCACGCTGCACGCGCTCGTGCCAGGGCGGCGGGCAATCGCGCAGCGTGACGGCCAGTTGCGCGTCGATGCCGGCAAGGGGTGTCCGCAAGGCATGGGCCGCGTGCGCCGAGAAGGCTTGCTCGTTGGCCAACCGCGATGCGAGGCGCGCGGTCGCGCGGGCCATCGCACGATGTACCGGCAGCAACTCGCTGCGCTCGGCGGCACCGAGCGCGTCGGCCTGCAGCGCGCCGGGCGCATCGACGTCCCAGGCCTCCAGGCGGCGCGACAAGGTCTGCAAGGGTTCCATCTCGCCGCGCAGGCGTGCGCGCAGCCAGACATGGCCCAGCAGACCGACGGCCAGCGCGGCCAGTACCGCGCCGAGAGCCACGTCGCTGCGGGCCTCGCGCCGCTCGCTGCGCGTCTGGGCCACGTAGAGCATGGTCCCACTGGTGCCGAGCGATCGGCCGTGCACATGCCATTCGGCGGTGTCCGAGAAACCCGGCTTCGGCGCGCCGTGCCAGGCCGCGGCCGGTGCTCGGTGCGACCGCATGAGGATGCCGCCGTCGGAGGCGATCACCTGCCAGGCGAAGCGCTCGACGGCGCCGCCGTTGCTGGCGGGTACCACCCCACCCTCGGCGGGGGCCGTGTTCGCAACTGGCGCCAGCACAGCCAGGAGCTCTCCTGACGATTGCAGGGCATCGTCGAGCAACTCGTCCACCTCATGCGTGGCGGCCAACCAGATGGCCGCGCCGACCGCCAGGCCCCACACCACGGACCAGGCGGTCAGCGCATTGGCCAGGCGCGCGCGGGTCGAAGGCAGACGTGGCTCTTCCGCCGACGTCGGCGAAGCGGCCTCCGCGGCCGGCTTCATGCGTCGCCTCCGATCCGGTAGCCGAGGCCGCGCACGGTCTCGATCAGGTCGCGCCCGAGCTTGCGGCGCAGGGCGGACACATGCACCTCCAGCGCGTTGCTGGACAGCTCCGTCTCGAAACCGAGCACCAGCCGTTCGAGGTCGGTCCTGGGCACGATGCGGCCGATGCGCAGCAGCAGCGCCTCGAGCACCGCCCACTCGCGCGCGGTGAGTTCGACGCGCGCGCCGTCCACTCGCACCGCACGCGCGGGCAGATCGACTTCGACGCCACCGAGCCGGCGCAGACCCTGACCATCCTGGGCCAGGCGCCGGCCGACCGCCCGCAGGCGCGCCGCCAGTTCTTCTGGCGCGAAAGGCTTCACCAGGTAGTCGTCGGCACCGCTGTCGAGCCCTTCGACCCGCTGCGTCAGCAGGTCACGCGCGGTCAGCATCAGCGCCGGGGTGGTGTCGCCGCGGATGCGTTGCGCGCGCAGCCACTCCAGCCCCGACCCGTCGGGCAGCTGCCAGTCCACGAGCAGCGCGTCGTAGGGTTCACCGGCCAAGGCTCGTGTCTGGGCCAGCGTCTTGCACCAGTCGACCACATGGCCTTCGGCCCGGAGGTAGTCGCGCAAGGCGTCGCCGAGGATGTGATCGTCTTCGAGGAGCAGCAAGCGCATGGGCGGCTTCCATTTCGGTCGCGCGGCGTGGCGAGGCTCAACCCTAACACCCGGCCGTATCCGGGGGGGCGCGACCTTCAGGGTCGCTTCAGACGTGATCCCGATGCTCGCGCCACACCCGGGACGGAGGTTGCCATGTTCCCATTCACACCCAGCCGGTCGCGCGTCCTGCCGATCGTCTGTGCGGCCGCTGCGCTGATGAGCTTTGCTGGCGGCGCATGGACGCAGGATGTCGGCGCGGCGATGCCGCCGGCCGCACCCGCTCGTCCGGTACTGGCGCCGTCCCTCGGGGTGTGGCCAGAAGGGCCGACCGGCAAGGCCCGAGCCGGCGCTTTCCAGACCACGGCCGACGACTATGGATTGCGTGTGGTTGAACTGCCGCTGGAAGGACCCCCCGGGCCTAAGCGCCGCGCCCACCATGCCCTGAGCTTCAGGACCCCTGCGGTGTCGCGAATGCTCGACAACCTGGGGCTCGAAGGGGCCGACTGCTTCACGCGGCTGCGGCTGCCGTCGCGCTTGCGGCAATCCTCCGCGGGTGTCGAGTTCACGGTGCAGGCGCAGGTCGCACTCAATTGCCGCTTCTGACGCCTTCGTGTGGCCCAGGTGCGTGGGCGGGCCGTGCTTCAGCCTGGCTTCATGCCGGCGCGGCGCAATGCGATGCCATGCAAAGCCCGCCTGCCTCCACCACGTTCTCGATGCGTCGGCGCTCGGGTTCTCGACTCAGCCGCTGGCTCGGCCCTCAGATCGACGCGACGGTCGAGCAACTGGTGCTCGTGGTCAGTCTGTTCTGGCTGCTGTCGGCCAACCGGCCGTTTCTGTCAGCGACTCTGAAGGACCGCGACTTCTCCGACGCGTCCACCTGGGGCTTCGGCGTGGCGATGGTGGTGCTGGTGTTGGCGCTGCACGTGCTGATGCTCGGACTCGTCTGCAACCGCTGGACCGTCAAGCCGTTGCTCGCGCTGCTGACGGTGGCCACGGCGGCGGCGAGCTACTACATGGGTTCGTTCGGTGTGTACCTCGACCCCTCCATGCTGCGTAACGTGCTGCGAACCGACGTCGTCGAGGCAGCCGAACTGCTGAACGCGAACATGGTGCTGCATCTGGCGCTCTACGCGGGCCTGCCGCTCGTCCTGCTGACGCGAGTGCGGGTCGTGCGCTCTCCATTCTGGCGAGCCTTCGGCCGTCGAACCGTACTGCTCCTGGCTGCACTATCCATCGTTGTGCTGGCGATCCTGGCGGTGTACCAGCCTTTCTCGTCGCTGATGCGCAACCACAAGGAAGTGCGCTACCTGATCACGCCGGCGAACTACCTTTGGTCCGCGGGTGCCGTGCTGGCGAGCGATGCGCGAGGCGCGAAGGCCAGCCGCCAACCGATCGGGCTTGACACCGCCGCCGGCCCGTCCTGGGCGAACCGGAAGCGCCCGCTGGTGCTGGTGATGGTGGTCGGCGAGACCGCCCGCGCCGCCAACTGGGGTTTGTCGGGCTATGCGCGCCAGACCACGCCGCGGCTGGCGATGCTGCCGGTGGTCAACTTCGCGCAGGTTCGGTCCTGCGGCACCAACACCGAGGTGTCGCTGCCCTGTATGTTCGCGCCGGTGGGGCGCCGCAACTACGACGAAGATCGCATCCGCGGCCAGGAGTCGCTGCTGCATGTCGCCGCGCGCGCCGGCACGGTGGTGCATTGGCGCGACAACCAGTCCGGGTGCAAGGGCGTGTGCGACGGGCTGCCTGCGGAGACGGTCAGCGCGGTGACCGCGCCCGGCCTTTGCCAGGACGGCCGTTGTCTGGACGAGGCCCTGGTGCGTGATCTGGACGATCGACTGCGCGGCTTCCGGGGCCAAGGCGGAACGCCCGGCACCCACCTTATCGTGCTGCACATGCTGGGCAATCACGGCCCGTCCTACTTCCGGCGTTACCCCCCGACGTTCGCGCGCTTCCAACCCGAATGTCGCGACGACGATCTGCGCAAGTGCCAGGTGCAGGAGATCGTCAACAGCTACGACAACGCGCTGCTCTACACCGACCAGGTGCTGGCGACGACGATCGGGCGGCTGCAGGCGCATGCAGATCAGGTCGATTCGGCGATGATCTTCGTCTCGGATCACGGCGAGTCGCTGGGCGAGAAGGGCCTCTTCCTGCATGGCATTCCCTATCCGATCGCGCCGGACGAACAGACACGCGTGCCGATGCTGTTCTGGGCGAGCGACGGCTTCGAGGCCGCTGCGGGTCTGGACGCGGGTTGCCTGTTGCCCGAGCTGCGGCGGCAGGCAGCGAAGCCGCAGGCGCATGACGCACTGTTCCACACCGTGCTTGGCCTGATGGACATACGGACCTCGCTGCGCGAGCCCTCACTCGACCTGGTGAGCACCTGCCGAGGCGCGCCATGAGCGCCGAGGCCGAGCGACCGAAGCTCTGGTCGGTCACAGTCGCGGCCCTGTTGGTGTTGATTGCCTGGGAGGTCTGCGGACTCGACCTGGTCGCGAGCCGGCTCTTCGTCGATGAAAGCGGGTTCGTCTGGCGCGACCACTGGCTGGCGCAGCGCGTGCTGCATGACGGCGGCCGCTGGGTTGCTGGTGCGGTGCTGGCGTCGCTGCTGGCACGTGTCGTCTGGCCGGGTCGCGCGGGTCCGTCGCGCCGCGAGCGGAGCTACTGGCTGTTGGTCACCCTGGCGTGCTTCCTGCTCGTGCCAGCGCTGAAGCGGCTGTCGGACACCAGCTGCCCGTGGAGCTTGGCCGAGTTCGGAGGCGCCTTGCCTTATGTGGCGCATTGGCGGCTGGGGGTGACCGACGGTGGTCCCGGTCATTGCTTCCCCTCGGGCCATGCGGTCGCAGCCTTTGGTCTGTTGCCGCAGTACTTCCTGTGGCGAGCGAGGGATGGCCGGCGCGCGCGCGCGTGGCTGGCAGCCGTCGCTCTGCTCGGCCTGCTGTTCGGAGGGGCGCAGCTGGTGCGCGGCGCGCACTTCGTCAGCCACACGCTGTGGTCCGCCTGGTTGTGCTGGACGCTGGCGCTTGTGGCCGCGCAATGGGCGCCAGGTGGCGTTCCGACCGATCTCACGAGCAGCGGGACGCAAGCGCTGCCGTGGCCGGCCCGGCGAATCGACCAGTTGGCGGTTGCCCGAGTCGCTGCGAGCCAGCCGCCCGGGCGTGAGCACGAGCCACAACGGCATGGGCATGCCCATGTGCCCGACGCGCACCACGCACACCGACACTGAGCAGTCGAGCGCTGGACGCGGCGCCTTCAGTTGCGCGTTTCGAAAGTGGGGAAGCCAGGCCTGTGGTGGCCTGAGCTTCCCCGGTTCGAACGCCGACCCGTGTCAGGCCGATAACTCCGTGGCGCGCCCGTCGGGCGCATGCTCGACGATCCGGTTGCCGGCGCGCCGGACGCCGTCGGCGACGACGGCATCGATTATCGAGCGCGGCACCGGAACGTCGTGTTCTTCGAGTCGCCGTACCACCGTGGCGATGTCGCGCCAGTCTGCCTCCGGCTCATCCAGGCTGCTGTAGGCCGGCTCCTCGGCTTCAGCCTCCAGGCCATCGTCCCAGAGTTGCAGGAAGAACTCATTGAGCGGCCGGTCATAGCCCATCACGACGAGCAGTGGGCTAGTACCGCGCACTGTGCGCAGATGGTGCCGGCTCATGGCGCTTCCCCTGGGTCTTCGAAGCATTCGATGCCTTCGACCGTGGCGCCGTGCACGTCGAACTTGAGCCAGACGATGCCCGCGCGTTCGGCCAGCTCGAACAGCTGGGCGAGGTCGGCTTCCAGCGGTGTGTCGTAGCGCGGTGCGCCGACGTAGACGAAGCCCCCGGTGAGCGTTGGATAGGCATTCACGGACAACTGGTCCTCCTGCAGAAGCTGGCGCGTGGCCGGTGAGAGGTGTGCGGTCGACAGCGCGACGAGGGGCTCCGCGAGTTCGCGCAGACAGGTCAGGACGAGTTCGCTCATGACGCCCTCCCGGC
>CAZUUU010000163.1:0-7710 GCA_964622685.1 uncultured Methylibium sp.
GGCATCGCGAACATGAACTACTCGATCTCGAACAACGCCGAATACGGCGAGTACGTGACGGGACCGAAGATCGTGACCGACGAGACCAAGGCGGCGATGAAGCAGGCGCTGAAGGACATCCAGACCGGCGAGTACGCCAAGAGCTTCATCCTCGAGAACCGCGCCGGTGCGCCGACCCTGCTGTCGCGCCGCCGCCTGACCGCCGAGCACGACATCGAGGTCGTCGGCGAGAAGCTGCGCGCGATGATGCCGTGGATCAAGGCCAACAAGCTGGTCGACAAGAGCCGCAACTGAGTCAGCAGCATGCGCCCGTCGAGGCCGCGACGCCGCAAGGCGCGCGGCCTTTTTCGTCGGGGCGCTGCGGTATCCTTCGCGCCCATGGACTATCCGCACCCCATCCTCGCCAAGGAAGGCTGGCCGTTCATCGCCATCGCCTTCTTCGCCGCGGTCTTCGCCTCGTTCTTCCTGCCTGCTGTCCTGGCCCTGCTGTGCTGGCTTGCGCTGGTCTTCGTCGTCCAGTTCTTCCGCGACCCGCCACGCGCGGTGCCGACCGAGGCGGGGGCCGTGCTGTCTCCTGCCGACGGCCGGATCGTGAAGATCGAGAAGGTGCGCGACCCCTACGCGGACCGCGATGCCCTGCTGATCAGCGTGTTCATGAACGTCTTCAACGTGCACAGCAACCGCTCGAGCGTCGACGGCACGGTGCAGAAGGTCCAGTACTTCCCGGGCAAGTTCGTCAACGCCGATCTCGACAAGGCATCGACGGAGAACGAACGCAATGCGGTCGTGATTGCCGCGGGCGGGCACACGGTCACGCTGGTCCAGGTGGCCGGGCTGATCGCCCGGCGCATCCTGTGCTACGTCAAGGCCGGCGACGTGCTGACGCGCGGGCAGCGCTACGGGTTCATCCGCTTCGGCTCGCGCGTCGACGTCTATCTGCCTCCCGAAGCAACGCCGCGGGTCGCGCCGGGCGACACGGTGGCGGCGACCTCGACCGTGCTGGCGATCCTGCCAGGCTGACGTGGCCATGCACGACGGCACGCACGACGACCGCGGCGGCGACGCCGTGCACGACGACGTCGACGAGCCGCCGGTGCCGCGCCCGCGCCGCAAGGGCATCTACATCCTGCCGAATCTCTTCACGCTGGCGGCGCTGTTCGGGGGCTTCTACGCCATCGTGATGGCGATGAACGACCGCTTCGAGCAGGCGGCGATCGGTGTGTTCTGCGCGATGGTGCTCGACAGCCTGGACGGCCGCGTGGCGCGGATGACCAACACGCAAAGCGCCTTCGGCGAGCAGATGGACAGTCTCTCGGACATGGTGTCCTTCGGTGCCGCGCCGGCGCTGATCGTCTACGAGTGGGCCCTCAAGGGCCTCGGGCGCTGGGGCTGGATCGCGGCTTTCGTCTACTGCTCCTGCGCCGCCTTGCGGCTGGCCCGCTTCAACACCAACATCGGCGTGGTCGACAAGCGCTTCTTCCAGGGCCTGCCCAGCCCGGCCGCCGCGGCGCTGGTGGTCGGGTTCATCTGGCTGATGGACGACGCCGGCTTCAAGGGCAGCGGTGGCAGCGACTGGCTCGCCTGGCTGGCGTTCGCCTTCACGCTGTATGCCGGGTTGACGATGGTGACGAACGTCCCGTTCTACAGCTTCAAGGACGTGAGCTTCAAACGGACGGTGCCCTTCATCGTGATCGTGGCGATTGCGCTGTTCATCGCGGTCATCAATCTGCACCCGCCGCTGGTGCTGTTCAGCCTCTTCATCTGCTACGGCGTGTCGGGCTACGCGGTCTACGCCTGGCGCAAGACCAAGGGCAGGCCGGTCAGCGTCATCGCGACGTCGACCACGGAGCCCGACGAGGAAGGGCTGCACCGCTGACGCGTCGGCGGCAAGCCGTGCTATATTAATTCCATGTCATCTCGTGTCCGGTCTTCGCTGCTGCTACTTCTAGGAGTGCCCTGCGCGCGCTGACTGCACACGTCCACCCGTCCTGCATCCACGGCCCGCGCGCATCCCGCCCGGGCCGTTTGCTTTTGTTCCCTGCCAATCGCTGGAGAGTCCCATGGCCGACAAGCTGATCATCTTCGACACCACCTTGCGCGATGGCGAGCAGTCGCCCGGCGCCTCGATGACCAAGGACGAGAAGCTGCGCATCGCCCGCCAGCTGGAGCGACTGCGGGTCGACGTGATCGAGGCCGGCTTCGCGGCGTCGAGCAATGGCGACTTCGAGGCGGTGAAGGCGATCGCCGACGTCATCAAGGAGTCGACCGTGTGCTCGCTGGCGCGTGCCAACGACCGCGACATCTCGCGGGCGGCCGAGGCTTTGCGCGGTGCGAGCCGCGCGCGCATCCACACCTTCATCGCGACCAGCGAACTGCACATGGAGAAGAAGCTGCGCATGACGCGCGAGCAGGTGCTGGAGCAGGCCCGGCTGTCGATCCGCTTCGCGCGCAATCTGCGCGACGACATCGAGTTCTCTCCCGAGGACGGCTATCGCAGCGACCCGGACTTCCTGTGCCGCGTGCTCGAGGCCGTGATCACGGAAGGGGCGACGACGATCAACATCCCCGACACCGTCGGCTACGCGGTGCCCGAGCTCTACGGGCAGTTCATCCGCCATCTGCGCGAGCGCGTGCCCAACTCGGACAAGGCGGTCTGGTCGGTGCATTGCCACAACGACCTGGGCATGGCGGTCGCGAACTCGCTGGCCGGCGTCAAGCTGGGAGGCGCGCGCCAGGTCGAGTGCACCATCAACGGTCTCGGAGAGCGCGCCGGCAACTGCTCGCTGGAAGAGGTCGTGATGGCGGTGCGCACGCGCCGTGACCACTTCGGGCTCGACGTCGGCATCGACACCACGCAGATCGTGCCGGCCTCTCGGCTGGTGTCGCAGACCACCGGCTTCATCGTGCAGCCCAACACGGCGGTCGTCGGCGCGAACGCGTTCGCGCATGCCAGCGGCATCCATCAGGACGGCGTGCTTAAGGCCCGCGACACCTACGAGATCATGCGTGCCGAGGACGTGGGCTGGAGCGCCAACAAGATCGTCCTGGGCAAGCTCAGCGGCCGCAATGCCTTCAAGCAGCGCCTGCAGGAGCTCGGCATCGAGCTCGAGAGCGAGACCGACATCAACGCGGCCTTCGCGCGCTTCAAGGACCTGGCCGACCGCAAGAGCGACATCTTCGACGAGGACATCATCGCCCTCGTCGGCGACGAGAGCGTCACGCACGAGCAGGAGACCTACCGCCTGCTCTCGCTCGAGCAGCAGTCGGCGACCGGCGAGCGGCCCCACGCGCGCGTGGCCTTCACCGTCGGCGACAGCGAGTTCCACGCCGAGAGCGACGGCAATGGCCCGGTCGATGCCAGCCTGAAGGCCATCGAGTCGAAGCTGAAAACCGGCGCGGAAATGCTGCTCTATTCGGTCAATGCCATTACCAGCGGCTCGACAGAATCCCAGGGCGAGGTCACGGTCAGGCTTCAGCACGGTGGGCGGGTCGTCAACGGCGTGGGAGCCGACCCGGACATCGTGGTGGCGTCGGCCAAGGCCTACCTGTCGGCCCTGAACAAGCTGCACAGCAAGAACGAGCGCGTCGCCGCCCAGGGCTGACACCTGAGGCATTCTTCACGTGGAATTGAGGAAGGTCGCGTAAGTTTTTGATCTTGCGCGCTTTTTTCCTTTACCCTAGACTCCGGCCCGATCGGGTGGGGGACCACGTGTTGAATCTGTTTCCAGTGTTCAGATGGCGTTTGGCGATGGCCGGCTTGATGGCCGTGCTGGCGCTCGGGCTGGCAGCCACCAGTGCCGACGCGGCCACCAAGCGCAAGAGCGCGTCCGTCTCCAGCGGCAAGCCCAAGGCGAAAGCCAAAGCCAAGACCAAGCGGATCGTGATCGCCCGGCCTTCGGTCGGTGAACTGGTCGGCCTGCGCCGGACCGAGGATCCGCTGGACCTGCGCTCCAGCGTCGCGCTGGTCGTGGACCAGGACACCCAGGAAGTCCTGCTGAACAAGAACTCGCAGGCCGTACTGCCGATCGCTTCGCTGACCAAGCTGATGACCTCGGTCGTCGTGCTCGAGTCGGGCGCTCCGCTCGACGAGATCCTGTCGATCACTCAGGACGACGTGGACATGGAGAAGGGCAGCGGCTCGCGCCTGGCCGTCGGCACGCGCCTGACCCGCGAAGAGATGCTGCACCTGGCGCTGATGGCGTCTGAGAACCGTGCCGCCCATGCCCTGGGCCGTCATCATCCGGGTGGCATGGCAGCCTTCGTGTCGGCGATGAACGCCAAGGCGGCGCTGCTCGGCATGGGTGATACCCGCTACGTCGAGCCGACCGGCCTGTCGAGCCGCAATCAGTCGAGCGCGCGCGATCTGGCCGCGCTGGTCGGGGTCGCCTACGAGCATCCGCTGATCCGCGAACTCTCGACATCGCACGAGTACAGCGTCGCTGTCGGACGCCGCACGCTGCAGTACCGCAACACCAATCGCCTGGTGCAGAACCCGTCCTGGGACATCGGCCTTCAGAAGACCGGCTACATCGTCGAGGCCGGGCGTTGCCTGGTGATGCAGGCGCAGCTGGCGGGCCGCAAGCTGATCATGGTGTTCCTCGACTCCACCGGCAAGTATTCACGGCTGGGCGACGCCGAGCGCGTGCGCCACTGGATCGAAGCCGCCCCGGCCCCGGAGATCGCGCCGCCGGCCGTGCGCGGCGCCGCCGCGCTGCAACTCGCGTCCTGAGTCGGTCCATCGCCGCGGCTTCAGCCGCGGTGTCCTAGCGCCGACGAGATCTGGGCGGCCGTCGCGCGCAGGCGCTCGAGCCAGGCTTCCTCCAGCCGGTCAGCGGGTGCCGAGATCGACAGTCCTGCGACCAGCTTGCTCTGGTCGTCGAAGATGCCGGCGGCCATGCAACGCACGCCGAGCTCCAGTTCCTCGTTGTCGCGGGCGCTGCCGTACTGCAGCACCTTGGCCAGTTCGCGCTCCAGCACCGCCAGGTCGGTGATGCTGTTGCGCGTGTGGCCGGCCAGGCCCGTGCGCGTGGCGTAGGCGCGCACGCGCGGGGCATCGTCGTGGGCGAGAAAGAGCTTGCCGACCGAGGTGAGGTGCAGGGGGGCCCGGCCGCCGACCGCGCGCACGACCTGCATGCCGGAACGCTCGCTGTAGGTGCGCTCGATGTAGACGATCTCGTCGCCCTGGCGCATCGACAGGTTGACCGGCTGATGGGTCAGCTTGTGCAGCTCCCGCATCGGTCCCAACGCCGCGTCGCGCACGTCCAGGCGCGCCTTGACCAGGTTGCCCAGTTCGAGCAATCGCATGCCGAGCCGATAGCTCCCGGCCTCGGGTCGGTCGACGAAGCGGCCGATCGCCAGATCGTTGAGGATGCGATGCGCGGTCGACGGGTGCAGGCCGGTCTGCTCGCTCACGTGCTTGAGCGACACCGGATCCGGATGGGCCGCCAGCACGTTCAGCAGCGAGAACATCCTTTCCATGACCTGGATCGTCGGCGTCTGTCCCTCGGTGCGTTTCATAGGGTGGATTCTCGCTCGCTATGCCGTCTCTTGCACCGTGAACCCGCGAGGCGCAGCTTGGTCCCGGGTCGTTGAGCTTGATCGAGGGTAAACCCTTGAAACACTGCATAGGCGCGCGGACGACGAGCAGCTTGTATCGGATTGAATCGACGCCTCGGCGGGCTTCGATCGCACCATGACGCGCTGGTACGCTTGCGCCCTGTTTTTTGCCCAGTCCAGCCAGCCATGAGCGCCCCTTCCACCCAGCACATCACGCCGGCGCTGCGCGACTGGATCATCGAGCAGGCGCGGGCCGGGCATCGCCCCGAGGCGCTGCTCGAATCGATGAAGTCCAGCGGCTGGAAGGAAGAAGTGGCGCTCGACGTGCTGGAGTCCGTGCTGTCCAGCCTGTTGAAGGAGCACGCGCAGAGTCCGAGCCTGCCGCCGCCGAACGTCGTGCCGGAACCGGCGCTCGCGGCCTCGCCGGTCGCGCTGTGGGCGCACGACCGCGAGGTGCAGGTCGTGATGGCGATGCGCGATCCGCGCGTCGTGGTGTTCTCGAACCTGCTGTCCGACGAGGAGTGCGATGAGATCGTCGAACTCGCGCGCGTGCGGTTGGCGCGCTCGCACACGGTCGACACCGCCACCGGCGACAGCGAGATCAACGAGGCCCGCACCAGCGACGGCATGTTCTTCAACCGCGGCGAACACGCTGTCGTCGCTCGTCTCGAAGCGCGTCTGGCGGCGTTGGTCAACTGGCCGCTCGAGAACGGCGAGGGCCTGCAGATCCTGCACTACCGGCCCGGTGCGGAGTACAAGCCGCACTACGACTACTTCGATCCGGCGCAACCCGGCACACCGATGATCCTGAAGCGCGGTGGCCAGCGCGTCGCCACCATCGTGACCTACCTGAACACGCCTGTGCGCGGCGGCGGGACGACCTTCCCGGACGTGGGCCTGGAGGTCGCGCCACTGAAGGGCCACGCGGTCTTCTTCAGCTACGACCGCCCGCATCCGGTCACGCGCAGCCTGCATGGCGGTGCGCCGGTGCTCGAAGGCGAGAAGTGGGTCGCGACCAAGTGGCTGCGGGTCGGCCGCTTCGACTGACCGCCCCGGCCGCGAGGCGGCCCAGATTGACAGCCGGCTGAACGATGCAACGATGCGGTCGGCGCACCCTGCTCCGCGGGCGTTGTCAGGACGAGCATCCCGCTCGTCACTTCCCCCGAGGAGTTCGTTCATGAACAAGCTGATCGCCGGTCTCGTTGCTTCGATGTTCGCGCTGGCGGCCTACGCCCAGGCCCCGGCTCCGGCGGTGCCGGCAGCGCCCGCGGCCCCTGTGGCGGCGGCCAAGGTCGAGAAGAAGGCCGACATGACGGCCGAGAAGAAGGTCGCCAAGAAGAAGAAGGCCAAGAAGGTCGCCAAGCCGGCGGCCTGACGACGTCGGCACGCGACCGACCAGCGAAACCCGGCTTCGGCCGGGTTTCCGGTTGCTGCGATCAGCCCTGCGGGGCGCCCGCCTGCGGCGGTGGCGGCACGTGCACCGTCGTGTCGATGCGGGCGAAGGGGCGGGAGCGCTGGATGCGTTGCCAGCGGCGCTCGTCCCAGCTGTGCGGCCCCTCGAGCAGCCAATGCTCCAGCACCGGCCGCAATTCGTCGCGCGGCACGCGACCGTAGCTGGGAGCACGCCGGACCAGCGCGAAGCCGCGCCGCGCCAGCAGGTGGACCGGCAACCGGGCCGACAGCGAGTCGGCCCAGTAGATGCAGGCCTTGGCGGCCCAGAAGGACTGGCGCTCGAAGTTCACCCGGCCAGCGAAGCCGGTCTCGGGCGGAAAGACGATGAACTCCTCGTCGAGTTCGACCAGCGCGAAGGACAGGTCCCCGGCGCTCTCGGTCTCGACCGGCTGGACGAACACGACGCGGCGGATGTCCGGTGCATGCACGCGGTCCACCTCGGCATCGTTGCGCAGCACCAGGATGTCGGTGCCGGACCATGCCGTGCTCCATTGGGTCGACAGGTCGAAGGCAGAACGCATCACCCGCACTCTAGGAGCACGCCGACCGACACACTGTGTCGAGGCGCGTCCAAATGCAATGCCTGTGTGCGTTGGCGAGAGTCGCTTGCCAACGCTGCCGCGATGCGGCTCGGGATGTGCCGGCTCAGCGAGCCCGGCCCCGCCCACCGCCGCCACCACCGCCGCCACCACCGCCGCCACC
>CAZUUU010000164.1:0-7702 GCA_964622685.1 uncultured Methylibium sp.
CGTCGAGCACGTGGTCCTCGCGCACGTAGCCGTGGGCCAGCACGTAGTCGCCCAGGCGCTGCGTGGTGCGCAGGCCGGCGCAGTGGCCCAGCATGATCCAGGCATGCGGCCGCAGCACCGCGATGTGGTCGGTGATGGTCTTGGCGTTGCTGGGGCCGACGCCGATGTTGACCATCGTGATGCCGGCGCCGTCCTTGCGCACCAGGTGGTAGGCCGGCATCTGCGGCAGCCGCGGCGGCGCCTCGCCGAGGAAGTCGCCGGGCTCCAGCGGCTGGCCGGTGCGGCGCATCACCACGTTGCCCGGCTCGACGAAGGCGACGTAGGCGTCCTCGGCCTCGCCGCCCTCGAACAGCGTCGCCTCGCCGCGCGGCAGGTGCATCAGCTCGTGGCCGAGCTTGATGAACTCGTCGATGTAGAACTGGTAGTTCGTGAACAGCACGAAGTTCTGGAAGTGCTCGGGTGCGGTGCCGGTGTAGTGGCGCAGCCGGTGCAGCGAATAGTCGACGCGCGGCGCGGTGAACAGCGCCAGCGGGTGCGTGGTGATGCCGTCGGCGCCCGGGCGCGGCTCGTGCGTGCCGTTGGCGATGCCGTCGTCCATCGCGCCCAGGTCGGGCAGGTCGAACAGGTCGCGCAGCAGCACGCGGCGGTCGGCATCGAGCGAGCCCTCGACGTGGTCGTGCTCGGCAAAGGCGAACTGCACGGGAATGGGCTCGGTGCTCGGGCCGATCTCGAGCTGCATGCGACCGTTCTGCCCGTGGTTGCGCAGCAGCAGGCGGAATTGTTCGAGGTAGTAGTCGCCGAACAGGTCGGGTCGCGTCAGCGTCGTGTCGTAGCGGCCCGGACCGGCGACGAAGCCGTAGGCCAGCGGCGTGTCGGCGCGCGCCACGGTCTCGGTGTGCACCGTCACGCGCGGGTAGCAGGCGCGGATGCGCTGCGCGAAGTCCTCGCCGGCGACGAAACGCTGCAGGTGGTCGCGCAGCAGCGCGACGCCTTGCGCGTAGAGCGCCCGGGCCGCGTCCAGCGCGGCCTGCGGGTCAGTGTGGCGTTCGGGGGCGGCGGCGGGTGGCGTGATCATGGCCGTCATTCTGCGGCCAGCCGATGGCAGCGGCCGGGCGGCCGAGCGGGTACCGTCGCGGCATGACGCCTGCCCTTGCTCCCCGCCGCGTGCTGCCGGCCATCGTCGTGGCGCAGTTCGCCGGGACCTCGTTGTGGTTTGCCGTCAACGCGGTGATGCCGGAGCTGCAGCGCTCGCTGGGGCTGGCGCCCGACGCCGTCGGCAGCCTCACGTCGGCGGTGCAGCTGGGCTTCATCGCCGGCACGCTGGTGTTCGCGCTGGCGGCGATCGCCGATCGGCATTCGCCGCGGGCGGTGTTCCTGCTGTGCTCGGTCGCCGGCGCGGCGTGCAATGCCGCTGCCGCGCTGTGGCCGGCGGGCAGCCTGGACGTCGCGACCCTGTGGGGGCTGCGCGCGCTGACCGGCTTCTTCCTGGCCGGCATCTATCCGGTCGGCATGAAGATCGCCGCGGCCTGGTATCCGCAGGGCCTGGGGCGTGCGCTGGGCTGGCTGCTCGGCGCGCTGGTGCTCGGCACGGCCTCGCCGCATGCGCTGCGCGCGCTCGGCACCACCTGGCCCTGGCAGGACGTGATGCTGGGCGTGTCGGCGCTGGCCCTGGCCGGCGGCCTGCTGCTGTGGTCGGCCGTGCCCGATGGTGGCCACCTGCCGCGCGCGACCACGCTGCAGTGGCGCGCGCTGGGGGCGGTGGCCCACGACGCGCGGCTGCGCGCCTCGGTGCTGGGTTACTTCGGGCACATGTGGGAGATCTACACGCTGTGGGTGCTGGTGCCGCTGATCCTGGCGGCGCGGCTGGCCGGTCCGGCGCTGTCGGTGGCCGCCTTCGCGGTCATCGGTGCCGGTGCGCTGGGCTGCGTGCTGGGCGGCCTGCTGGCGGCGCGCTACGGCAGCGCCCGTGTGGCGGGCGTGCAGCTGGCACTCAGCGGCCTGTGCTGCGTGCTGGCGCCGTGGGCGATCGGGGCGCCGGACCTGTGGTTCGCGGCCTGGCTGCTGGTCTGGGGCGTGACGGTGGCGGGCGACTCGCCGCAGTTCTCGGCGTTGACGGCGAGCAATGCGCCGCGCGAGGCGGTCGGCAGCGTGCTGACCCTGGTCAACTGCGTCGGCTTCGCGATCTCGATCGCCAGCATCCTGCTGTTCGTCGCGCTGGCGCAGCGCTGGCCGCTGGCTTGGCTCCTGCCGGCGCTGGGGATCGGCCCGGCGCTGGGGCTGTGGGCGCTGCGGCCGCTGCTGCGGCCGGCGCCTCACTCCCACTCGAGCTCGGCGTAGGCCGCGGTGACGTTGCGCGCGTGGAAGGCGTCCAGCAGGCGCCAGCCGGGGCGGTCCGGCGCGATGCGCGCCACGGCCTGGCTCAGCGTCAGCCCGTCCTTCAGGGCCCGGCGCACGTCGGCCTGCAGGGTCTGCAGGTAGCGCTGCTGCGCATCGAGCGCAGCGGGCCAGTCGCCGCTCGGCGCGCCGTGGCCCGGCAGCGCACGCTCGACCGGCCAGCCGCGCAGCTCGTCGAGGACGGCCAGCCAGCCCTTCAGCCGGCCGTCGACCACCGGCACGTGGTCGACGAACAGCAGGTCGCCGAGGAAGAGCGTGCGCGTCGTCTCGTCCAGCACGCTGAGGTCGGCGTCGGTGTGCGCGGTCGGCCAGGCGCGCAGGCTCAGGCGGCGATCGCCCAGGTCGAGCTCGAGCCGGTCCTCGACCAGCAGGTCCGGCGCGACGAGGCGGGTGGTGGCGGCGGCGCCCGCGCCGAAGTCGCGCTTCAGGGCGTTGAGGTAGGTCGGCCCGCGCGCTGCCAGCGCCGCCGGCAGCCGCCGGTGCCCGACGAAGCGCGGCGCGGGGTGCACGGCGGAGAAGGCCGCGTTGCCGAACACGTGGTCGGGATGCGCGTGCGTGCTGATCACGTAGCACACCGGCAGCGGCGTGAGGCGCCGCAGCGCGGCCAGCAGCTGCCGGCCGACCGCGTCGGTGCCCCCGCTGTCGATCACGGCCACGCAGCGCGAGCCGATCACGACCGCGGTGTTGGCGACATCGCCGCCGTTGGCGGGGCCCCATTCCTCGAGCGCGCCGCGATGCACGTAGACCCCGGGGGCCAGGGCCTGCAAGGCCGAAGCGGCGCCGCCGGCCGTGGCCACCGACCCGCAACCGGCCGAGCAGGCGGCGAGCGCCAGGCCGACGGCCGCCGCCACGCGCCGCGGCCAGGTCATGGCGTTACTTCGGCGCGGTGTTGATGAAGCAGCTCTTCTTCGCGGTCGCCTGCAGTTCGCGGAAGCGGCGGATCTCCTTCTGCAGCGTCTCGGTGTCGCGGATGGTGTTGCCGCGCTCGCCGCCGATGCTGTTGGCGTTGGTGGCGGTCACCATCGAGTCGAACTCTTCGAACTTCAGCTGGCCGGCCAGCTTGTCGAGCGCGCACGAGCACTTGTTCAGCATCTCGTAGTACTGACCGGGATGCTGGCGCATGCACTCGTTGACGTAGGTCACGCGGTCGGCCGTCGGGTAGTCGTGGGCCGATGCCGGCGCGGCGACCGTCGCCCACGCCAGCGCGGCGAGCAGCACGGGGGTCGAGCCGCGGGCCGGCCGGGGCAGGAAGGTCTTGATCATCGGGGCCATCACTTCTTGCTGGGTTGGGGGGCGGGCCCGGCGTCGACGCCGGTGAAGGTCATCACCTCCTCGAGCGCGGGCGGGTCGGTGGGCAGGGCGCCCGGCAAGGCGGTGCGCAGCTGGTACACGCCGCCCGGCACGCCCTTGGCAAGGACGAAGGTGTAGCGCTTGTCCGCAAACCGGTCGTAGCGGCTGCGCGCCAGATCCTTGGCGTAGGGCAGCAGCGTCACTTCCTGGGCCGGCAGCTCGCGCCCCTGGAAGCTGATCGTCGTGTCGCGCACCTGTGCCTCGTCGACCATGGTCATGCGGATGCGCTTCTGAAAGTAGTTGGGGCGGCCCTTGGTCAGGCGTTGCATCTCGCGGATGTCACGCTCCAGGAAGTACAGGATCACCGGGTTGGCCTCGGCCTCGGGGATCTCCGGCAGGGCCAGGCGACGCTCGCCGGTCAGGAAGTCGCCCTGCACGGTGCAGCAGACCTTGCCGTTGCGGCGCACGTCGATGCGCACCTGGTCCTCGAACCCGGACTCGAGGCTGCCCGAGCGCACGAAGCTGTAGCGCAGGGAACTCGGCGACTTGAGGTCGACGAGATGCCGGTCGGCGAACACCAGGTTCTCGGCGCGCGAATACTGGCTCGGGTCGGCCGCACGGGCCGGCGTCGTCGTCGCGATCAGTGCGGACGCCAGCGCCAGCAGGCCAGGGACGAAAGTTCGCGCGAGGTTCACGGCTTCTCCAGTTCGGCGGCCAGTTCGCGGCCGTGGATCGGGTCGAGGGCGGACAGGCGCGCTGCAGCCTGCCGGGCCTCGGCCGACAGGCCGAGGCGCTTGTAGATCTGGGCCAGTCGCGCCCAGCTGCGACCATAGGTCGGGTCGAGATCGAGGCTGCGCTTGAAGGCGGCGATCGCCGCGTCGGCCTGTTGCAGGCCATCGCGCGCAACGCCCAGCAGGTAGGCCGGTTCCGCGTCGCCGCTGTCTTCCAGTCCCCAGCGTTCGGCGAGCTGGGCGAGCGCCGGCCAGCGCTGGCGCTGTTCGAGCGCGGCGGCCTGCAGGAACAGCGGCTGGTTGTCGAGCGGGCCCTCCCAGAAGCTCTCGCCCGGCAGCGGCGCCACCGCGTCGTAGCTCGGCCCGCTGTCCAGCAGCCCCAGCACCCAGTCGGCCGGGGCCGCGAAGTAGTGGTTGGCGCCGCCGCGCAGGCGGAAGGTCAGGATGCCGACCAGCGCGCCGTCGGCGTTGAAGAGGCCACCGCCGCTGGCGCCGGAGCTGAACCAGTTGCTGCTCTGCACGATCTGGCTGCCCGACCAGCGGTGCAGCGCCACCACGCCGCCCTCGCTGAGCTGGAGGCCGACGCCGCCGGTGTAGCCGATCGCCAGCACCGACTGGCCCATCTTCAGCGACGAGGCGCGCGCGATCGGCACCGCCGGGCCGTCGATGCTCGGCACCTGCAGCACGCAGAGGTCGCGCTTCATGTCGGCGGCCTGGAGGCTCGCGGCCCAGCGCGCGCCGCCCTTGACGACCTGGACGCGCCTGGCGTTGCGCGTCACGTGGCAGTTGGTGACGACCTTGCCCGGCGCGACGATGACCCCCGAGCCGAGCTGGAAGCGACCGGCCGCATCGACCGCCTCGATCTTGAGGACGCTGGGCGCCAGGCCGATCAGCGAAGCGCGGTCGATCTCGGCGCGCGCGGTGGCCGTCGCCACCATGGCGAGCACGGCGCCTGCAAGGACGACGGCGTGCTTCATCAGGGCCATGGCGCGAGGCGGGATCGCGGCTCCCTAGCGGCCGGCCGGCGCGGGCTGGTTGTCGAGGAGGGGCACGCCGAACTCGCGCAGGATCGCGGTGATCTCGGCCTGGCGCTTGTCGATCAGGCCTTCGATCTGCTGCTTCCAGTCGCGCTCGCCGTAGCGCACGCCCATCGCCATCTGGAAGTCGAACTTCACGCCCGGCTCGGAGCGCATCGGCACGACGACCAGTTGCGGCTGTTGTACCTTCTTCGCGAAGTAGCCGGCGATCGGGCCCCAGACGATGGCGGCGTCGAGCTTGCCGGAGGCGAGGTCGCGCTCGATGATCTCGCCGGGGTACTGGTTCGGGTCGGCGTTCATGATGGCGTACGGCACGCCCTGCTCGACCAGCTGGTGCCTGTTGAGCCACTCGGACGCCGGCGAGCGGTCGTAGATGCCGATGCGGAGCTTGTCGAGGCGGGCCCGGTCGACCTTGAGGAAGTCGTCGATCGTCTGCACGCCGTCGAGGCCCTTGCCCTTGGCGTAGACCAGCGCATAGGTCGATCGGTAGTAGGGCTTGGTCACCGACACCTGGTCGAAGCCGGCCGGCACGCCCATGATGATGTCGCAGGGGTAGTCCTCGCCGGGCAGCTTGTAGCGCAGGGTGTTGCGCACGAAGGCCAGCCGCTGCGGGAAGGAGAAGTACTCGACCGACAGGCCGAGGTCCTTGGCGAACAGCTCGGCGATCTTGTTCTCGATGCCCTCGCCCTTGAGGCTGGAGAAGGGCAGGTTGTTCGGATCCTGGCAGACGCGGAAGGCCTTGCGCGGCGCCGCGTCCTGCGCCGCGGCCGGCACGGCGACGCCGGCCAGCAGCGACAGCGCCAGCGCGCCGATCCGGCAAGCGCGCGGAAGGTTCGTCATTGCAGCTCTTCGACCTTGGCGCGCGTGATGGCGCCGTCCGAGCGACCCTTGAGGTAGGCGTAGAGCTGGTCCATGTTGTCCATGACCTGCTTGCTCGTGCCGAAGCTCTGCATGCCCTTGTCGAGGCGACCGTCGCGCACGGTCTTCACGAAGTCGTCCTTGCTCAGCGTCTTCATGCTGGCGATCAGCGAGGGGCCGACCAGGCCTTCCTGGTTGGCGCCATGGCAGCGGTCGCAGGCGGCGGCGCGCCACGTACGGAAGCCCTTCATCGTCTCGGCATCGACCTTGTAGCCATCGACGACCTTGTAGAGCGGCTTCTTGTCCTGGGCCTGGGCAGTGACGACCCCCCCGGAAACGGCCAATGCGGCCACGGCAAGGACGATGGATTTCACACGAGACATCATGGCTGACCTGAAAGATGAGTGGACACGCGTTTGAAACGAAACGGGGATGGTGAGCGTTGACCGTTCACCATCCCCTGATCGATCCGACCGCGGGAGGTTCCCGCGATCGGACGGGACTTGCAAGGATCAGTTCGGCAGAGCGAACACCGTCAGCGAACCGCCGAGGTCCGTGTAGGAGTTCAGCTCCTTGTAGCCACCCACGGCGCCCAGACCGTCGGTGTCCTTCTCGAGACCTGCTGCCATGCCGATGCCGGCCCAGCCGCCGATGCCCGAGAACACGCCCATGTACTGCTTGCCCTTGTGCTCGTAGGTGAACACGTTGCCGATGATGCCGGACGGGGTGCGGAACTTGTACAGCTCCTTGGTGATGTCCTTCGCGTCGACGCACTTGAAGTAGCCCTCGAGCGTGCCGTAGCAGCTGATGCCGCCCGCGGTGTTCAGCGAGCCGCTCCACACCGAGAACTTCTCGGGCTTGCTCTGGACGATCTTGCCGGTGCCGGCGTCCCAGGTGATGTAGTTTCCCAAGCCGCCATGGCTTCCCGGAGCCGGGAACATCGACAGCGTGGCGCCCACATACGGCTGGCCCGCGGTGTACTCGACCTTGAACGGCTCGTAGTCCATGCAGACGTGGTTCGTCGGCACGTAGAACAGGCCGGTGTTCGGGTCGAACGAGGCGGGTTGCTGGTCCTTCGAGCCGAGTGCGGCCGGGCAGATGCCCTTGGTGTTGACGTCAGGACCGTTCTGCGCGGTCGAGTACTTCGCCACCACCTGCGGACGGCCGGTCTTCATGTCGACGTGCGTGGCCCAGTTCACCTTCGGGTCGTACTTCTCGGCGACCAGCAGGGCGCCGTTGGTGCGATCGAGCGTGTACGCGAAGCCGTTGCGGTCGAAGTGGACCAGCGCCTTGGTCGGCTTGCCCTTCACCGGGATGTCCGCGAGGATCATCTCGTTGATGCCGTCGAAGTCCCACTCGTCGAACGGGGTCATCTGGTAGACCCACTTCACC
>CAZUUU010000165.1:0-7621 GCA_964622685.1 uncultured Methylibium sp.
TTGTAGTGCATCACCAGGAAGATGCCGGTGACGATCTGGATCACCAGCACCAGCATCGCCAGCGAGCCGAAGAAGTACCAGAAGTTGAAGTTCTTCGGCGCGTAGTACTCGGACAGGTGCTCCTTGTAGAGCTTGGTCGCCGGGAAGCGGTTGTCCACCCAGGTCATCAGCTTGTCGGCCATCGGGGCGTCGGCCGGAACGGTCTTGAATTCAGCCATGGTGTCCTCGTACTTCTCAGGCCTTGGCTTCGCCGATCAGCAGCTTGCTGTCCGACAGGAAGGTGTACAGCGGCACCTCGAGGTTGTCGGGCGCGGGCTTGTTCTTGTAGACGCGGCCGGCCATGTCGAACAGCGAGCCGTGGCAGGGGCACAGGAAGCCGCCGGTCCAGTCGTCGGGTACCGAGGGCTGCGGGCCGGGGGTGAACTTGTCGCTCGGCGAACAGCCCAGGTGCGAGCAGATGCCGATGACCACCAGGATCTCCGGCTTGATGGAGCGCCATTCGTTGCGGGTCGACTCCATCGGCGTGATCTCGGCCGGGTTGCGCTGCGACTTGGGGTCGGCCACCAGTGCGTCGGTCTTCTTCAGCGACTCGAGCTGCTCGGGCGTGCGGCGCACGATCCAGACCGGCTTGCCGCGCCACTCGACGGTCATCTTCTCGCCGGGCTTGAGGTTGCTGATGTCCGCCTCGACGGCCGCGCCCGCGGCGCGAGCGCGGTCGGACGGCTGGAAGCTACTGACGAAGGGGACGGCCGTGGCCACACCGCCGATCGCCCCGGCGCAACCGGAGGCGATCAACCAGGTCCGCTTGCCCTGGTCGACTTGCTGCTCGCTCATGGATTTCCTCGGAAGGACGCTTGGATTCCTGATCAACCCGGGATTCTAGACGACAGCCTCCTTGTCGGCGGCTGACAGGGGTGGCGTCGGCCGGGCGGCCGCGGGTTGACTTGGAGCCAAGCTGGGGAATACTCCCTTGCCGCGCCGGCCCCAGGGTCTGCATGGACGGGGGGCTGTCAATCAAGTGGAGGGAATGCATGTCATTCATGACCGAGTTCAAGGAGTTCGCCGTCAAGGGCAACGTCATCGACCTGGCGGTCGGCGTGATCATCGGGGGCGCGTTCGGCAAGATCGTCGACTCGATCGTCGGAGACCTGATCATGCCCGTCGTCAGCAAGCTGTTCGGGGGCCTGGATTTCTCGAACTACTACGTCGCCCTGTCGGGCCAGGCCGCCGGCCTGGCGCTGGCCGACGCCAGGAAGGGCGGCGCCGTGTTCGCTTACGGCAGTTTTGTCACGGTCGCCCTCAACTTCGCCATCCTGGCCTTCATCATTTTCCTGATGATCAAGCAGATCAACCGGTTGAAGAAGGACGCCCCGCCCGCTCCGCCCGCCGCGCCGCCCGAGGACGTGGTGCTGCTGCGCGAGATCCGCGACGCCCTGAGGAAGTGACCCCCACGCGAGCAGCGGCGGCCGCCGGACTGCTCGCGGCCCCGATGCCCGCCACGTGAACGATCCCTACATCCAGGCCGCACTGCAGGCGGCCAGCCTGCGCATCCAGGGAACGGTGACGGCCGTCGCCGAGCGGCTGATCGAGACCATCGCGCTGCACACGCCGGCCTTCACCAGCGCCTGGGAGCGGCAGGCCCGCAGCGGCGCGCAGTTCGACCTGCGCCGCAAGCTGCCGGACTTCAACCACCTGTTCGGCTCGGCCCTGCGCGAGAAGATCTACCAGCAGGCCGAACCGCGCAGCACCTCGTCGCGCTCGCTCGCGACGACCACCTTCGAGTCGCTCAGCCTGGTCGGCGATGACGAGGTCGACGAGCGCGTGTCGGCCGAGCGCCTGAGCATGCAGGTGCTGCACGAATCCGAGTGGGAGCTGCGGGAGCTCGACGCCTACATGGCCGGCCTGCTGCACATCGCGCAGCCCGAGCCCGAGCGCAACCCGCTGCGCCCCGAAGTCGTGGGCCGTGCGCTGCGACGGGCGATCCACGGCGTGACCGAAGCCCCCGAGCACCGCAACGTGCTGGCCCAGGAGTTCGGACGGGGCCTCGCGACGGCCATGAAGGCCTGCTACGCCAGCATCGTGACCGACCTGCGCGAGCGCGGCGTGCAGCCGGTCGGCCTGGCGCTGAAGACCGTCCAGGGTCCGGGCAACGAACTGCCGCGCGAGATGCTGCGCGAGGCCGGCGGCTACCAGACCTCGGGCTACAACCAGTCGGCGCGCGACCTGGCGCAAGCCGAGCAGATGCTGAGCTCGCTGTTCGGCATCGCGTTGCCCCAGGCGCTGCAGGCCGTGTCCGGACCCGGAGCGCTCGGCGGCATGTCCGGGTCGGGGGGCCTGGGCGGGCCGGGCGCCCACAGACCCGGGAGCGGCGGCGGGGGCGCGCCCTCCGGCGGCCATGGCTACGGCGGCGGTGGCGGCCATGGAGGTGGCTACGGCGGCGGCGAGTCCGTCGGGGGGCCTGGGGGTGGCGGCTACGCGCCGGGCGCGGGCGGCGCCCGCGATGGCGCCTCCGGCTTCCCGCCGATCGAGCCCGGCCGTCGGGGGTCGTCCGGCGATGCCCAGATGATGGACATCCTGCGGCGCCTCAGCGCCGCCAGCGTCATGGCCGGCGAGGCCCATGCATCGGCGGCCGCCGAACTGGGTCGCCAGGGGGGGCCGTCGACCGGCAGTCCGCGGCACAGCGGGATGGGCGGCGCCTCGTCCAACCTCGCGCCGCTGGCCGGCCTGATGGCGGCCAACGTGATCCGCCAGCATCGCGACGAGCTGATGCGCGCCTCGTCCGGCACGCTGGACCACATGGTGATCGACGTGGTCGCCGCGCTGTTCGACCAGGTGCTGTCCGACAGCAAGGTGCCGCCGCAGATGGCGCGCCAGATCGCCCGCTTGCAGCTGCCGGTGCTGCGGGCGGCACTGAAGGACGTCGGCTTCTTCAGCTCGCGCCGGCACCCGGTGCGGCGCTTCGTCAACCGCATCGCGTCGCTGGCCGCCGCCTACGAGGACCTCGAGCAAGGCCCCGGCCGGCAGTTCCTCGACAAGGTGCGCCTGCTGGTGCAGGAGATCGTCGAGGGCGACTTCGACCAGATGGACCTGTACGAGTCCAAGCTGCAGGCGATCGAGGCGCTGATCCAGGAACAGAGTGCCCAGGACGCCGGCAGCCACGCGCCGGCAGCGGCGCTGCTGGGCGGCAAGGAGACCCAGCTGCGCATCCAGCAGCGCTACATGCGCGAGCTGAAGGCGCACCTGGAACCAGTGCCGATCCCGGACTTCGTGCGCGACTTCCTGGCCCAGGTGTGGAGCCAGGTCCAGGTCCAGGCGGCCGGGCCGGGCGGATCGCCGGAAATGGCGGACCGCGCGACCCGCGCCGCGCGCGAGCTGGCGCTGTCGGTGCAGCCCAAGGGCGAACCCCAGCTGCGCAGGAACTTCCTGATGATCCTGCCGCAGCTGATGAAGGACCTCAACGAGGGCCTCGCGCTGATTCGCTGGCCGGAGGCCGCCAAGAAGGAGTTCTTCGCGCAGCTGCTGCCGCGCCACGCCGAGTCGCTGAAGACGGCACCGCTGACCGACTTCGAGCAGCGCCAGCTCAAGCACCAGCTCGACCAGGTCGGCAAGGTCACGATCCCGACCGCCGAGGACCTGGCACCCAGCATGCCGGCCGAGCTGCCGGCCGCCCAGGAGCACGCGGCGCCGCTGACCTTCTCGGCCGAGGAGGCGGCGCAGATCGGCCTGGTCGAGGAGAGCGCGGTCGACTGGGACGGCAAGGTCGACATCGACCTCGCCGAGGCCGGCGGCGCGCCCGGCGACCCGGCCGAGGTCGACATCGTGCTGGAGGCGCTGGCGCCGGAAGGCGCGGCGCCTACCCACGGCCCGCAGCTGGTCCACCACCTGCAGACCGGCATCGCCTACCGCATGCACGTAGAAGGCCGCTGGCAGCGCGTGCGCCTCAACTGGATCAGCCCGGGCCGCGCGTTCTTCGTCTTCACGCACGGCAAGTCGCACGAGAAGACGATCTCGATGACCTCGCGCATGCTGACCCGCCTGTGCGACACCGAGCGCTTCCGCGCCTTCGAGCAGGCCGAGCTGATCGAGCGCGCCACCGCGCGGGCCCGCAAGCAGCTGGCCCAGCTGGGCGGCAACCCGCGCGGCGCGGCGGCGCAGAGCCGCCACTGAAGCCCGGGGCGCGGCTCAGGCCACGCCGCTGAGCCGCCGCGCCATCGCGTAGGCGGCCACCAGGCTGGACGGGTCGGCCCGGCCGCTGCCGGCGAGGTCGAAGGCCGTGCCATGGTCCGGGCTGGTGCGCACGAAGGGCAGGCCCAGCGTCACGTTGACACCCTGCTCCACGCCGAGGTACTTCACCGGGATCAGGCCCTGGTCGTGGTACATCGCGATCACCAGGTCGAACTCGCCGCGCCGCGCCCGCATGAACACCGTGTCGGGCGCATGCGGGCCCTGGGCGTCGATGCCCTCGGCGCGCGCCGCCGCGATGGCCGGCGCGATGACGCGCTGCTCCTCGTCGCCGAACAGGCCGCCCTCGCCGGCATGCGGATTCAGGCCGGCCACCGCGATGCGGGGCGACGGGCAGCCCCAGCGCGCCGCGGCGGCATGTGCAATGCGCAGGGTCTCGAGCACGGCGTCCCGGGTCACCGCATCGATCGCATCGCGCAGCGAGACGTGGATGCTGACCAGCACCGTCTTCAGTTCGTCGTTGGCCAGCATCATGCGCACCGGCGGCATCACGCAGCCTTCCGCGGCCTCGGCCTGCAGCAGCTCGGTGTGGCCCGGATAGGGGACGCCGGCGGCCGCCAGCGCCTCCTTGTGGATCGGCGCGGTGACGATCGCGGCCACCTCACCGGCGCGGGCCAGCACCGCCGCATGGCGGATGCAGGTCGCCGCTGCCGCACCGGCCGCCGCCTCGACGCGGCCGAAGGGCAGGCCAGCCAAGCCGGCAGGCAAGCCCGGCGCCGTCAGCACCGGCACGCAGCGTGGTGGCACGGTCGTGGCGTCGGCGGCGCGATCGATCACGGCGACCGGCAGGCTGCTGCGTTCGCCGGCAGCGACGATGGCGGCCGCCCGTCGCATCACCTCGACGTCACCGACGACGAAGCCGCCCGGCAGCGCACCGCGCGCGAACGCCATCGCCAGGATCTCGGGGCCGATGCCACAAGGATCGCCCATGCTCAAGGCGATCGGTGCGGGGGCCGGGTCAGGCGGGGTTGTCAATGTCGATGAACTCGTGTTCGAGGTCGAACAGCTGCGCCACATGCGCACCGACCGCCGGCGCGCCGAAGCGCTCGGTGGCATGGTGCCCGCAGGCGTAGAAGGCCACGCCGGTCTCGCGCGCGATGTGGGCCTGCGGCTCCGAGATCTCGCCGGTCAGGTAGGCGTCGGCCCCCGCCGCGATCGCCGCCTCGAAGTAGCCCTGCGCACCGCCGGTACACCAGGCCACGCGCTTGATCGGCCGGCCGTCGCCTTCCACCACCACCGGCGCACGGCCCAGGCGGAACTGCAGCAGCGCGGACAGCGCCGCGCCGGTCAGCGGCTGCGGCGGACGACCGATGCAGCCGAGCTCCTGCTCGCCGAAGCGGCCCTCGGTCTGGAACCTGAGCTTGGCCCCCAGCTGCGCGTTGTTGCCGTGCTCGGCGTGCGCGTCGAGCGGCAGGTGGTAGGCGAAGAGGTTGAGGTCGTGCTTCAGCAGCGCGGCGACGCGCTGCCGCAGCCAGCCCGTCAGGCGCCCGTCATGACCGCGCCAGAACAGCCCGTGGTGAACCAGCACGGCGTCCGCCCCGGCCGCGGCGGCGGCCTCGATGAAGGCCAGGCTCGCGGTCACCCCGCTCACCAGCTTGCGGACCTCTTTCCTGCCCTCGACCTGCAGACCGTTCGGCCCATAATCCTTGAACCGACCCACGTCCAGCAGGCCTGCGAGGTACTTCTCGAGATCGTCGCGGCTGGTCACTTGTCCTTCTCCCATGCGCAGAACCTGGCTGATTTTCTCCCAAGCCGTGACCGTGGCCCTGGCGGTGCTGTTCGTCGTGGCCACGCTCAAGCCCGAATGGCTGCAGCGGCGGCCGCTGGCCTCGGTGGTCAGCACGCTGCCGGCCAGCCCGATCCAGCCGGTGGCGCTGGGCCCGGGCAGCGGCGGGGCCAGCTACGCGGCCGCCGCGCGTCGGGCCTCGCCGGCGGTCGTGAGCGTGATCACCAGCAAGACGCCGGCCGCCCGCCATCCGCGCGCCAACGACCCCTGGTTCCGCTACTTCTTCGGCGACCCGGACGAGCAGTCCCAGAGCGGCATCGGGTCCGGCGTCATCGTGTCGCCCGAGGGCTACGTGCTGACGAACAACCACGTCATCGAGCGCATGGACGACATCGAGGTCCAGCTCTCCGACGGCCGCCGCGCGCATGCCGAGGTCATCGGCACCGACCCCGAGGCCGACGTGGCGGTGCTGCGCATCAAGCTCGACAAGCTGCCGGCCGTGGCCTTCGGCAACTCGGACGCGCTGCAGGTCGGCGACGTCGTGCTGGCCATCGGCAACCCCTTCGGCGTCGGCCAGACCGTCACCTCGGGCATCGTCTCGGCGCTGGGACGCAACCAGCTCGGCATCAACACCTTCGAGAACTTCATCCAGACCGATGCGGCCATCAATCCCGGCAACTCCGGCGGCGCGCTGGTCGATGCGGCCGGCAACCTGATGGGCATCAACACGGCGATCTACTCGCGCAGCGGCGGCAACCTGGGCATCGGTTTCGCCATTCCCGTGTCGACGGCGCGTCAGGTGATGGAGGCGCTGATCCGCGACGGCGAGGTGCGGCGCGGCTGGATCGGCGTCGAGCCGCGCGACCTGACGCCCGAGATCGCCGAGACCTTCAACCTCAAGGCCACCGAAGGCGTGCTGATCACCGGCGTGCTGCAGGGTGGCCCGGCCAGCGACGGCGGCCTGCGCCCCGGCGACGTGGTGGTCCAGGTGGCCGACACGCCGGTGCGCAACACCGCCCAGCTCCTCAACGCCGTCGCGGCGCTGAAGCCGCAGTCGCGCGCCCGCCTCGCGGTTCAGCGCGGCGACAAGGCGGTCGAGGTGCAGGTCACGGTCGCCCAGCGACCCAAGGCGCAGCGGCAGCGCGAATAGCCGCGCCGGAGCGGTGCGTCAGGACGCCGTGCGGTCTTCGGGCGCCGCATCGGGCGCCTGGGTGTGCTTGATGAAGATCCTCGCCGCCCAGATGCCGATCTCGTAGAGGATGCACATGGGGATCGCCAGCGCCAGCTGCGAGATCACGTCGGGCGGCGTGACGACGGCCGCGATGATGAAGGCCACGACGATGAAGTAGCCGCGGAAGGCCTTGAGCTTCTCGATCGAGACCACGCCCATGCGCGCAAGCACGACCACCGCCACCGGTACCTCGAAGGCCGCGCCGAAGGCAATGAACATCGACAGCACGAAACCCAGGTAGGCCTCGATGTCCGGCGCGGCGGTGATGCTCTTGGGCGCGAAGCCCTGGATGAACTTGAACACCTGACCGAACACGAAGAAGTAGCAGAAGGCCACGCCCAGCAGGAACAGCAGCGTGCTGGACACGACCAGCGGCAGCACCAGCTTCTTCTCGTGGCTGTACAGGCCCGGCGCGACGAAGG
>CAZUUU010000166.1:0-7590 GCA_964622685.1 uncultured Methylibium sp.
GAATACCGGCCTGTCACGCCGGGGGTCGCGGGTTCGAGCCCCGTCCACTCCGCCAGAAAAAGCAAGGGGTTGGCTTTCACGAGCCAGCCCCTTCGTCATTGGCGGCGTCGGTTGGCGCGAGGGCCGATCCCAGCGTGTGGGCCTCGATACGCACGAAGCATCGCGCGCTCGCATCGTGATCCCAGCGCTCGATCACGGCGCGGCGCGGTGCGGCCTCGACACGAATCACGTTCACCGAATGGCCGGCCTCGGGGCGCACGCGGCGGCTGATCGCCGTGCCGGCCTGCACCACCCACAGCGTTCGCGGTGGCGTCGCGCCTGCGGCCTGCGCAGCCTCCGGCAGCGGCAGCACGTAGGGCAGGTGGATGTGGCCGCCGACGACGAGATCGGCGCCGGCCTGCCGCCAGCGGCAGATGGCCGCGGCGTGGCCGTGCGCGAGGTTCTTCACGTCCTTCTGCAGCGTCACGGCCAGGGGCTGGTGCACGAGGACGATGCGCCACTGCGCGGGCCTCGCCGCCGACAGCCGCTCCGCCACGCGCTCGACCTGTGCCGCCGACACCGCACCGTCCTTGTGGCGATACCAGCGCGTCGTGTTGACGCCGAGCACGAGCACGTCGTCGGTCTCGAAGCGGGGTTCGAGGTCATCGCCGAACGCCGCGGCGTAGCGCGCATACGGCCTCAGGCTGCGCGCCACCAGGTCGAAGAGCGGGATGTCGTGATTGCCCGGGACCGCCACGCGTGCCGGGATGCCGAGCCGGTCGACGAAGGTTCGCGCGGCGGCGAACTGCGCGCGCGTGGCGCGTTGCGTGATGTCGCCCGACAGCAGCAGCACATCGGGCCGCAGTTCGCCGGCCAGGCGTTCCAGCGCGGCGGCCACCGACGCATCCTCGGTCCCGAAGTGCGGATCGGAGACCTGCAGCAGGACCGTCATGCCGCGGCCGGTCCGGGTGGGGCGTCGGGGCTGTCGGTCGGGCCGACGAGGTCCAGGCTCACCGGCGACACGGCGAACTCGAGCGGCAGGCGCAGCCACACGATCTCGCCGTCGGTGGCGACCTTGATCCGGCGTGGCCGAAAGCGGCCCGCCGAGCGCACGGTCAGGCGCCGAAAGCCGATGCGGTTCACCTGCTCGGCCTCGCCCAGCCGGCCGAGCGCGCCGCGCAGCAGCAGGCCGAGCCAGGCCAATCGGCCGGCCGGGCGCACGGTGATCGCCGCCAGCTGGCCGGCTTCGATGGCGCTCGCCTCCGGCAGCCCCAGCTGCTCGAGCTGCAGCGCGTTGTTTGCCACGAAGAGCGTCGGCGTGCGCACCTCGGTCGCGCGACCGTGGACCTCGATCTCCACGCGCAGGTTGCGGTGGCCGCGCAGCAGGGTCATCAGCCCCGCCCAGAAGGCGACCAGCCGGCTGCGGCCCCACTGGCGCTTCAGCGCCTCGCGGTCTTCCAGCAGCTTCGGGTACAGGCCGAGGCTCGCGTTGACCAGGAAGACGCGATCGTTCACCAGCCCCACCTGCGCCGGTCGCACCCGGCCCGACAGCAGGACCTGCACGGCCTCCTGCGTGTCGGCGGGAATGCCGTGGGCGCGGCTGAAGTAGTTGAAGGTGCCTTGCGGCAGCACGCCGAAGCGGCAGCCGCTGCCCAGCGTGGCCTGCGCGACGGCGTTGATCGTGCCGTCGCCGCCGGCGGCCACGACGATGCCGCCCTCGGCGCGCGCGCCGCGCGCGGCCTCGGCGGCGATCTCGGCGATGCGGCGCGGGTCCTCCACCATCAGCAGGTGCAGCCGGCAGCCCGCCTCGGCGCAGCGCGCCTCGATGAGGGCCCGCGTCTCGGCCGCGTCGCCGTGGCCGGAGCCGAGGTTGAAGACGATGAACAGCGGCGACGGGGAGGGTGTCGACACGGGGCGTCGGCGTGCCGGGCGCCTCAGCCCTGGCGCAGCGAGGGCAGCAGCCGCTCGGTGGCCGGGATGTCGGCGTCGCCGTCGATCTCGGTGGCGATCTGGGTGCAGACCGCGCGGCATAGCGTCGCGGCGCGCTGGCTCTGCAGCCGGTAGAAGATCTGCGTGCCGTCGCGGCGCTTGCCCAAGATGCCGGCCCGGTAGAGCGTGGCCAGGTGCTGCGACATGTTGGGCTGCGTCGCGTCGATCTCGGACAGCAGCTGCGACACGTTCTTCTCGCCGTTGCACAGCGCGCTGATCAGGCGCAGGCGGATCGGCGTGGACAGCAAGGCGAACAGCTCGGCCGCGCTGCTGAAGACCTGCTCCGACTCGTCCTGGCTCACTCTGCGCTCCCGCGTGCTCCGTGGGTCTCGATGGTAGCGGCTGGGCCGATCACTTGAAGCGGTAGTGGTCGCGCTGCAGCACCGCGGCGATCGCCGTCACCTCGTCGGGAAAGAGGCCGAGGTTCATCTCGGTGTTGCAATGTTCGACCATGCCGCGCAGCAGCCCCGGCGTGCTGATGCGGCCGGCGGGCCGGTAGATGGACGAACCGTCGCCGCCGAACTTGGCGGCGTGGCAGCCGGCGCACTTGTGCTCCTGCATCAGCTTCGCGCCCAGGGCCAGGTCGGCGTCCTTGAAGATCGCGATGCCCTGGGCAGCGGCCGCGCCGGCGCCGGCAAGCAGCATCAGGCCGGTGGCCAGCAACGACGGGATGCGCATGGTCCGCTCCTCGGTGGATGAAGCGACATCGTAGCGGTGCCGCGCCGCTCAGTCGCGCTCCTGCTCCATCAGCAGGTAGGTGTTGTAGGCGTTCATGCGGTTGGCCGGCCCGAACAGCGGCAGCTTCTCGTAACGCGACCAGTCGGCCTTGCGGTAGGCCTCGTCGAAGGGTTCCAGCTTGCGGGCCGCCTCGCCCATCGTCGCGCGCAGGTGGCCGAGGTAGTCGCGCGTCAGGCGGATGTCCTCGGCCGCCTGCCGCGACGGCGGCCCGTGGCCCGGCAGCATCAGGCGCGCGTCGAAGGCCAGCAGCCGGTCCAGCGCGGCGATCCAGCGGCGGCTGTCGGCCTGGCCGACGAAGGGGATGCGGCCGCGGAACACCAGGTCGCCGACGAACAGCACGCGCTCCTGCGGCAGGTGGACGACCATGTCCTCGGGCGTGTGCGACGGCCCGACCGCGCGCAGCTGGAAGTCGACACCGCCGATGCGCAGGTCGGTGTCGCCGTCCAGCCAGCGGTCGGCCGGCACCAGCCGCGTCGCCTCGTCGATCCACGGGAAGAGGTCCTGCCGGCTGGCCTCGAGCCGCCGCTGCGCCGTGTCGGACTGCAGGTAGTCCTGCGCCTGGCGCTGGGCGACGATGCTCGCGCCCGCGGCCTTGAAGACCTGCAGGCCGTAGATGTGGTCGGCGTGGTAGTGCGTCACCAGCACGTGGCTCACCGGCTTGGTCGTGACGCGCGCGATGCGCTGCAGCAGCAGCGTCGCCAGCGCCGGCGAGCCCAGCGCATCGATCACGACGACCGAGTCGTCGGTCACGACGAAGCCCGCGTTGGAGATGAAGTTCTGGTTGGCGGCCGAGCCCAGCGCGGCCTCGCCCTGCACGAAGTGGCTGCGCGGCGCGACCTGCAGCACCGGCATCTCCACCGTCGCCAGCGGCTGGGCCCCCACGGGCGTCAGGCAGGCGGCCGCCAGCAGCGTGGCCAGCCGGCACAGGTTGCGCATCGCCGTGGCGCTAGAACTCCAGCGCGTCGGCAATCGCCTGGATGCCGGCCTTCGCGCAGGCATCGTCGGCATCGCCGCCCGGCGCGCCGGATACCGCGATCGCGCCGACCACCGAGCCGGCCGACTCGATCACCAGCCCGCCGCCCGCGGCGACCACGCGCGGCTGGCCCCGGATGCCGCTCATCGGCTTGCCGGCCTGGGTCTCGGTCGCCAGTGCCGTCGTCGGGATGCGGAAGCTCGCCGCGGTCCAGGCCTTGTCGATCGCGACCTGCACGGTGTGCGCGCCGGCAAAGCGGTCGCGCAGGAAGACCTGCGGCAGCCCGGCACGGTCCACGACGGCGACGCCGACCTGGTAGCCGGCCTTGCGGCAATGCTCGAGCGCGGCGCGCGCGGCGGCCAGCGCCGTCTCGGGGGTCAGCGACCGGGTCGAGAAGGTGCCTGCCGCCGGCTGGGCCTGCACCGGCCACGCCAGCGCGGCCAGCAGCGCCAGCGTCGCGACCGGCAGCAGCCCGCTGGCGCGGGCCGGGCGTTCAAGGCTTGATGTAGGCATGGCCCTGCAGCTGCATCTTCGTCAGCCGCACCACGCCCGACGGCGTGAACTCGGCTTCCTGGATGAACTGCTCCTTCTTCAGGTTGCGGTTCTTCAGCGTGATCTCGCAGATCTCGAACTTGACGCCGCGGCTGGCCAGCGCCGACACGGTGGCCGCGTAGTCGCCGCCATTCGGGTCCTTGGCGCCTTCCATCAGGAAGTCGACGCCGTTCGCGTGCGTCACCACCCAGATCTGCGCGGTCGGGTCGGTGTCGAGGTGGTTGCGGATGTTGCGCAGCGTCGCCAGCGCCTGCGCCTTCGCGTCGTTGACGTGATAGGCCACCTTGTCCTGCGCCCACGAGGCCGTGGCGGCGAGGGTCAGCAGGGCGGCAGCGATCCAGGGGCGTGTCTTCATGGCAGTGTCCTCGGGTTCAGGCCAGGCCGGGATTGCCGGCCATGCCGATCAGTCGCGGCACGTTGGGACGGCGCGGTGTGATGCGACCCTTGGCGCGGAGCCAGGATTCGACCACGTCCCACACCATCGGGTGGCCGGCGGTGCTGGCCTCCTGCGCCACCGGGGCCCAGCCGGCGACCTTGTAGCGCTTGCCGGCGTCGATGGGCCGGCCCGCGAGGCGCATGTCCTGGATGCGGCGGCCCATCGCGGCCGCCGGCTCGATCGCGTAGCTCATGCCGCCGACGCGCACCATGTCGCCGCCCTGCTGGTAGTACGGATCGGGGTTGAAGAGGTTGTCGGCCACGTCCTCGAGGATGGTCTTGATCGTTTCGCCGCTCATCTCGGTGACGGTGGCGTACGAATAGGTCGTCGCGACCTGGTCCATCATCAGCTCGCGCGTGATCACGTCGCCGGGCAGCAGGCTGGTGCCCCAGCGGAAGCCGGGCGAGAAGGCGATCTCGGCGCCCTGCGCCTCGATCAGCGCGTCGCACAGCAACTGATCCCAGGCCCCGTTGAAGTTGCCGCGGCGGTACAGCAGGCCGTCGGTGACGGCCAGCTTCTCGGCCAGCTGGTCCTTGTACGGCGCACGGATGCGGTCGATCAGGGCCTGCATCTCGGCATCGGCCGGCAGCTGGTCGGCGAACACCGGCAGCAGCTTGTAGCGGTAGTCGGCCAGCCTGCCGTTCTTCACGTCGAGGTCCAGCACGCCGAGGAACTTGGTGTTGGACCCGGCGTTGGTCACCAGCGTCTTGCCGCCGCCGTTGTCGACGATCACCGGCACCGGCACGCCGTCGTGCGTGTGGCCGCCCAGGATCGCGTCGATGCCGCGCACGCGGCTGGCCATCTTCAGGTCGACGTCCATGCCGTTGTGCGACAGCACGACCACGATCTGCGCGCCCTCGGCCCGTGCCGCGTCGACGGTCTTCTGCATCTGCTCGTCCTGGATGCCGAAGCTCCAGTCGGCCACCATATAGCGCGGGTTCGCGATCGGCGTGTAGGGGAAGGCCTGGCCGACGATCGCGAGCTTCACACCGCCCACCTCGCGCAGCGTGTAGGCCTTGAACACCGGATCGCCGAAGTCGGCGGTCTTGACGTTCTGCGCGACGAAGTCGATGCGGCCCTTGAAGTCGCCGTCGACGACCTGCTGCACGCGCTCCTGGCCGTAGGTGAACTCCCAGTGGCCGGTCATCACGTCCACGCCCAGCAGCTTGCAGGCGTCGACCATGTCCTGGCCCTTCGTCCACAGCGAGGTGGCCGAGCCCTGCCAGGTGTCGCCGCCGTCCAGCAGCAGCGCGCCCGGGCGGCTGGCCTTCAGGCGCTTGACCAGCGTGGCCAGGTGCGCGAAGCCGCCGAGCTTGCCGTAGCGGCGCGCGGCCTTCTCGAAGTCGAGGCTGGTGTAGGCATGCGCCAGCGCGGTGCCGGGGCGCAGGCCGGCCGCCTTCAGCAGCCTCTCGCCGACCAGGTGCGGCAGCTTGCCGCTCATCGAGCCGACGCCGAGGTTCACGCTCGGCTCGCGGAAGCGCACCGGCAGCAGCTGCGCATGGCAGTCCGTCATGTGCAGCAACGAGACGTTGCCGAACGGGGGCAGGTCGTAGAGGCCCGCGGACGCCGTGGCCGCGTCGGCCTCGGCGTGGCGGCCCAGGGCCAGGCCGGCCGTCGCGGCCGCGCCCAGCACCTGGAGGAACTCGCGCTTGCCGAGCGTCACTGGTTCACCGGCGACTTCGGGTCCAGCAGCAGCGCCATCACATGGCGGAGCTGGTCCTCGGTCAGCAGGCCGGCGTGGCCGAAGCGCGGCATGTTGGAGCAGGCGGCGTAGGCCTTGCTGTTCCACAGCTTGGCCCAGGTGTACTGGACGATCGGTGCGCTGGCCTGGCTGCTGGGGTCGCTGACGCCGCGCAGCTTGCCGTAGTTGTAGAGGCTGGGGCCGATGCTGCCGTAGGACAGCTCGGCCTTGCCGACCTGGTGGCAGTTGTAGCAGCTGCCGCCGTTGGGGCTGCCGGCCGGGTCGGTCCAGGTGCTGCCGCGGCCGTTCTGCGCCAGCTTCTCGCCTTCCTTCCAGTCGCCGAGGTACTGCCCGCCGGCCGGCCACTTGATGCTGGCGAGCGCGCTGTCCTGGATGCGCGCGGCGACCTCGGCGCTCGGCGGCTTGTCGGACGAGCAGGCCTGCTGGCCGAGATCCTGGTTGAGGCGATCGACCTTGGCGATGCCCTGGTCGCGGAACGAGCCCTTGATGACGGCGAGCGCGCGGGCGTCGAGCTCCTGCGACGAGGGCAGGCTGGCGCAGCCGGCCGCCAGCAGCGCCAGGCCGGCCGCGACGAGCGAAGTGCGGTGATTCATCGCGGTCCTCTCAGCGCTTGATGGAAGGCGCGATCGACTCGGCGCCCTTGGCATTGACGCCCATGTACACGCCGAGCGCGATCGTCACGTCGGAGGCGTAGCCGGGGAAGGGGAAGCGCTGCTGGCGGTAGCAGTCGTTGAGGCGCCGCTGCATGCTCCACAGCTCGCCGCTCGACACGCGGTAGGCCGGCCAAGCCGCGAAGCCGACGCCGTCGCCCGGGTTCTTCGTCAGGTCGGGCAGGTCCTGCAGGCGCACCCGCTTGCCGGGGCCGTCGTGGCAGGACGCGCACGAGAAGTCCATCGGTCCGCCGCGGAAGTAGAAGGCCCGCTTGCCGACCTCGTACATGACCTTCTCTTCGACGTGCGACTGCGGCAGGTTCATCTTCATGCCGCGCGAGGCCGCCGAGATGTAGGCGGCCAGCGCCTCCATGTTGGCCTGCTCGCCGCGGCCGAACGGCGTCTTCGCGATCTCGGCGGCGTCCAGCCCCTGCAGCGTCGACATGCAGGTCAGCAGCCGCGACTCCAGGTCCTGCACGCGCTGCGTGTCGGCGAACCAGCGCGGCATCTCGACCCAGGCGCCCTTGACGACGCCGGGACCCTTGCCGAGGTCGCAGCGCTCGAGCGAGGC
>CAZUUU010000167.1:0-7586 GCA_964622685.1 uncultured Methylibium sp.
AGGAGACGCGAGCGTCCAGCAAGCGTCGGGGGACATGAACGGAGCCGGTCGCCCGCCCTCCTCGGATCGCTCGGAGCCGGCACAAAGGGCCTTCCACCTAGGGGCATGCGTCAGCCGTTAAGCTACGCGTCCGTCGATGCGCTGCCGGCCCCGCGGCCGGATGCCCGCCCATGAATGCCCCCCAATCCCTGCCTGCACTGCAGTCCCTGGCCGATCCGGCCGGCGATGTGGACGAGGGCGTGCCCGTCTCCGTCAAGATCCGCGAGCGCCTCAAGGCGCGCGGCGAGCGCTTCCACGCCAACGACAACATCGCCGACTTCATCGAGCCCGGCGAACTGTCCGCGCTGCTCGACGAGGTGGCGGGCAAGATGAAGGGCGTGCTCGACAGCCTGGTCATCGACACCGAGAACGACCACAACACCCAGGACACGGCGCGTCGCGTGGCCAAGATGTACGTCAACGAGGTGTTCAAGGGCCGCTACGTGACGCAGCCGCCGGTCACCGAGTTCCCCAACGTCGAGCGACTGAACGAGCTGATGATCGTCGGCCCGATCACCGTGCGCAGCGCCTGCTCGCACCACCTGTGCCCGATCATCGGCCGGGTGTGGATCGGCGTGATGCCCAACGAGCACTCCAACCTGATCGGCCTGTCCAAGTACGCGCGGCTCACCGAATGGATCATGAGCCGGCCGCAGATCCAGGAAGAGGCGGTGACGCACGTGGCCGACCTGCTGCAGTCCAAGATGAACCCGGACGGGCTGGCCATCGTGATGGAGGCCGACCACTTCTGCATGCAGTGGCGCGGCGTGCGCGACCTCGACTCGAAGATGATCAACAGCGTGATGCGCGGCAGCTTCCTCAAGGATCCCAACCTGCGGCGCGAGTTCCTGGCGCTGGTCAACAACAAGAAATCGTAGGTCCGAGATGCTGGTCCGCCTGCTCTACGCCAGCCGCGCCGCCGAACCGGTGACGCCCGAACTCGTCGACAGCGTGCTGGCGCAATGCCGCGCGCACAACCCCGGCCTCGGCATCACCGGCATCCTCTGCCACGGCGGCGATGTCTTCATGCAGGTGCTGGAGGGCGGGCGCACCGCCGTCAACGCGCTCTATGCCGAGATCGTGCGCGACCCGCGCCACCGCGACATCGCGGTGCTGCACTTCGAGGAAGTGACCGAACGGCGCTTCGCCGGCTGGACCATGGGCCAGGTCAACCTCGCCCGGATCAACCCGTCGATCCTGCTCAAGTACAGCGAGCGTCCGGTGCTGGACCCGTTCGCGGTCTCGGGCAAGGTGTCGATGGCGCTGCTCGAGGAGCTGATCGCCACCGCCTCGATCATCGGTAGGGCGGGTTAGTCGAGTGTCGCCGCGTTCGCCAGCGCCTTCATCAGGGCGCGGTTGATTTCTGCCGGGTCCATCAGCAGCGCGTCGCAGCCCTCGCGGATGCTGTCGAGCGCGTCGCCCTCGACGGCCTGCACGAGCCGGCAGTAGGGCGCGTAGGGCCCGGTGCCGTTGGCCAGCGCCTGGTAGACGCGCTCGGGCACGGGGATGGTCTGCAGCAGCTCGGCGAAGGGCTGCTTGAACATGCGGTCCAGCAGCGAGAACACGCCGCAGATGAAGAGCTCGCCCTGCATCTCGTCGTCGCCCGTGTGGCGCACCAGTTCTTCCATCAGCATGCCGCGGCGCACCGCCGCGAACATCACCGGCCGGAGGTTCACGTCCTTGCTGCCGGTGGCCAGCAGCAGGGCCAGCCAGCGCTTCAGCCGCGTGTAGCCCAGCAGCATGATGGCGTGGCGGAAGGAGCTGATCTCCACGCTCAGCCCGAAGGCCGGCGAGTTGATGTAGCGCATCAGCTTGAAGGCCAGCGTCGGGTCGCGCTTGAGCGTGGCCTCGAGCTTCTCGATCGGCTCGGCCTGGTCGACCTTGTGGATCAGCTCGACCATCACCTGCAGGTCGGGCGCCGCGGCCTTGGTGCTGCTCGGCTTGCCGCTGGCGGCGGCATGGGCGATCGCATCGTCCATCGGCCAGCCCAGCACGGCGATCGCACCGCGGCCGAAGGAAGCCTCCATGTCGGCCAGCCGCGCCACGCCCGACTGGATGAAGCCGATGTTGCGCGACACGCCGACGGCCGGCGTCGTCTCGCCGACGCGGCGGTCGTCCGCCAGGTCGATGATCGAGTGCTTGAAGCAGGGCAGCACCTCGCGCGGCAGCTCGCGCAGCGGCCGGCCCTTGATCAGCAGCGTGTTGCCGCGCGCGTGCAGCGCGACGATGGCGGCGGTGTGGGCGGGGTCGGCGGCCATGAAGGCCGGCACCTCGATCATCACGTTGGCGCTGGGCTCGGCCTGCAGCAGGTCGGCCAGCAGGTTCTCGGACAGCACGTTCAGCGACACCTGGCCGCCGCCCTCGGGCCACACGGCCGCCACTTCGCGCAGCAGCGCGGCGGCGTCGAGCGGCGCGCCCGGCACCAGCGGAAACACGGTCAGGCGCGTCGCGCTCACCGAGCGCTGGCGATCGATCACCGGCGAATAGCTCAGCGCGACCTGGCTCAGGAGGCTGACTTCGGGTGCGGCACTCTTCAGGATGGCATTCATCGTCAGACGCTCAGGTACTGGAACAGCGACAGGCGCTGCACCGAGGAGTAGGACTTCAGCGCGGCGTCGTAGCCGGTCTGCTGTTCCTGGAACTTCGAGATCGCCTCGACCATGTCGAGGTCCTCGGCGGCCGAGCGCTCGGTCTGCGCCGCGAGCTTCTGCGCGCTCAGCCGGTCGCCGGCGCGGTCGATGCGGTTCAGGGTCTCGCCGGCCAGCGAGCGCTGCGCCTGCAGCCGCGTCATCGACTGGTCGACGTCGCGCAGGCCGAAGGCCACGCTCTGCGCGACCTGGCCGCTGTTGCGCCCCGGCGTCTCGAGCGCGGCCGCGGTGCGATCGAGCGCGTCGAAGACGCTCAGCGAGGCGCTCGACGGCACCAGGTCGAAGCGGTCGGCGTTGGCCGGCGTGCCGCTGATGGTGACCGACTGGCCGTCGATCTCGATCGCCTGGCCGGCCTGGTAGGCCACGTTGGTCAGCGCGGTCGGGTTGCCGTTGCGCAGCACCGTGTAGGTGGTCGTGCCGCCGCTGACGCTGAAGCTGATGCTGTACGGATCGCCGGTCACCGCCGACGGGTCGCTGACGCGGCCGCCGTCGATCCAGGCGCTGCCGTTCTGCGTCGTCGCCTGCGTCTCGAAGACGCCGTTGCCGGTGCGTGCCTGCAGCCAGGTCGCCTGGCCGTCGAAGGTCAGCGGCAGCGGCTCGCTCGAGCCGGCCTCGGCCGAGCCCGACACGCCCTGGAACTGCACGCCGCCGACGGCGTCGATGAAGGGCGGGCTGCTGGCGCCCTGGCCCGCGAACAGGAAGCTGCCGGCGCCGTCCGGGCTGTTGGCCAGGCTCAGCAGTTCGGTGCGCAGCTGGCGCAGCGTCTGCGCCAGGCCGCGTCGTTCGGCGTCGGTGTAGCTGGCATTGCCGGCCGAGACCAGCGCCTCGCGCGCCTGCTGCAGCAGTTCTCCGGCGCTGCCCAGCACGCTCTCGCTCAATTCCATCGAGCTGCGGCTCGCGTCGACCGCGCGCTGGCTGGCGCTGGTGCGGGCCTCGACGGCCAGTGCCCGCTCGGCGCGGGCCGCGGCGGTCGGGTCGTCGCTCGCCTTGGTCACGCGCTTCAGGCTGGTCAGCTGCATCTGGCTTTCCTGCAGGTTCTGCTGGCGCTTCTGCAGGTTGGCGACGGCGGCGTCGTAGCTGTTGGAGGTGGTCACGCGCATGGTCGTGTGCTTTCTGGGGGTGATCAGCGGCCGCCGGCGGCCAGCAGCGTCTCGAAGACGCTCTGCGCCACCTGCAGCACCTTGGCGGCGGCCTGGTAGCCCTGCTGGAACTGGATCAGCCGTGCGGCTTCCTCGTCGAGGTTGACGCCGGACACGCCGGCGCGGGCCGCCTCGGCGTTGGTGGCCACCGCGGTGGAGATGTCGCTCGAGGCCTGCGCGCTCTGCACGCGCACGCCGATGTCGGCCATCGCCCGCGCGTAGGTGCCGGTGATGGTCTCGCCGGGGACGAAGCCGCCGCCGCCCAGCAGCTCGCGGCCGACGATGTCGGCGTCGCGCAGCGCCAGCAGCGACAGCGCGTTGCCGTTGTTGGCCGCCGGGAAGGCGGTCGGCGCGACCTGCAGCGTGTCGCCGTTGCGCGGCACGCCGTTGAGATTGAGCTCGAAGCCGTTCAGCGCGATCGGCGAGCCGGCGCTCCAGGCGCCGGTGCCGCTGCCGACCAGCGCGTTGCTGGCGTCGCGCAGTTCCCAGCTGTAGTTGCCGCTGTCGTCGGTGAAGGCGATGTTGGCGGTGAGCGCCGGGTTCAGCGCGGCGCTGACGACGCCGAGCGAGCCGACGCTCGCCGTGCCGGTGTTGGCCGTGCCGACGGTGGCCGCCACCGGCGAGGCCGCGGCGATGCCCTGCGGGTCGTCCAGCACGCGCTGCATGCCCTGCACCGCCTGGCTCACCGGGCGCAGCAGGAAGCGGTCGGTCGCGGCCGGCGCGGGCGCGGGGATGTTGATCGTGAAGCCGTCGAGCGTGTCGCCCGAGACGGCGCTGCGCACCAGGCCGTCGCTCAGGCGCGTCACCAGGTACTGGCCCGGCGTCGACGGGTCGCTGCGCATCTCGTAGTCGCTGGCGACGAGCTGGCGGCTGTCGGCCACCGTCAGCGACACGCTGGAGACGAAGGCGCCGGCGCCGGTGCGCGCATTGGTCGATGCCGGCAGCGCCACCGGCGCCCCGGTCGCGAACAGCGGCGCACCGCTGCCCGGCGGGTTGCGCAGGTCCAGGCCGAAGGACTGCTGCTGGTTCACCGCGCCGGCCATTGCGCTGGCCAGCTGGCCCAGCATCGCGCGGGCATCGGCGAGGTCCTCGTTCTGGAACGTCAACAGGCCGGCCACCTTGCCGCCGGCCAGGGCCTGCGCCGGCAGCAGGCGCGCGCCGCCCGCCTCGTCGATCGCCAGCCGCACCTTGGCGGGGTCGTACTCGTCGGCCACGACGCGCAGGTTCAGCGCCTCGCCGCCCAGCACCAGGCGCTGGCCGCCGCCGAGGAAGACGCTGACCGAGCCGTCGCCGGCCGGCACCGTCGTCACCTGGACGATGTCGCTGATCTTGCTGATCAGCAGGTCGCGCTGGTCCAGCAGGTCGTTGGGCGTGTGGCCCGTGCCCTGCGTGCCGGCGATCTGCCGGTTGATGTCGGCGACCGCCTTGGCCATCGCGTTCAGTTCGGCCACCGAGTTCTTGAGGTCCTGCGTCACGCCGGCCTGCAGCGCGTCCAGCTGCCCGCCGGCCGCGCGGAAGCGCGAGGCCAGCTCCTCGGCGCGCGCCAGCACCACCTGCCGGGCCGACGAGTCCTGCGGCCGGTTGGCCACGTCGACGAAGGCGTTCAGCATCTGGCCGGCGGCGTAGCCCAGCCCGGCCTCGCCCGGCGTGAACGACTGCTCCAGGCGCTGCAGCTGCTCGAGCCGCGTGGCGTCGCGCGCGGCGAGCGACTTCGACAGCGAGGCCTCGCGCGTCAGGAAGGAATTGGTGACGCGCGTGACCGTGGCCACGTCGACGCCGCGGCCGAAGAAGCCGCCGCCGGTGGACTGCCCGCCGGCCGTCGCCAGCTCGACCTGCTGGCGAGAGTAGCCCGGCGTGTTGGCGTTGGCGATGTTGTTGCTGTTGGTCTGCAGCTGCGCGTAGTTCGCGAACATCGCGCGCGTCGCAAGCGAGAGGATGCTGGCCATCGGTGCTGTCTCCTCAGGCCGTCAGCGTGCGTTGCAGCCGCAGCGTGGTGTTGATGACGCGGCCGAGCTTGTCGGCGTAGGCCGGATCGGTGGCGTAGCCGGCGCGCTGCAGGTTCACCGCAAAGCCCTGGGCGCTGCCGCCCTGGGCCACGACCTTGCTGTAGCGCGGGCTGTCCTTCATGAGCTTCGCGTAGTCGCGGAACGACTCCTCGGCCGACGCGTAGGCGCGGAACTTCGCCTTCACCTTCTGCGGCTTGCCGTCGACGTACTCGGTGGTGGTGACCTCGGTCACCGCGCCCTTCCAGCCGGCACCGGCCTTGATGCCGAAGAGGTTGTTGCTGGGCGTGCCGTCGGCGTTCTTGATCTGCTTGCCGCCCCAGCCGGTCTCGTGTGCGGCCTGGCTCAGGATGAAGGCCGAGGGGATGCCGGTCTCGGCCTCGACCTTCTGCGCCGCGCCGGTGTGGCGGGCGATGAAGTCCTGCGCCTTGCTCATGCCGGGCAGGCGGTTCCAGACCTCGGCCTGGGGCGCGCCTGCGGCGGCGGCCGGCGCGGCGGGCGTGGTCGGTGGGGTGGGTGTCGTTCCCACAGCGGCCGCGGTCGCGGCAGCACCCATCTGCCGCTCCAGCTGCCTGGCGATCATCGCGCCCAGGCCGTTGGGCAGGCCGGTCAGCTTCTGCGCGAACTGCGTGTCCAGCAGCTCGGTGCCCATCTGCGTGCCCGAGTTGTCGAGCAGGCCGCTGGACATCGTGGCCTGGCGCATGCTCTTCATCAGTTGCTGCATGAACAGCGACTCGAACTGCTTCGCCGTCTCCTGGATGGCCGCCTTCGGATCGCTGCCGGCCTGGGCCTGCAGCGATCGCAGTGCATTCGCGTCGAAGCCGACTCCGGACCTCATTGACCACCTCGACGATGGGCCGCGTGCGGGTGCCGTTCGCCCTGAGCCTGTCGAAGGGCCGCGCAGGGCCCTTCGGCGTCGCTCAGGACAGGCTTCGACAAGCTCAGCCCGAACGGGGGATGGAGGGTCGCCATCAGATCACCTCGAGCTCGGCGTTGAGCGCGCCCGCGGCCTTGATGGCCTGCAGGATCGCCAGCAGCTCCTGCGGCGTCGCGCCCAGGGAGTTGAGCGCCTTCACCACGTCGGTCAGCTTGGCGCCGGCCGGCAGCTGGATCAGCGAGCCGCCGTCCTGCTTGAGCTGGATGTCGGCCTTCTCGGTCACCACCGTCTGGCCGCCCGACAGCGGGCCGGGCTGGCTGATGACGGGCGTGGAGGAGATCGTCACCGACAGGCTGCCGTGCGCCACCGCGCAGGGTGCCAGCGTGACGGCCTGGTTGACCACCACCGAGCCGGTGCGGGCGTTGACCACCACGCGCGCCGCCGGGGCTGCGAGGGCGATGTCGAGGTTCTCGATGTCGGCCAGGAAGCCGACGCGCGCGTCCGGCTCGGCCGGCATGCGCACGCGCACCGTGCGGCCGTCCAGCGCCTGCGCGGTGCCCGGACCCATCTTGCCGTTGATGACCTTGGCGACCTCGCGCGCGGTCGAGTAGTCGGCCGCGTTCAGGTCGAGCTGGATGCTGTCGCCCTGGGCCAGCGGCGTGGGCACGCTGCGCTCCACGGTGGCGCCGCTCGGCACGCGGCCGGCGTTGAGCGTGTTGACCTGGACCTTGGAGCCGCCCGCCGAAGCGCCGGCGCCGCCGATGATGAGGTTGCCCTGGGCCAGCGCGTAGATCTGGCCGTCGGCGCCGCGCAGCGGCGTGGCCACCAGCGTGCCGCCGCGCAGGCTCTTGGCGTTGCCCATCGAGGACACGTTGATGTC
>CAZUUU010000168.1:0-7334 GCA_964622685.1 uncultured Methylibium sp.
GGGAACACGCGGTCGTTCGTCACAGGCGCAATGACCCCGGCGGCAAGGCGCCGCCACGCTGCGCGAAACATGGCCGCGACCACAGTTGGCCGCGGCTACCGATGCGCTCTGGCCGATGCGGTGGACTGTCGAGTCCAGGGAATCGCACCGACGGGCCTTGCCGTCCGGGCCACCCGCCCGTGGTCAGTCTTGTTCTTCATGCAGCTGTCTCCGGCTCTTGGGCATGCCGCACGCGCGGCGTCCGCTCGGGCCATGCCCGATTTAGGCTATATCGGTTGTTGCGGCGAGCGCTTAAGCCAACCTGAACGGCAGCCACGAAACCGCGAAGGTCGCGATTCAGATCGCCATCCCGCGTGACGTCGTGCACACAGGTGACCGATCCCACTCAACAAGCGCTAAGCGCCGAGCACGTGCAACTGATGTCGCCTCGGCAGATGCCGTGCAGGCGTCAGAGGCTGGGCGGCCTGCCTGAGCCTCGTATGCTTTGGCAGGTGGCGATATCGAGGTCCTCAGCACGCCGGCGAGGGCTCCGAGTTGGCCTTGCCCCTGCCTGCCGGCACGCGGCCTCGACCTCGGAGCGCCGCGTTCGACCGGCGCGAAACGGGGTCAGCGTCCCGAACGTACCCGCAGCCTCAGAGAATGGCCGCGGGCCGCCGCGCTCCCAGGCGCACATCGGCCCGGGCACGCGGCGAGCCCTGCGCGATCAGTCGCGCTCGACCTTGGCGGCAGTGATCACACCGTTCAGCAGCGTGCCCTTCACTTCCACGAACTGCCCCACGGCGAGCTGCACGGAAGTCACGTCCTTGAACACGGTCGTGGCGTCGTGACGCACGGTCACCGAGGTCAGCGAGACGCCAGCGTACTCGATCTTGTACACGCTCATGTCGAACTCACCGGCGCGCACCGCCGTGACGGTGCCCTTGGCTTCCAGGAACACCGCGCCCGTGACCGGCGGCGTGGCGCCGGGCGAACTGACGCCGGGCGCCGGGTAGGCGCTTGCGCAGGCCCCCTCGAGCTCCAGTTGCACCGGCACGAGCACACCCGAGGCATTGACGTAGCCCTTCACCTCGACCGGCGCGCCGGCCAGCAGGCAGGACGCCGAGCCCTTCTTGAAGTAGGCCGCGCCGATGTCCAGCGACAGCTGCGCGCCGCGCGTCGCGCCCGGCAGGCGCTCGACGTGGTCGGCGGTGATGACAACGACGTTGCCGGTGACGCTGACCACCCGACCCTTGACCTCGGCATAGGCGCTGTCATGCGAGCCGTAGCTGCCATCGTCCGACTTGGCGGCCCCTTCGATCTCGACCACCGAGGCGATCCAGGTGCTGCCCTGCTGCTGCAGGTAAGCCTCGACCTTGACGCCCGGGCGGACCAGCGCCGCGCTGCCGCGCTTGAACACGGCGGCGGCAATGTCGAAGGTGAGCGGGCCGACGGCCGATGAGTGCTTGCTCGCCTCGATGTCGGCCGTGACCAGGGTGCCGTTGACTGCCGTTACCCGGCCTTCGACCTTGGTCAGGCCAGCGGCGGATGACGAGGACTTGTCTTCGATGGCGCGGGCCGTGAACTGGAGGCCGTCGGCTCCCTGGCCCGTGACAGCGCCGTAGACCTCGACCGTGTCACCGGCAACCGGGCGCCAGGTGGCGCTGCTCCGCGAGACGAAGACCGTGTTGGTGTCGATCGTGAACGTCCGCTGGCCGTAGTGCCGCGTGTTCAAGACGATGCTGTTCGCCGAGATCGACATCACGCTGCCCTTGACCTCGGCATAGCGCTCGCTCCAGCCCGAGTAATCGTCGTCGCCGGCCAGGCGCACGGCCGGCGTCAAGGTGTTGCCCTGCAGCGTGAAGCGCGGCAGATCGAAGTCCAGCGTCAGCACGCCCGAGTCGCGCCTCCATCCCTCGATGCGCACCTCGATGTAGCCGCCGGGCGCGGCCAGCGTCACGTCGCGCAGGGTTCCGTTGAGCTGCTGGATGCGAGCGGCGGAGCCGACGTGCACGCGCAGCGCCGTCGCGTCGGCAGGGATGGTGGGCGTACCCATCAACGCACCGGTGCGCTTGAGCATGGGGACGTTGACCAGTTGCGGCGGATCGAAGCTCACCAGGTCCACCTCGCCCGCGGGCGTGACGGCCGACACCTTGGTGACCGTGATCCAGACCGCGTCGTGGTCGGACGCGAAATCGTCGGTGAAGTACAACGCCGTGGCCCTCTGGGCCGAGGCCTGCGGCACGCTGCTCCCGCCGCCGCCCCCGCAGGCGACCATCGTGGCCGCGAGCGCGAAGCCGATCGCGGGTACCGCCAAGCGGCGCGGCCACCGGCCCGTTCGTTGAGCTTGCATGTTGATCTCCTTGTGTTGACGAAAGGCAGCGCCGCGGCGCCGCATACCTGGCGGCAACCGGGTCTGGTCGCCACGCTCGGACGCATGGTCGAAGTCGCTACTGAACCGAAGCTGAAGGGACGATGCCGGGCGTGTAAACGAACGTAGCGCGGTGGACGCGCGGCGAAACGCGCGTTCAGGTTCGCTTCACGTGGAGGCGCAACGATCCTGGCCTGTTCGCTCGCCGATGGAGATCTCGATGTTCCGGAACGTGCTTCTCGCTTTCGCCGCCGTGGCCGCCGCCAGCGTCGCCATGGCCGGCACCAAGTGCCCGGCTGTCCCCAAGGCTCAATGGCAGCCGGTCCAGATGCTGGAGAAGAAGCTGGCCGACCAGGGCTGGACAGTTCGCAGGGTCAAGGTCGAGGGCAGTTGCTACGAGGTTTACGGCGTCGATGCTCAAGGCCAGCGGGTCGAGACCTACTTCAACCCGCAGACCCTGGAGCCGGTGCATCAATGAGGACCAGCCTGCAGCGCGACTGGGTCAAAGTCTGGGATCCGCTGGTGCGCTCGCTGCACTGGTCCCTGGTGATCGGTGTGGCCTTGGCGTGGCTCACAGGGGACGAGATGAAGCTGCTGCATGAATGGGCCGGCTATGCCGCGCTCGCGATCGTCGGCGTGCGCCTGGTTTGGGGCGCCATCGGGACCCGGTATGCGCGGTTCACCCAGTTCATCCATGGGCCGAAGGCGGTCGCCGGGTATGCGAAGGATGTGGTGGCGGGCACGTCACCCCGACACCTCGGCCACAACCCGCTGGGCGGCTGGATGGTGTCGGCCCTGCTGACCACGCTGTTGGCCCTGGGCGCCAGCGGATGGATGATGACGCTGGACCCGTACTTCGGCGAGGAGTGGCTCGAACAAGTGCACGAAGTGCTCGCCAATGGGCTGCTCGGCCTGCTGACCCTGCATGTCGCGGGGGCGGTTCTCACCGGCTTGGAGCACCGCGAGAACCTCGTCGCGGCGATGTTGAGCGGCCGCAAGCGGCCGCCCACCGGCACCGACGTTGCATGAGCCGCAGCCCCTTCCACCGCGAACGCCACAAGGCAGGCCGTGCTGCTTGGCTGCGCGCCTGCGTGCTCGGTGCCAACGACGGCATCGTGTCAACCGCCAGCCTGGTGATGGGCGTGGCCGCGGCCTCGGCATCCCGTCCGGCGGTACTCCTCGCCGGAACGGCCGGGCTCGTCGCTGGCGCATTGTCGATGGCCGCGGGCGAGTACGTTTCCGTGCGCTCGCAGGCCGACGCCGAGGCTGCCGACCTCGACACCGAGCGGGCGGAGCTGGCCGCCGACGGCACGGGCGAACTCGCCGAACTGACCACGCTCTACGTCCGTCGCGGACTCGACCCCTGGCTGGCCCATGAAGTGGCCGTCGAACTCACGCGGCACGATGCTCTCGGGGCCCATGCACGCGACGAGCTCGGCCTTCACCCGGCATGGACGGCACGCCCCTACCAGGCGGCCGCCGTCTCGGCAGTCAGCTTCGCAGCGGGTGCCGCCTTGCCGCTCGCGGTGGTCGTAGCAGCGCCGGCGGCGCAGGTCTCGGCGCTCGTCGTTCCCACGACCTTGCTCGCGCTCGGTGTGCTTGGAGCCGGGGCGGCCCGACTCGGCGGCGCGCCGCCGATGCGGGGCGCGCTCCGGGTGGTGGTCTGGGGTGCTGCTGCCATGCTCGTCACCGGCCTGGCCGGTGCCTTGGTTCCAATGGGGGTGTGATGCGACTGCTGCTGCTCGAGGACGACCGCATTCTGGGTGAGGGCCTGCGCGCCTACCTGTCAGGCGAAGGCCATGTCGTCGACTGGTGTCAACGCATCAGCGAGATCATCGCCTTGCGCAATGAGCCTTACGACGTGTTGCTCGTCGATTGGCAGTTGCCCGATGGATCGGGCCTGGACTGGGTCCGCTCGATCCGTGCCCATGGCGTGACCACGCCGGTGTTGATCCTGACGGCGCGCGACCTGCTCAGCGACCGTGTACGCGGCCTGGACACCGGAGCCGACGACTACATCGTCAAGCCCTTCGATCCCGAGGAGCTGGCTGCGCGCATCCGGGCCGTGCGCCGCCGCGTCGCTGGGGCCGCGACGTCGGTGCTGAGCTTCGGCCCGGTGGATCTCGACATGGCCGCGCGCATCGCGTCGGTCGACGGCACCGATGCCGAACTGACGTCGCGCGAGTGGGCGCTGGTCGAGGCGCTGGCCTTGCGCGCGGGCCGATACGTCGCCAAGCCCGATCTCGAAGCCTTGATGCTGGGCATGGATGGGGAAGTCAGCAGCAACGCGCTGGAAGTGCATGTGTCCAACATCCGCCGCAAGCTGGGCCGCGACTTCATCGAGACGGCTCGCGGCATGGGCTACCGGGTCGCCACGTGAACGGCCTTCCGACCATTCGGGCGCGCCTTTCGATGGCGCTGGTCGCGGTGTCGCTGGCTTGGGGTGCCGCAGTGTCGGTCGCGGTGTGGTTGACCGTGAGGCACGAGGTTGACGAGTTGATGGACACGACCTTGCAGGAGTCCGCCGAGATCCTCTACGGCTTGCTGCAAGCCGGCGATGGCCGTTGGCTGGCCGAAGGCGGAGGCGCGCTGCCCGCCACGCCGCACGACGAGCGACTGGTCTGGCAGATCGTGACCGTCGATGGCCAGGTACTGGCCCGGTCCTACCGCGCGCCCGCGGCGGCGCTGGCTCGAGCGGCAACCCGCGGCTGGACCGATGCCGGCGACACCTGGCGCGTATTCGCCCTGCCCTTCGCCAGCGGCGGCCGGATGCTTTATGTCGCCCAAGCCGGCGCCGAGCGCCGCGAAGCCCGGCTGGAAGTCGCGAAGTTCACGGCCAGCAGCGCCCTGCTGGTCGGCCTGCTGTGCGCGGTCTGGCTGCGCTCACGGGTAGCGGTCGAACTCGATCCCATCACCGAAATGTCGGCCTCGGTCGATCGCTTCGAGCCAGGAGACACTGCCGCCGAACTGCCTATGCCGCGACGCGGTGAACTGGTGCCGATGCACCGGGCGATCGTTGATCTGGCGCATCGGCTTTCGCAACGCATCGCCAACGAGCGAGCGTTCGCAGCGCATGCGGCGCACGCCTTGCGGACACCTCTGGCGGGCATGGTCACCCAACTCGCCGTGGCACAGCGCTTGGCAGGAGGCGCCGTGCGATCACATCTGGACCAAACGCGGGAAGCAGCCGACCGCCTGCAGCGCGTGGTCGCGGCGCTGTTGACAATGTTTCGAAGCGGGAGCGAGCCGCGCTTGCGGACGGCGCACTTGCGCGACCTCCTGGGGCATGTGCGCTTTGGCAAGATGCAAGTCGATGTCGAAGACAACGCCATCGTGCGCGTCGATCCCGACCTGATGGCGGCGGCGCTGATCAACCTGCTCGACAACGCGTCCCGACTGGGGGCGACCCGTACGGTCGTGAGTTTTCATGCTCCTACCCAATCGATCCGCGTGACGGACGACGGCCCGAGCATGACGGAAGCCAAGCGCGAGGAGCTTCAATCCGCGATCAACGATCAGGACTACGAAGATCACACGGGCTTGGGCTTGATGCTCGCGGACCTGGTGGCGCGCGCCCATGGCGGCCATCTCTACCTGCGCCCCATGGCTCGCGGCTGCGTGGTCGAGATTCACCTGGGCGATACCCAGGATCGGCTCACCCCCGAGCGAGGTACCGGCGCGCACTCCATCAAGCTCTCCTCGGACCACGACGATGATCGAAAAGCATGATGCCTTGCCCAACCCTTGCGGGTTCAAGAGCAGCGGCGGACTCGGCCGCGTCTGGAAAGCTTGCAGCTACTCGTGGCACGGCCTGGTCGAGGCCTACCTTCGCGAAGCGGCGTTCCGCCAGGAACTGGCGATCGGCCTGCCACTGATTGCGATGTCCTGGTGGCTGGCGCCGGATCGGCCCACGGCGCTCGCCATGTCGCTGTCGATCGTGCTCGTCTTCGTCGTCGAACTCATCAACTCCGCGATCGAAGCTCTGGCGGACACGATCACGACCGAGAACCATCCGCTGATCAAGCGCGCCAAGGACATGGGCAGCGCCGCTGTGCTTCTGAGCATCCTGGGTGCGGCGGCGACCTGGACGACGGTTCTGTCGGAGTGGGTTTGAGGCTTTTGGTCCAGCCTGGCTCTGGGAGAAGGTCACCACACGGCTGTCAGCACGCGCGCCTGCAACGCAAAGGACTCGCGCTCGTGGTGCCTGCTTCGTTGCCACAAACATGCGAATCCACGCGCGCTCGTCTCCGGTCATCGGGTTGACGCTCTTCGCGCTTTCCGGCTCGCTGTCGTGCACTTCGATGCCCAAGCGCTGATGCGCCCCCGGACAACCGGGCCGCCGCTTCGATCCGGGTGCGGACCGCCACCACGACTTCAGTGTCGATGCGCGTGGTGCGCGTCAGGCACGTGGGCATGCCCATGCCGTTGTGGCTCGTGCCGGTGCCGATGACTGTGTTCGCCCGCCGGCATGGGCTCGTGCACGTGGGTGTGGTGGCCGTCGTCGTGACGGTGGGCGTGCTCGTGCTCCAGCGCTTCATGCTCGTGTTCGTGGCCATGCGATTCCGCCAGGTGCAGCACGACGCCGGCCAGCATCAACCCGCTGCCGAGCACCATCAGGCCACTGGCGTAGCGGTCGCCCAAGGCAACGGCGAACGCGGCACCGATGAAGGGCGCGAACGCAAAGACCGAACCGGTGCGCGCCGCACCGAACGCCCGCTGCGCCAGCAGGTAGAAGCGCAGGCTGAGGCCGTATCCCGAGGCACCGATGGCGAACAGGGCCAGCGCGGTGCCGGCCGAGGGCAAGGGCTCGGCGAACAGCACCGCCAGGGCCACGGTGGCCGACGCTCCCAGCACCGCCTTGGCCATCACCACCTGCCCCGGATCGCGCTCCGCCAGCGCCCGCGACAGCGTGTTGTCCACGCCCCATGCCGCGGTGGCCAGCAACACGGCCAGCAGGCCCCACAGTTGCGCGCCGCCGCTGCGCCCC
>CAZUUU010000169.1:0-7326 GCA_964622685.1 uncultured Methylibium sp.
TGTTCGGCCACGGCCGCGTCAGCGAGCGCGTGCACCTGATGGCGACCTTCTTCGTCGCCTTCGGCACCACCGTCAGCGCGTTCTGGATCCTGGTCCTCAACTCGTGGATGCAGACGCCCGCAGGCCACGAGATCGTCGACGGCGTCTTCCACGTCAAGGACTGGGGCGAGGTGCTCCTCAACCCGTCCTTCCCCTACCGCTTCGCGCACATGCTGCTGGCGTCGGCGCTGACCTGCGCCTTCCTGCTGGCCGGTTTGTCGGCCTGGCAGCTGCTGCGCGGCAAGGCCGAGCGCTCGGCGCCCAAGGTGCTGCGCGTCGGCCTGACGGTCGCGGCCGTCCTGATCCCGGTGCAGATCTTCGTCGGCGACCTGCACGGCCTCAACACCCTGGAGCACCAGCCCCAGAAGATCGCCGCGATGGAAGGCGTGTGGAACACCGAGAAGGGCGCACCGCTGCTGCTGTTCGCCTGGCCCGACGGCGAGGCGCGCAAGAACCGGTTCGAGGTCGCCATCCCCAAGATGGCCAGCTTCATCCTCACGCACGACGTCGACGGCGAGATCAAGGGCCTGAACGAGTTCCCCGATGCGCACCCGCCGGTCGCGCCGGTGTTCTGGGCCTTCCGCGTGATGGTGGGCATGGGCATGCTGATGCTCGCGGTCAGCTGGGTCGGCTGGTTCCTCGGGCGCCGCGCCGGCTGGCGACCCGAACGCCTGCCGCCGACGCTGCTGTGGGTGCTGGCCGGCATGAGCTTCTCGGGCTGGGTTGCCACCGTCGCCGGCTGGTACGTCACCGAGATCGGCCGCCAGCCCTACATCGTCTACGGCCTGCTGCGCACCGCCGACGTCGCCGCAACCACCGTGCCGTCGCCGATGATCGCGCTGAGCTTCGCGCTGTACCTGACGCTCTACATCGCGCTCATCTTCGCCTACGTGACGGTGCTGAAGTACATGGCCGAAAAGCCCGAGGACGTGCTGCAGCCGAACGCGGTCGAGGCCGCGCAGGCCCACGCCGCCGGCGTGCTGGCCGGGGAGGAGCGCGCATGAGCTTCGACGCGGCGCTGCCGGTGATCTTCATGGCCCTGATGGGTCTGTCGATGCTGATCTACGTCATCAGCGACGGCTACGACCTCGGCGTCGGCCTGCTGATGCACCGCGCGACGCCCGAGGAGAAGGACGTGCTGATCGCCTCGATCGGCCCGTTCTGGGACGCCAACGAGACCTGGCTGGTGCTGGGCGTCGGCATCCTGCTGGTGGCCTTCCCCAAGGCGCACGGCCTGGTGCTGACGCAGCTCTACCTGCCGGTGACGCTGATGCTGATCGGCCTGATTCTGCGCGGCGTGGCCTTCGACTTTCGCGTCAAGGCCAAGTCGGACGCCAAGCCGATGTGGGACCGGCTGTTCTTTGCCGGCTCGATGATCGCGTCGCTGTCGCAGGGCTGGATGCTCGGGCGCTACATCAGCGGCTTCGGCGACGGCGGCTGGAACTACCCTGTCTTCGCCGCGGCCATCGCGCTGGCGCTGCCCGCCGCCTACGCGCTGCTCGGCGCGGCCTGGCTGATCATGAAGACCGAGGGCGCGCTGCAGGAGAAGGCCGTGCACTGGGCCAGGCTGGCCTGGGCGCCGGTGGTGGTCGGCATGCTGCTGATCTCGCTGGCCACGCCGTGGATCAGCGAGACGGTGCGCGAGCGCTGGTTCACGCTGCCGGCCGTCATCGCGCTGATGGTGATCCCGGTGACGACCGCCATCGCGCTGGTCGTGACGCGCGTGGTGCTCGACAAGGCGATCGTGCGCGGCGCGCTGTGCTGGCTGCCCTTCGTGCTGCTGGTGGCGGTGTTCTGCCTCGGCTTCGTCGGCCTGGCCTACAGTATCTATCCCTACGTGGTGATCGACCGCTTGACGATCTGGCAGGCCGCCAGCAGCCCGGCCGCGCTGAAGGTGATCCTGGTCGGCGTGTGCATCTCGGTGCCGGCGATCGCGGCCTACACGGTCTTCTCGTACCGGGTGTTCTGGGGGAAGGCCACGGAACTGCGCTACGGCTGACGGCGGGCGCTGCTCCTGCAGCGGCAAGTTGTTCGCGCGCGGTCGGGACGATTATGATGATCGTCATAATCGTGCTAGACTCCTGCCATGGATCGTGAACCCGGCCGCAAGCAAGTCACCCACGAGCGCATCGTGGAGACGGCGGCGCGGGCGATCCGGCGCGGCGGCTTTGCCGGCGTCGGCGTGGCCGACATCATGAAGGAGGCCGGGCTCACCCACGGCGGCTTCTATGCGCACTTCGCGTCCCGCGATGCGCTGCTGTGCGAAGCGCTCGAACGCGCGGGCACGGACAGCGCCGGCCGCGTCGCTGCGGCGATCGCCACCCGGCCATCGCGCGGCACCAGCGCCCTGCGTGCGCTGGTGGAACAGTACCTGTCGGAGAGTCATCTCGTCTCGACCGAGAACGGCTGTCCGGTCGCCGCCCTCGCCTCCGAGATGCCGCGCCAGTCGCGCGAGGTCGCCCAGGTGGCCGCCCGGCGCGTGCGCGGCCTGATCGCCGCGGTGCAGCGCGCGCTGCCTCCCGACGCGGCCGCCGACAGCGCCGCGGTCATCGCCGGCCAGATGGTCGGCAGCCTGCAGCTGGCGCGTGCCCTCGGCCCCAATGCCGAAGGCAAGGCCCTGCTGGCCGCCACGCGCCGCGCGCTGCTGGCGCAGCACGACACCGCACCGGGCCACTGAGCCATGCATCGCCGCGTCGCCTCACGCGACCCCTGCTTTCGCCCAAAAGTATGATGATCATCATACAAAAGGCCTCCCGCGGCACCGCCGCAATCTGCTCGCAAGGATCCGAACCATGAAGCTCGACAACGCCACCGTCCTGATCACCGGCGCCAACCGCGGCATCGGCCTGGCTTTCGCCCGCGAGGCGCTCGCCCGCGGCGCCCGCAAGGTCTACGCCGCCGCCCGCGACCCGGCCAGCGTCCGCCTCGCGGGCGTCGAGGCCCTGCGGCTCGACGTCACGCGCCCCGACGAGGTGGCCGCCACCGCACAGCGCTGCAAGGACGTGACGCTGCTGGTCAACAACGCCGGCATCGCCCGGGTCGGCGGCTTTCTCGCCGAGGGCAGCGTCGACGCGGCCCGCGAGCAGTTCGAGACCAACTTCTTCGGCCCGCTGCGCCTGAGCCAGGCCTTCGCGCCGGTGCTGGCCGCCCACGGTGGCGGGGCCATCCTCAACGTGCTGTCGATCGCGAGCTGGATCAACTCGCCGCTGCTGGCGACCTACGGCGCGACCAAGTCGGCCGCCTGGTCGCTGACCAACGGCCTGCGTCACGAGCTGCGCGCCCAGGGCACCCAGGTGCTGGGCATGCACATGGGCTTCGTCGACACCGACCTCACGCGCGGCATCGACATGCCCAAGACCACGCCCGAGGACGTCGTCCGCCGCGCGCTCGACGCGCTCGAGGCCGGGGCCGAGGAGGTTCTGGCCGACGACATCACCCAGCAGGTCAAGCGCGGCCTCTCGGCCGATCCGGGCGTCTACCTGCAAGCGATCGCGCGCTAGGTCCTGCGGCCGCCACGCCATGAACGCCCCGACCCACCAGATGCTGCACGGGCCGCTGCTGCCCACCCTGTTCCGGCTCGCCACGCCCAACGTCATCGGCCTGTTCGCGACCACGCTGGTGATCGGCTACGACGGCTACATCCTCGGGCGCCTGGGCGCCGATGCGCTGGCCGGCGTCGCGCTGGTGCTGCCCCTGTCGATGCTGATGCTGCAGATGTCGGCCGGCGGCATCGGCGGGGCGACCACGGCCGCCGTCGCGCGGGCGCTGGGCGCCGGCCGGCGCGACGAGGCCGACCGGCTGGCCCAGCATGCCTTGCTGATCGCGGGGGCCATGGCCGCGCTGTTCACGCTGGCGCTGCTCGGGTTCGGATCCGTGGTCTACGCGGCGATGGGGGGTCGGAGCGCGGCGCTGGCAGATGCGCTGGGCTATTCGAACCTCCTCTTCGGCGGGGCCATCGTGATATGGCTGACGAACGTGCTGGCGGCCATCGTGCGCGGCGCCGGCAACATGCTGCTGCCGTCGCTGATGCTGGTGGCCACCGCCGCCGTGCACGTCGTGCTCTGCCCGCTGCTGGTGTTCGGCTGGGGCCCGCTGGGCGGACTGGGTGTGAGCGGTGCCGCCGCCAGCACGCTGGCGGCCAACGGCGTGGCCGCGGCGGTCATGGCCGCCCACCTGCTGCGGCGCGACGGCGCCGTGCACCTGGGCCGGTCGCCATGGCGCCTGAGCACGCGCCTGCTGCGCGACATCCTGCGCGTCGGACTGCCCGCCTCGCTGAGCCCGATCCTCAGCAACGCGTCCATCGCGGCCGCGACGACGCTGGTCGGCAGCTATGGGGTCGCGGCCCTGGCGGGTTACGGCATCGCGGCCCGCCTCGAGTACATCCTGGTGCCGATCGCCTTCGGCTTCGGCACCGCCCTCACGGCGATGGTCGCCACCAACATGGGTGCCGGCCAGGCCGAACGTGCGCTGCAGGCCACCTGGAGCGGCGGCGCCGTGGTCGCGGCCGTGACCGGCCTCATCGGCATCACGACGGCGCTCGTGCCGACGCTGTGGCTGGGGCTGTTCACGACCGACCCGGCCGTCATCGACTTCGGCGCGGCCTACCTGAACATCGTCGGCGCCTGCTACGGCTTCTTCGGCCTCGGCCTGGCGCTGTTCTTCGCCTCCCAGGGCGCCGGCCGCATGGTCTGGCCGCTCGTCGGCAGCACGGCGCGGCTCGTGATCGTCGCCGTCGGCGGCTGGGTCGGCGTGCACGTGCTGGGCCTGCCGCCCACCGGCCTGTTCGTCGTCGTGGCGCTCAGCCTGGTCGTCTACGGCGGCACGATCGCCGGCGCGATCCGGCTCGGCAGCTGGGCGAGATGAGACCCGCGCTCAGCCGCCGCCGCGCTGCATGTACAGGTCGAAGTAGCGCATGAAGCGCTTCCGCGCTTCGGCAGGCAGGTTCTCGAAGACGAACTCCACTTCCAGCCGCGGCATGCTCATCAGCGCGATGCGCCGCGGCGGCAGCGGCCGCCACGCCAGCGCGAGCACGCCGCCGTCGATCGCGATGGTGGCGCGACGCTCGCCGATCTCGATCGGCTGACCGTTGCAGGCCCCGACCAGGCGCCCCAGCCACTCCGCCTCGGTCCCGCCGGTGTCGCGCGTGAAGCGCGCCGGGTAGTCGGACTGCATGCAGCGGTCGACCTAGCCGCCCGCGATCGGCGGCCAGATCGCCAGCACGTCGCCCTCGACGAAGGTGTGCGTCGCCCGGTCGGCCGGCGCGATGTAGTGGCCGTTGACCAGCACCAGGTGCACCAGCTTCATCGGCAGCCCGTAGGGCGCGATCACGTCGGCGATCGTGGCCTCGGGCGCGATGTCGAGCTCGACCCGGTTGCTGCTGCGGGCCTCGGGCGGCAGGTAGTCGGTGAGCGTCGCGTAGAGCTTGAAGACGATCTTCATGCCGGCATGATCGCGCAGGGCGCCTCAGCGTGCGCGGGCATGCGTCTGCGACCACTGCTGCTGGGCCTGGCCTCGCGCAATGTAGGCCTCGGTCAGCCGGGTCGGGTCGGCCATCAGCTTGTCGCGCCATTCGCCGAGCCGCACCTTGCCTTCGACCAGGCCGCGCATCACGCCCACGTGCTCGGTCCAGCCGATGCTGTTGCAGCCGACCAGCTTCTCGCCGTCGAACTGCAGGCTGAGGTGCCGGAAGCCGTCGCGGTCGGTGAGCTCGACCTGCTGCCCGCCCGGCACGCCCTGCCAGTCGCCGAAGCTGGCCGAGATCAGGCCCAGCGTGTCCAGCACGTTGATCTGCGTCACGCGCTTGAGTTCGGCGCCGCGCTCCAGCATGTTGAGCGCCGCGACCGCGGCCTGGTCGGCGGCGTTCGGCTGGATCGCGCTGATGACGCGCTGCCGCGTCGCCAGGTCGAAGGCCTCGGCGCAGTCGCCGGCCGCGAAGATGCCGGGCACGTTGGTCTGCAGGCACTCGTCGGCCAGCACGCCGCGGTTGCACTCGATGCCCGAGCCCTCGAGGAAGGCGACGTTGGGCTTGACGCCGGTGGCGCTGATCACGAGGTCCGCATCGACCGTCTGTCCGTTGGACAGCTTCACGCGCATCGCGCTGCCGCCGCCCGCGGCGGGAGTCGCCGGCGCCGCGGCCGGCGCGCCGTCCCCCATGCCGAAGAAGCTGGCGACCTTGTTCAGCAGGCCCCCCGGCGCAGGCGCGGGCGCGGGCGCCCGCGCCGCACCGGCCGCCTCGATCGCCTCGACCTTGGTGCCGGTGAAGACGCGCACGCCCTTCTTCTCGCACCAGGCCTTGATCATGTTGCCGGCGGTCGGCCCCATCATGCGCGGCACCATGCGGTCGCCCATCTCGACCACCGTCAGCTCGACACCGCGCGCGGCCAGCGCCTCCATGATGATGCAGCCGATGAAGCCGGCGCCCATCTGCAGCACCTTCGCGCCGGGCTTGGCCAGCTGCTCGATGTGGCGCGCGTTCTCCAGCGTCCAGCACGGATGCACGCCGGGCAGGTCCATGCCGGGGATCGGCGGACGCACCGGTTGCGAGCCGGTGGCGATCAGCAGCTTGTCGAAGCCGAGGATGCTGCCGTTGCCGAGCGTCACCGTGCGGCGCGCCGCGTCGACCGCGGTCGCGCGCTGCTGCAGTAGCTGGATGTTCAGCCTGGTGAACTGGTCGGGATCGCGGCGCAGGTAGGTGCCGCTTTCCTTCACGTTGCCCACCAGCAGGTAGGGGATCGCCATGCGCGAGTACGGCGGCTCCGGCTCGTCGCCGACGACGGTGATGCTGTCGTAGGGTGCGTGCTTGCGGATCGTCTCGGCCGCGATGACGCCGGCCGGCCCGGCGCCCAGGATGATGTGTCTCATGTGTCGGTCTCCACCAAATGCGAAGGGCGGAACAAGTCGCCTCGTCCGCCCTTGTCCCTTGCGGGAACGATCAACTCACAAGCCGAGCCTCTTGCGGGTCTCGGGCTTGAGCTGGCCGTTCGCGTCCCAGCCGCGGATCTCGTAGTACTTCGGCAGCATCTCGGGCAGCTTGTTGACCAGGCCCTTGGCCGGTCCGGTCTTGGCCGGCTCGGTCAGCAGGCGCTTGGGCAGCGTGTCGTCCTTGGCCGTGAAGCCGGCCTTGTTGTTGAAGTCGCGCTCCATGTTCCAGATGCGCTCGCCGATGTCGTTCAGCTTCTCGAGCGTGAACTCGTCGCCGCAGGCCGCCGCGACCTGCGGCTGCACGTCGGCCAGGCCCCAGGCGAAGCTGGTGAAGATGCAGATGCCGGCCGAGTCGAAGGCCGCGGT
>CAZUUU010000170.1:0-7326 GCA_964622685.1 uncultured Methylibium sp.
AGAGCCTGGCCGAGCATGGCGACAAGCTCGACGCCGGCGAGAAGGAGAAGATCGAAGCCGCGCTCAAGGACGCCGAGGCCGCGCTGAAGAGCGAAGACAAGACCGAGATCGAGGCCAAGACCGAGGCGCTGATGGCGGCCAGCCAGAAGCTCGGCGAGAAGGTCTATGCCGACATGCAGGCCGCCCAGGCAGCGGCCGGGGCTGCCGGCGCGGCGCCGCAGGATGCCGCGGCGGGCGACGCGAAGCCGGCCGACGACAACGTCGTCGACGCCGACTTCAAGGAAGTCAAGAAGTGATGGACCGGACAGCCGGCTTGCCGGCTGCCGCTCCATCTCGCCGCGTTCGAGGTGATGGGCCGAGCCCGCACCTCGACGCGGCGGTTTCGTTCCTGATGCACTGAGAGTCTTCATGGCCAAACGTGACTACTACGAAGTCCTCGGCGTCCCCAAGAACGCCAGCGACGACGACATCAAGAAGGCCTATCGCAAGCTGGCCATGAAGCACCACCCCGACCGCAACCAGGGCGACGGGGCCAAGAAGTCGGAGGAGAGCTTCAAGGAGGCCAAGGAGGCCTACGAGATGCTGTCCGACGGGCAGAAGCGCGCCGCCTACGACCGCTTCGGCCACGCCGGCGTCGACCCCGCCATGGGCGGCGGGCGGCCCGGCGCCGAGGCCTACGGCGGCTTCGCCGAGGCCTTCGGCGACATCTTCGGCGACATCTTCGGCGGCGCTGGCGGCGGCGGCCGCCGCGGCGGCCAGCAGGTCTACCGCGGCAGCGACCTCAGCTACGCGATGGAGATCACGCTCGAGGAGGCGGCGCGCGGCAAGGACTCGCAGATCCGCATTCCGAGCTGGGACGACTGCAAGACCTGCGACGGCAGCGGCGCCAAGCCGGGCACGAGTGCGAAGACCTGCCCGACCTGCAACGGCTCGGGCCAGGTCCACCTGCGCCAGGGCTTCTTCAGCATCCAGCAGACCTGCCCCAACTGCCACGGCAGCGGCAAGATCATCCCGGACCCCTGCACGGCCTGCAACGGCGCCGGCCGCATCAAGAGCAACAAGACGCTCGAGGTCAAGATCCCGGCCGGCATCAACGAGGGCATGCGCATCCGCTCGGCCGGCAACGGCGAGCCCGGCACCAACGGCGGCCCGCCGGGGGACCTGTACATCGAGATCCGCATCAAGCAGCACGACATCTTCGAGCGCGACGGCGACGACCTGCACTGCACGATCCCGGTCGGCGTCGCCACCGCCGCGCTCGGCGGCCAGATCGAGGTGCCGACACTCGGCGGCAAGGCCGAGATCGAGCTGCCCGAGGGCACGCAGCACGGCAAGACCTTCCGCCTGCGCGGCAAGGGCATCAAGGGCGTGCGCTCCAGCTATCCGGGCGACCTGTACTGCCACGTCGCGGTCGAGACGCCGATCAAGCTGACCGAGCACCAGCGCAAGCTGCTGAAGGAGCTCGACGAGAGCTTCAAGAAGGGCGGCGACCGCCACTCGCCCAACGCCAAGAGCTGGACCGACCGGGTCAAGGACCTGTTCAAATAAGTCGCGCCTGCCCCGGCACGCAGGCGAGCCCTGCGGCCCGGAGGCGTGATGGCCCGAATCGACATCCAGGCGATCGCCGGCACGGCCCGGCATCTGGGCGCCGCCACGGCGCGCGGCCTGCTCGCCGTGCTGGCGGCCAGCCGGCTGCCGGTCGGCCTGGCCTACCTGCTGGCCACGCTGCTGGTGCTGTTCCCGATCGCCTGGGTCGGCCAGGCGCTGAACTGGCTGCTGGCGCGGCAGGCCGTCTGGCCGGGCGTCGCGGCCGCCGCCATCGCCGGCGCCGTGCTGGTGGTCTACGCCGCACTGATGACCAACGAGGACTACCTGCGCGCGCTGCCGCGCCAGGGCATCGCCTTCCCGACCTCGCTGTCGGTGGCGCTGGCCGCCTACGCGGTGATCGTCTTCGGTGCCCTCACCTGCGCCTGCGAGCGCCTCGGCTGGGTCCAGATGCAGCCGGCGGCAGCGTTCACCGAAGGCTGTGCGACGCGCTACGCCGACCTCTACCTCTGGCACCTGCTGGACGCGATCCCCGGCATCAAGTTCAACGAGACGGTCGGCTGGGTCCAGAAGTACAGCGCCTCGAACGCGCTGGTGGGCTGGCTGCTGGTCGGCTTCAAGCTGCTGGTGATCGTCTGCGTGATCGGCTCCTTCGTGGTCTGCGGCCGGCTGAAGCGCGAACCGCAGGTCAACGCGATGACCACGGCGGCGGCGCCCGACGATGATCGCTGACTGCCAGGATCTGCCGGCAGCACCGCGTGCACTCGAGAGTCAGTCGTGTCAGGTTCCGGTGGTTCGTTCCCGAGCTGCTGAAGCATCGCAGTGTCTGGCGCGACGTGCTCGTCGCCTCCTTCATCCTGCAGCTCGTGGCCCTGGCGACGCCGCTCTTCACGCAGGCCATCATCGACAAGGTCGTCGTGCACCGCACGGACAGCACACTGATCGCTATCGGCGTGGTGATGGCGATCTTCGTCGAGTTCACGGCCGTCCTGACATGGACCCGCCAGTACTTGGTGCTGCACACCGGCAATCGCATCGGCGCGGTTCTGGGAGCGTCAGTCTGGGAGCACCTGCTCAGACTGCCGCTGCGCTACTTCGAGCGCCGGCCGACGGGTGTGGTGGCTGCCCGGCTGCACGGTGTGGAGAGCAACGACAAGGAGCCCAGCAGGAAAGAACCTGGAAAGACGGACCTTTGCTGAACGCAAGCACATGCCGCTTCGAGAGCTCAGCGAGCTCAGCACAGAAGCTATCGACCGATCAGGAACGAGGCCAAGTCGGATGAGCTTCCTACAGAGCCGAAGACGGCTGCTCACGAGGTGGTGGATACGTTCGTACAGCTCAGTGACGAAGGACTGCAATTCGGCATAGTCAACGACTACGCACACATACCAGGGAGTGCCTTATGAGATCTGCCGCGAGGATTCCGATCAAACTGCTTTCGATCACGTTGATGCTGCCACTGGTCGCCTGCGACAAAGCCGTTAGATGGCAAGAAGAGGTACCGCTCAACACCGGTGAGACGATCTGGGTCAATCGGACGGTGAACTACTCGATTCAGGGTGGTGCTGGTAACCCGCTCGACATGGCGTACCGACCCAACTGGCCGGAGATCATTGACTTCACCTGGAACGGCAAGGTCTACCGCTACGAAGGCGATGCTCGCGTCATGGTTCTGGCGATCTCTCCGCTCAAGACACCGGTTCTTGTGGCCAGAGCTGCTGACGGCCGATGGGACGCAAAGCATGGGTTCAAGTGCGTGACCCCGTTCTACGTTCAATTGACTCCGGATTCGACAGGTCGGCACTGGACATGGCCGCCATCGATAGAACCGTGGCTCTACAACCTTCCGGCGAACTTGATGCTGGAGCGAAAGCAGCCCGAGGAGATGGCTACACGCTATACGGCTGCGCAGCGAAGCGACGAAGACCGCCCAGGCGCGGTTCAGTCGCCCTCGAAACAGCGAATCGATCCCACACACACCGGCGATCACTGCGGCAACAGGAGTTAGCAATGGCCACTCAACAAGAGTACGCACAGCTCTCGCTCTATGTGTATCAGTCAAGAGCCGCTACCGTACCGGGCGGTCGTGCGACTCGATTCGTCGAAGTTGATGACTCAGACCGCTGACGGAGCGCTCGCGCTGGTTCCTGGGATGCTGGTGATGGCCGAGATTCACCAAGGCCGCCGCACGGTCTTGGAGTATTTGCTGTCGCCGATTCAACGAGTCGGAAGTGAAGCCGCGCGAGAGCGATGAGAGACCTGCGGCACGTCGCCCGACCTGAGAGCGCTCCGTCAACTCGTGTACGAGACCTGAGCCAGCAGTCGAGCAGGCCCACTCTCAGATGAACAGATCTCCCTGCGCCGCGTCGGCCGGCGGCGGGCGGAAGCGGCTGCGGTCGAGGGCCGGCGTCTCGCGCGACAGGCCGTGGCGCGCGGCGGCCTTCAGCACGCGCTGGCGGATCAGCTCGGCCCACAGGCCGGCGCCCTTCATGCGCGAGGCGTAGTCGGCGTCGTAGTCCTTGCCGCCGCGCATGTCGTGCACGCGCGCCATCACGCGCTCGGCACGGTCGGGCAGGTGCTGCTGCAACCACTGGCGAAACAGCGGCGCCACCTCCCAGGGCAGGCGCAGCACGGTGTAGTGGACCGAGTTGGCGCCGTGCGCGGCCGCGGCCTCGACGATGCGCTCGATCTCGGGCTCGTTGACGAAGGGGATGATGGGCGCGATGTTCACGCCCACCGGCACGCCCGCCTCGGCCAGGCGCCGCACCGCCTGCAGGCGCCGCAGCGGCGCCACCGCGCGCGGCTCGAGCCGGCGCGCGAGGCCGGCGTCGAGCGTGGTGACGCTGACGAAGACCAGGGCCTGGCGGCGCCGCGCCGCCGGCGCGATCAGGTCGAGGTCGCCCTCGATGCCGGCCGACTTGGTGACGAGGGTGAAGGGGTGCTCGCAGGCGGTCAGCAGCTCCAGCACGCCGCGCGTGAGACGCAGGCGCCGCTCGATCGGCTGGTAGGCGTCCGTGGCCGAACCGATGTTGATCGGGCTGGGCACGTGGCTCGCCCGGGACAGCTCGACACGCAGGCGCTCGACGATGTTGACCTTGGCCACCAGCCGCGTCTCGAAGTCCAGCCCGGGCGACAGGTCGAGGTAGCTGTGGGTCGGTCGCGCGTAGCAGTAGATGCAGCCGTGCTCGCAGCCCCGGTAGGGGTTGAGCGCGATGTCGAAGGGGATGTCGGGCGAGTCGTTGCGGCTGATCACCGTGCGCGCCTGCTCCTCGGTGACGAAGGTCGCGGGGGGTAGCGCCTCGCCGTCCTCGACCGGCGCCTCCCAGCCATCGTCGCAGGCCTCGCGCACGTCACGTTCGTAGCGGTGCGCGATGCGCACCGGCGTGCCGCGGCCCTTGATCGGGTCGATGCGGGACGGGTCGTCGGCTCGGCTCATGGCGATACTGTATTTTCATACAGTATCGCGCCGATGTCGACAGCCCTCAGGCGGTCGCGCGCTCCGGTTGCGACGCGCCGAGCAGTCCGTCGGTGCGGGCCTCGAACTCCGCCGCCGACAGCGCGGCAGCGAACAGGAAGCCCTGGAACTCATCGCAGCCGGCGCGCAGCAGGAAGTCGCGCTGCGCGGGCGTCTCCACGCCCTCGGCGATGACGCGCAGCCGCAGCGCGCGCGCCAGCTGCACCACCGCCTGCGCGATGCCGGCATCGCTCTCGTCGCCCGGCAGCCCCTTGATGAAGCTGCGGTCGATCTTGAGCTTCCTGATGGGGAAGCGCTTCAGGTAGCCCAGGCTCGAGTAGCCGGTGCCGAAGTCGTCGATCGCCATCTGCACGCCCAGGCGGTCCAGCGCGCGCAGCCGCTGCAGGGCCTCGTCGGCGTCGCGGATCAGGATGGACTCGGTCAGCTCCAGCTCGAGCAGCGCCGCCGGCAGCTTGGACGCCGCCAGCACCGCCGCGACGCGCTCGACGAAGTCGACCTGCTGGAACTGCAGCGCCGAGACGTTGACCGACACCACCACCGGCCGGCCCTCGGCCTGCCAGCGCGCGCCCTGGCGCACCGCCTCGCCCAGCACCCAGTCGCCGAGCGCGACGATGAAGCCGCTCTCCTCGGCCACCGGGATGAACTCGCCGGGCGAGATGTCGCCCAGGTCCGCATCGCGCCAGCGCAGCAGCGCCTCGGCGCCGATCACGCGGCCGCTCGCGATCTCGACCTGCGGCTGGTAGTGCAGCCGGAAGTCGCCGCGCTCCAGCGCGACGCGCATCGCGTGGTCCAGCTTCATCCGCGCCAGCAGGTCCACGTTCATCTGCGGCTGGTAGAAGCGGAAGCCCGCACGGCCGCGTTCCTTGACGCGGTACATCGCGGCGTCGGCGTTCTTGATGAGGTCGTTCATCGACTCGCCGTCGTTCGGGTACATCGCGATGCCGATGCTCGCGGTGACCGAGAAGCTCATGCCCTCCAGCACGAAGGGCTGGCCCAGCACCTCCAGCACGCGGCGCGCCGTGGTCTCGGCGCCGCGCGCGTCGGTCTGGTTGAGCAGCATCACGAACTCGTCGCCGCCCAGGCGCGCCACCATGTCGACCTGGCGCACGCAGGTCTTCAGGCGCTCGGCCACCTCGACCAGCACGCGGTCGCCGAACAGGTGGCCCAGCGAGTCGTTGATGTGCTTGAAGCGGTCCAGGTCGAGGAACAGCAGCGCGAAGGGCATGCGGTGGCGCTGCGACATCGCCAGCGCGAACTCGAGCCGCTCGGACAGCATCACGCGGTTCGGCAGGCCGGTCAGCGCGTCGGTGAAGGCCAGTTCCTCGATGCGCTTGTGCGCCGCCACCGTCTCGGTCAGGTCCTTGAAGAAGCCGACGTGGCGCACGCCCTCGCCGCCTTCGGCGGGCTCGGCGCCGGCCGGGTCCATGCGCACCAGCGAGACCTGGCCCGGCAGCGTGCTGCCGTCGGGGCGGCGATGCCACAGCTCGCCCTCCCACACGCCCTTCTCTTCCAGGCAGGCGCGCAGCGGCTCGAACCAGCCCGGCGCGGCGCTCGGATGGCACAGCAGCGCCTCGGTCGTCAGCCCGACGATGCGTTCGCGCGGCAGGCCGGTGATGCGCTCGCAGCTCGCGTTGGCCGCGACGATGCGGTGCGTGCCGTCGGTGACGAAGATCGCATCCAGGCTGGACTCGAAGACCTGCGCGGCCAGCTGCAGGCGCGCGGCGCTGGCCAGCTGCTCGGTGATGTCGCGGAAGGAGCAGACCCGCCCGATCGGCCGGCCGCGCCCGTACTGCGGCAGCGTCACGCGCTCGAGCACGCGGCCCGAGCGCAGCCGCAGCACGTCGCTGGCGCGCAGCAGCGGCGCGGCATCCAGTTCGCGCAGCCGTTCGCTGAAGCGTTCGCCGTCGACGACCTGGCCGCGCATCCATTCGAGGATCGCGCTGTCGTCGTGCCGGGTCAGCAGGTCCTCGGGCAGGTCCCACAGCCGTGCGAAGAGCTGGTTGCAGCCGCGGATCGCGCCATGCAGGTCGGTGACGAGGATGCCCTCGGCGGTCGACTCCAGCGTCGCGCGCAGTTCGGCGACCAGCTTCTCCAGCTCGTCCTCGGCCTGGCGCTGCGCGCTCTGGTCGCGCAGGCCCAGCACATAGATCGCCTGGCCCGGTCGCATCCACACGCGGTCGACGCGACGCTCGACCGGCAGCATGCGGCCGTCGGCGTGGCGCACGAAGCTGTCGGAGTGGATCTGCGGACCGTCCGGGCGCGAGCGGCCCGCGGCCATGTCCTCCCAGAAGCATTCGTCTTCCGGC
>CAZUUU010000171.1:0-7315 GCA_964622685.1 uncultured Methylibium sp.
GACTCGATCCCGGCGATCTTCGCGATCACCGAGGACCCGTTCATCGTCCTCACGTCCAACATCTTCGCGATCCTGGGCCTGCGCGCGATGTACTTCCTGCTGGCCGCGATGGCCGCGAAGTTCCACCTGCTGAGCTACGGTCTGGCGGTGGTGCTGGTCTTCATCGGCAGCAAGATGCTGCTGATCGACGTCATCAAGATCCCGGTGCTGGTGTCGCTCGGCGTGGTCGTCGCGATCCTGGCCGTGACCATGGTCTGGAGTCTGCGCACCGCGCCGGCCGCGGGTCGCGGGCCGGCGCGGCGCCTGGCGGGCTGAGGCGCCCGCCGGACGCTCAGATCACGCTCAAGCGAACTTCGATGTTCCCGCGGGTCGCGTTCGAGTACGGGCAGACCTGGTGGGCGGCGTCGACGAGCTGCTGGGCCTGGGCCTTGTCCATGCCGGGGATGTCGATCGCGAGGTCGACCTCGATGCCGAAGCCCTGCGGGATCTGGCCGATGCCGACCTTGCCGGTGATGCTGGTCTCGGCCGGCAGGGCGATCTTCTTCTGCCCGGCGACGAACTTCATCGCGCCGAGGAAGCAGGCCGAGTAGCCGGCCGCGAACAGCTGTTCGGGGTTGGTGCCGACGGCGCCGTTGCCGCCCAGTTCCTTGGGCGTCGTCAGCTTCGCGTCGAGCACGCCGTCCGAGGACCTGGCGGTGCCTTCGCGGCCGCCGGTCGCGGTGGCCTGGGCGCGGTAGAGGACCTTCTCGATCTTGTTCATCGTCTTTCCTTTCGTGGGGTGGGAAGGGTCGCGGCCGTTCAGGCCGCAGCGGGGGGATCGGAATCGGGCGCGGCGAGCGCGTCGCGCAGGCCCTGCAGCGCGTGGGTCAGCGCCGCCAGCTCGTCGAGCGCGCAGCCGGTCGCGCCGGCCAGCATCGCCGGGATGCCGAGGGCGCGACGGCGCAGCGCGCGGCCGGCCGGGGTCAGGCTGACGACGACGCGGCGCTCGTCGTCGGGCGCGCGCTGGCGCAGCAGCAGGCGGGCCGCCTCCAGCCGCTTGAGCAGCGGCGTCAGCGTGCCGGAGTCGAGGAAGAGGCGGTCGCCGAGCGCCGAGACGCTGAGGCCGTCTTCTTCCCACAGCGCCAGCATCACCAGGTACTGCGGGTAGGTCAGCCCCAGCGCGTCGAGCATCGGCCGGTAGCGCTTGGTCATCGCCAGGGAGGTCGAGTACAGCGCGAAGCACACCTGGGCATCGAGCCGCAGCGACGGCCCGGCGTGCCGCGCCGCCGGGCGGGCCGGGGTTCGGGCGGCGGGTCGGGCAGGGGCGCGGGTCGTGGCCATGACGGCACTGTAGCGGTTTTCAGCAATCCTATTGCACACAATCAAATTGCCAGCAATCGCGTCAGGGGCATGCTTTTCGCCGCCGCGGGTGATGCCTTGCAGCGACACCGGGTGCGCGAAGACGCGCGCCGGCGTGATTTCCATGGAGAAACTGCTTCTCAATGCAGCACCTGCGCAGTACCATTCGCGCCGCAGGGTCACTGTGAGAAAGAGAGTCCATGTGGCTGTCGCCCGGGACCCGGCACATCAACAACTCTTGATGGAGTGATTCAAATGGCAACTGCGAAGAAGGCCGCCAAAAAGGTGGCAAAGAAGGCTCCGGCCAAGAAGGCCCCGGCCAAGAAGGCGGCGCCGGCCAAGAAGGCGGCGGCCAAGAAGGCGCCGGCGAAGAAGGCCCCGGCCAAGAAGGCGGCGCCGGCCAAGAAGGCGGCCGCCAAGAAGGCCCCGGCCAAGAAGCGCACGCCGAACGCCGCGTTCATGAAGGCGATGACCCCCAGCGCCGCGCTGGCCGCGATCGTGGGCAGCGCCCCGCTGCCGCGCACCGACGTGACCAAGAAGGTCTGGGAGTACATCAAGAAGAACAAGCTGCAGGACGCCGTGCAGCGCCGCGTCATCAACGCTGACGCCAAGCTGAAGGAGATCTTCGGCAAGGCCAAGGCCGACATGTTCGAGATGACGAAGATGATCAACGCCCACCTCAAGTGATCCCTTGAGGTGCTGAGCGATCGGCCCCGCGGGGCCGACGAGCATCGAGTGAAGCCCGGCGCCGCCGGGCTTTTCTTTTGGGGCCGCCCGGGATCAGTCGGCGCCGAGCAGGCCGTCGAGCTGGGCCAGCACGCGCCCGATGTCGATCGGCTTGGTCCAGTAGTCGTCGAAGCCGGCCGTGCGCGCCGCGGCGATCTGCGACTCCATCGCGTCGGCCGACAGCGCGATGCAGCGCAGCCCGCGCGTCGCCGGGTCGGCACGCAGCGCGGCGACCAGCGCCAGGCCGTTGGTGTCGGGCAGGTTCATGTCGACCAGCACCAGGTCGGGCGCCAGTTCGCGCACCTGGCGCAGGCCGCTCGCGCCGTCGTCGGCGACATGCAGCCGCCAGGCCGGGCGCGCGCGGAACACCTCCTGCAGCAGCATCTGGTTGAGCGGCTCGTCCTCGATGTAGACGACGCGCCGCGGCGCATCGCTGCGCGGGCCGCTGTCGATCGAGACGCGCTCCCCGGCCTCGGCCGGTCGCGGCGGTGCCGGCTCGGGCGGCGCGGTCGCCGCCAGCCGCAGGCTGAAGGTCGACCCGCTGCCGGGCCGGCTGCGGACGTCGATGCGGCCGTCCATCAGCTCGGCCAGCTGGCGCGCGATCACCAGGCCCAGGCCGCTGCCTTCGATGCGCCGCTGCTCGGCGCCGAGCCGGTCGAAGGGCTGGAACAGCCGCGACTGCTGCTCGGCGCTGAGGCCGGCGCCGTGATCGTGCACATGGATCGCGACCTCGTCGCTCAGGGCTTCGACCTCGATCGCGACCGGGCTGCCCTCCGGGCTGTACTTGATCGCGTTGGACAGCAGGTTCACCAGCACCTGCTCGACCGCCCGCGCGTCGCCGCGCACCCAGGCGCCGCTCGGCGCCGCCGCACGCAGCGCCACCGCGCGCGCCGCGGCCAGCGGCTGCACCAGCTGCAGCCCGGCGCGCAGGGCGGCGTCCACCTCGACCGGGACCGCCTGCACCGCCTGCACGCTGCTCTCGATGCGGCTGAGCTCGAGCACGTCGTTGATCAGGTCCAGCAGGTGGCGGCCGGCCCGCTGCACGCTGGCCAGGCGCTGGGCCTGCGCACCGGTCAAGGCATGCTCGCGGTCCAGCGCCATCAGCTGCGCAAAGCCCAGGATGCCATTGAGCGGCGTGCGCAGCTCGTGGCTGACGCGTGACAGGAAGTCGCTCTTGGCCCGGCTGGCGCGCTCGGCCTCCTGCTTGCCGCGCTGCAGCTCGGCGGCGATCTGCTGCTCGTGCACGTCGCGGCAGATGCCGATGACGCCGGTCGTGCTGCCGGCCTCGTCGTGCGTGGCCCGGACCAGGAACTCGAGCCAGCGCAGGCTGCCGTCGGGCCGGCGGATGCGGTAGCGGCCCTCGAACGGCGCGCCGTCCTGCATCGCACGCCCGAGCCCGACGCGGGCGGCATCACGATCCGTCGGATCGATCTGCGCCACCCAGTCGGCCAGCGTGAACTGCGGCTGCGGATAGCTCAGGCCGTGGTTCGCGCAGGCCCGTTGGTCGAAGCGCACGAGCCCGTCGGCCAGCGTCAGCTGCGCGATGCCGATGCCGGCCGCGTCGGCGGCCATCTGCCAGCGCTCCTCGTGCGCCTGCAGCGCCTCCTCGGCGGCGCGGCGCGCGCTGACGTCGGCGGTGAAGCCGTGCCACAGCGTGCCGCCTTCGGGCAGGCGGGTCGGCGCGGCGCGCGTCTCGACCCAGCGCAGCGAGCCGTCCGGCGGCTGCAGCCGGTAGGTGTGCTCCAGCGGCGTCAGGCGTCCGGCCGCGCTGCCGACCGCCTGCACCAGGCCCGGCAGGTCCTGGGGATGCACGCGCGAGAAGAAGGCGTCGGCATCGGCCTGCAGCAGGGCCGCCGGCATGCCGAAGTGGCGCTCGGCCCCGTCGCTGACGAAGGGATAGGCCGCGCTGCCGTCGGGCCGTTGCTCGAAGATGAACAGCACGCCGGGGACCTGCTCGGCCAGCTGGCGCAGCGTCAGTGCGCTGCGGCGCGCCTCGGCCGCGGCGGTGATGACCGCCGTCACGTCGCGCACCGTGCCGCGGTAGCCGGCAAAGCGGCCGCCGGCATCGAACACCGGCACCGCGCTGCGCGACAGCAGGCGCACGCCGCGCGGCGTCGGCTTGGGCGTGACGACGCGCGCGAACGGCTGCTGACGATCGAGCAGCTCGCGGTAGCGCAGCGCCGGCACGCGCGGCATGCCGTCGGCGTCCAGCAACTCGGCGTCCGTGATCGCGCGGCCGACTTGTTCGGCCGTGCTGATGCCGGTGGCGGCCTCGAAGGCGTCGGAGATCCAGCAGTAGCGGTGCTCGGCATCGCTCTCCCACATCCAGTCGCCGCCGGCGCGCGCGAAGTCGACCAGGCGGCCGCGCTCGCGCTCGACGTCGCGCAGCCGCTGGCGCGACAGCAGCAGCTCGACCGCGGCGCGCCCGAGCTGCGCGAGCGCCTCGCGGTCGTCGTCGCTCAGTTCGCGCGGCTTCACGTCCAGCAGGCACAGCGAGCCGACCGCCAGCCCGTCGATCGCCAATGGCTGGCCGGCGTAGAAGCGCACGTGCGGCCTGCCGGCGACCTGCGGGTTGTCGCGGAAGCGCGCATCGCGGAGCAGGTCGGGCACCTCGACCAGGGTGTCACCCAGGATGGTGTGCGCACAGAAGGCGTGGGCGCGCGGCGTGCTCTTCAGGTCGACGCCATAGCGGGCCAGCACGCGCTGCTCGTCGGCGCCGACCAGGGTCACCAGCGCGACCGGCACGCCGGTCAGCCGTGCCGCGCCGGCGGCGATCGCGTCCAGGCCGGGCTGCGGCGCCGCGGCGTCGAACAGGTCGAGCTCGCGCAGCAGTGCCAGCCGTTCGGCTTCTCGCGAGTGCAGGGGAAAACTCATGGTGCGGCGACCATTGTCGCCGCCGTGTGTGCCGCTGGTGCGTCGATCAGCGCACCGATGGCGCCGGCAGCCCGAACAGCGCCGCGCCGTTGTCCCAGCCGATGCGGCGTGCCAGCGGCGCGGGCAGCTCGCCGAGCCAGCGGCGCGCCTCGTCCATCAAGGCCTCGTACTGCTGCCAGCGCCCGTTGACCCAGGTGTCGGAGCCGACCACGAAGCGATGCGGGAAGTCGGTGAAGAGCTGCCGCCACTCGGCCGCGAGACGGCCGTCGTCGGTCAGGCCCGGCCGGTAGGACAGCTCGCCGACCAGCGAGGGGTGGCGTTGCAGCAGCTCGCGCACGCGGGCCGCCGGCACGCCGCCGATGCCGGTGTGCGCCCAGATCAGCCGGGCCTTCGGCGCGTGCGCCAGCAGCTTCTCGATCGCGACGTCGTCGCAGTGCGCCAGGACCACCAGGCCGCGCGCCTCGGCCAGGCGCATCAGCGCGCGCGCGGTCGGGTTGTCGGCGAAGGCGCTGTCGTAGAGGTGGAACTCGCCCAGGCCGCGGTAGGGCCCGGCCGCGGTGCCGCGCGCCAGCTCGGACTCGACCATCGTGACGATGCCCGGGTCGAGGTGCCAGGTCACGTAGTCGTTGCGGTTGCGGTACAGCCGCACGAAGGGCACGACCGTGACGCCGGCCGCGGCCGCCTGCTCGCGCGCCTCCGCCAGCGCGCGCGTGCCCTCGTTCGGCCGGCTGTTGGCGGCGATGGCCCGCACGCCGCTGCGCTGCATGCGGCCCAGCACGTCGGTCAGCGGATGCGCCTCCCGGGCCTCGTCGTTGTAGTGCAGGTGGGCGTCGAACAGCGGGCCCTCGTAGCGCGCCGGTTCGGCCGCCAGGACGCCGCCGCCGGCGGCCAGCCACAGGCCCAGGACGAGTGCGCGCAGCCGCGGCACGCTCAGCCCACCTTCAAGCGGCGTGCCAGGAAGTCGAGCCGGTCCTGGCCCCAGAAGATCTCGCCGTCGACCACGTAGCTCGGCGCGCCGAACACGCCGGCGTCGATCGCCGCCTGCGTGTCGGCCTCGTAGCGCTCGTGCACCGCCTGGCTGTGGGCGGCCTCCAGGCGCGCGGCCGGCAACTCGCGCTCGTGCAGCAGCGCGGCCAGCACCGCCTCGTCGGCGATGTTGCGATCCTGGGCCCAGACCGCGCGCAGGATGCTGTCGGTCAGCGCCATCGCGGCGTCGGCGCCGTCGTGCAGGTCGACGGCGATGATCAGCCGCGCCGCGTCGTCGCCGCTGACCGGGAAGTACTTGGGCTGCAGGTTCAGCGGCACGTGCAGCCACTCGCTGAAGCGCTTGAGCTCGACGAGCCGGTAGGCCAGACGCTGCGGCGGGCGCTTGCCCAGCGGCAGCCCGCCGGAGACCGGGAAGACCTTGCCGCCCAGGTCCACCGGCATCACGCGGATCGCCGCGCCGGCCTTGCGCGCGATGTCCCAGAAGCGCAGGTGGCCGAGGTAGGTGTAGGGCGACTGCGGGGCGAAGTAGTAGTCGATGCTGGGGCTCATGGGGTCTCCTCGTGCGGGTCAGTCTAGCCAGCGCGGCAGATCCTTACCGGCGGCGGGGCCGGCAGACTCAGGCGCTGAGCAGCGGCTTCAGATAACGCCCGGTGTGGCTCGCCGCGTTGGCGGCCACGGCCTCCGGCGTCCCGACCGCCACCACCTGGCCGCCGCCGGCCCCACCCTCGGGGCCCATGTCGATGAGCCAGTCGGCGGTCTTGATGACGTCGAGGTTGTGCTCGATCACGACCACCGTGTTGCCGGCGTCGCGCAGCTGGTGCAGGACCTTCAGCAGCAGCGCGATGTCGGCGAAGTGCAGGCCGGTGGTCGGCTCGTCCAGGATGTAGAGCGTGCGGCCGGTGTCGCGCTTGCTCAGCTCGAGTGCCAGCTTCACGCGCTGCGCCTCGCCGCCCGACAGCGTCGTCGCGCTCTGGCCCAGCGTGATGTAGCCCAGGCCCACGTCCAGCAGGGTCTGCAGCTTGCGCGCGATGGTCGGCACGGCGCTGAAGTAGGCGTGCGCGTCCTCGACCGTGAGCATCAGCACCTCGGTGATGTTCTTGCCCTTGTAGAGGATCTCGAGCGTCTCGCGGTTGTAGCGCGCGCCGCGGCAGGTGTCGCAGGGCACGTAGACGTCGGGCAGGAAGTGCATCTCGACCTTGAGCACGCCGTCGCCCTGGCAGGCCTCGCAGCGCCCGCCGGGCACGTTGAAGCTGAAGCGCCCCGGCCCGTAGCCGCGCTCGCGCGCCGCCGGCACCTCGGCGAACAGCTCGCGGATCGGCGTGAACAGGCCCGTGTAGGTGGCCGGGTTGCTGCGCGGCGTGCGGCCGATCGGGCTCTGGTCGACGTTGAT
>CAZUUU010000172.1:0-7286 GCA_964622685.1 uncultured Methylibium sp.
CCACGGCCAGCGCCTGCCGATGCGGCCCAGCCTGGGTCTGCTGACGCAGCCGATCTCGTGCATCGGCCTGCCGGTGTGCGCGGTGCCGGTGTGGGGCTCCAGCCCCGCGCAGCCGCAGCTGCCGATCGCGCTGCAGCTCATCGCCGCGCCCTGGCGCGAGGACCACGCGCTGCGCGTCGCCGCCGTGCTGGAATCGAGGGGCGTCGCGGCCGCGCCGGTCGCGAATCTCGCCTGAAGGAAGCGATGGCCATGGAGATCAACCGCCCCGAGGTCCTGGCCGAAGCCAAGGCCGTGTTCGCACGCTACGAGGACGCGCTGGTCCACAACAAGGTCGAGGTGCTGGACGAGCTGTTCTGGCCCAGCGCCCACACCGTGCGCTACGGCACCGCCGAGAACCTGGTCGGCATCGAGGCGATCCGCGCCTTTCGCATGGCGCGCTCGCCGCAGGGCCTGGCGCGGCGGCTGGCGCAGACCGTCATCACCACCTACGGCCGCGACTTCGCCACCGCGATGACCGAGTTCCGCCGCGACGGCAGCACGAAGATCGGCCGCCAGAGCCAGACCTGGGTGCGCTTTCCCGAAGGCTGGCGCGTCGTGGCCGCGCACGTGAGCCTGATCGAGGGCTGACCCGCCGACCCGGGTCGCCGCGGCCGCCCGGCGGGTGACCGCGGACAATCCGCCGATGAAAGCACCCCCGCGACTGCAAGCCCTGATCGACGAAGGCCTGATCGACACCGTGGTCCGCCAGCTGATGAGCGGCAAGGAGGCCGAGGTCTACGTGGTGCGCTGCGGCGGCGAGACACGCTGCGCCAAGGTCTACAAGGAGGCCAACGCGCGCAGCTTCCGCCAGGCGGTGGACTACACCGAGAACCGCAAGGTCAAGAACAGCCGCCAGGCCCGCGCGATGGCCAAGGGCACGCGCTACGGCCGCCAGGCCACCGAGGCCGCGTGGCAGAGCGCCGAGGTCGACGCCCTCTACCGCCTGGCCGCCGCCGGCGTGCGCGTGCCCAAGCCGCACAACTTCTTCGAGGGCGTGCTGCTGATGGAGCTGGTGACCGACGCGCTGGGCGATGCCGCACCGCGCCTCAACGACTGCAGCTTCACGCCCGAGGAGGCCCTGGCCCACCACGCGACGCTGCTGGGCGAGGTGCTGCGCATGCTGTGCGCCGGCGTCGTGCACGGCGACCTGTCGGAGTTCAACATCCTGCTCGGCGTGCACGAAGGCCCCGACGGCAGCGTGCCCGGCCCGGTGATCATTGATCTGCTGTAGGCGGTGGACGTTGCCGGCAACAACCACGCGAAACGCATGCTGCTGCGCGACGTGGACAACCTGCGCGACTTCTTCGGCCGCTTTGCGCCGGCGCTGCTGGCCACGCAGTACGGGCCGGAGATCTGGGCGCTGTACGAGCGCGGGCTGCTGCGGGTCGACAGCGCATTGACCGGCCGGCACGAGGGGCCGACGGGGCCGGTGGAACTGGGCGGCGTGCTGCGCGAGATCGACGACGCGCGGGCCGAGGAAGCGGCGCGGAAGGTGCGGATGGCGGGGCCAGGTTGAAGCTCGACCATGAAAGGCAGCCGGCGGTCCGGGCTGCCCGTCGTCCCGCAGCCACCGCATCAGCGGACTACCACTTCATCTCGCCCTTGTTGACCTTGGCTCCGATGTCCAGCGCGATGCCCAGGCCCGCCTGCGGATAGGTCTTCTGCAGCAGGGCGATCAGTTCGGCCGCGTTCCTGGCCTTCGGCAGCTCGGCCTCGAACCGCTGCAGGTAGTCGCGCGTGTAGCGGATGGCACTGTCGTCCAGCGCCGTGCCGGCCGCCATGTGGCCCGGCACCACCAAGGCGGGGCGCAGCGCCTGCATCTCGTCGAGCTGGGCGAGCCAGGCCTGGCGCTCGCTCGGCTTCTGCGTGTCGGCGGTCCAGACATGCAAGTTGCCGAACACGGCGATGTTGCCGACGATGGCCTTGATCGACGGGATCCACACGTAGGGCCGGTGCGCCAGCTCGCCGGTGGTCCCGCGGACCTCGACGGTCTCGCCGTCCACGCTCAGCGTGCGGCCCTCGATGGCCTCGGGAACGATCGGCGCCTTGGGCGCGTTGGCGCCCATCTTCGGACCCCAGAACGCCAGCTTGCCGGCCAGCTTGGCCTGGATCTTCTCGCGCACGGCCGGCGTGGTGACCACGCGCGCCTGCGGGAACAGCTCCTTGAGCGTTTCGGCGCCGAAATAGAAGTCGGGATCGGCATTGCTGATGAAGATGGTCTTCAGCACCTTGCCGCTGTCCAGCACGTTGGCCGCCACGCGCAGCGCGTCGGCACGCGTGAAGCCGGTGTCGATCACCATCGCTTCCGACTTGCCGCTGACGACCACGGCGTTCACGTGAAAGCTGTTCGCGTCGGCGTTGTAGACCTTCACGGACAGCGGCGCCACGACCTGTGCCGACGCGCCCTCGGCGGCGACCACGCCCAAGGCCAGAAGCGGGAGCACCCGGCGAACGAGCTGAAGGGAAAGCATCACGTGGAACTCCTCAGGAAGTAGTCGGAATGCCGAAACTCTATTCAGTGCACTGCAGTTGATAAACATCAGGTCAGTTGATGTACTGTTGCGTATATCGATGTACCGAGGTTTCGAGGACGCCCCTCCATGGACCGACTGACAGCCACGCGCGTGTTCCTCACCGTGGTCGACCACGGCAGCCTGACCCGGGCCGCGGAGCATCTGGAGATGTCGACCGCGATGGTCAGCCGCTACCTCGCGGCCCTGGAGAACTGGCTCGGCGCCCGTCTGTTGCACCGGACCACGCGGCGCATCGGTCTGACCGAAGCGGGCGAGTCCGCCGTGGTGTCGGGCCGACAACTGCTGGAGATGGCGGAGGACCTGGAGCAGCTGGCCGGCTCGGCCCGTCGTCAGCCGGCCGGACGGCTTCGCATCGCCTGCGCACCGTCCTTCGCCGAAGCCCAGCTGACGGCTGCCCTGATGGAGTTCCAGCATGCCCACCCCTTGGTCGACTTCTCGCTGGTGGCGGCCGATCGCAGCGTGGATCTGACGGCAGAGCGCATCGACCTGGCGGTGCGGATCACGAACCGGCTGGAGCCCGGGCTGATCGCGCGGCAACTGGCGGTGTGCCGCTCGGTGCTGTGTGCGGCGCCCAGCTACCTCGAGCGTCACGGCCGACCGCAAACGCCCGATGCGCTGTTGTCGCATCGCTGCCTGTCCCACTCGCTCGTCAGCGTGACCCACTACCGCTTCACGCATGCCGGCAAGGCGATCGAGGTTCCCGTGGTCGAGCGATTCTCGACGAACGAGACCGCCGTGCTGTGCCGTGCCGTCCTGGCCGGCGGTGGCATCGGCATCCTGCCGACCTACTTCGTCGGCAAGGACTTGCGGGAAGGCAGGCTCGAGAGGATCCTGCCGGCCTACGAGCCCGACACGCTCGGCGTTCACGCCGTGTTCCTGTCGCGCCATCACCAGCCGCTGGCGCTGCGCTTGCTTGTCGACTTCCTCGTCGACCGATACGGCGGCGCGACTCCGCCGTGGGATGAATAGGGCCCGTTGACCCTAGCGCCGCCGCAGCACCGCGTAGAGCCCCTCGACCGCCCGCCGCTGCTCGTTGCGGATGGTCTCGCGCCCCAGCGCCACCACCTCGAAGCCCTGCGCCGCGGCCAGCCCGGCGATGTAGTCCGGCGTGTGCGCGTAGCGCAGGCTGGGCAGCAGCTGCACTCCCTGCTGCGGGTCGCCGGACGGCTCGGCGGTGAAGGCGAACAGCGCACCCGGCGACGTGGCGGCGCGCACCGCGGCGAACACCGGCGCCAGCTCGCCGACGTAGATGAAGACGTCAGCCGCGACCACCAGGTCATGCGGCCCGCCGTCTCTCGCCAGCGCCTCCAGCAGGTCGGCCTGCAGCAGCTCGTCGTAGACGCCCAGCGCGCGCGCCTTCTCCAGCATCGGGCCCGACAGGTCGACGCCGACCAGGCGGCGCGCCAGCGGGCGCAGCAGCGGTCCGCACAGGCCGGTGCCGCAGCCCAGGTCGAGCGCCGATGCGAAGGGCGCGTGGGCGGCGAGCCGGCGCGCCAGGCGCTCGGGCGCCTCGTAGCCCAGCAGGCCGCGCAGGTGCTGGTCGAAGTCGTCGGCGTAGCCGTCGAAGAGGCCGCGCACGTAGGCAGCGGGCGCCGTGGGCGGCGGGCCGTCGCCGGTCACCGACGCGAGGTAGTAGCCGTTCAGCGTCGCATCGCCGCCGCGCGCCAGCGCCTCGCGGAAGGCCTGCGCCGCCTCTTCGTGGCGGCCGGCTTCGCGCAGCAGGTCGCCCTGGCGGGTCCAGACCTCGGGTTGCTCGGCGTCGAGCGCCAGCGCGCGTGCGTACGCGCGCCGCGCGTCGTCGTGCCGACCCAGCGCCTTGTAGGTCTCGGCCAGCCGCGCCCAGGCGGCGACGTGGCGGTCGTCGACGGCCAGCAGCCGCTCGAAGCCGCGGCGCGCGGCCTCGTGACGACCCAGCAGCGCCAGCGCCGTGGCCTGGTGCAGTAGCGCGTCGACGTTGTCGGGCTCGCCGTGCAGGGCCTGGCGCGCGCTCTCCAGGGCCTCGGACGGACGGGCCAGCAGCAGGCGCACGGCCGCCAGGTTGACGAGCGTCGACACGCGCCCCGGCACGCCCCGCAGCGACGCGCTGAAGCAGCGCTCCGCCGCCTCCGGCCGGCCGGCCTCCAGCTGCGCCAGGCCGTCGACGAAGTCGGCCTTGGCCTGGGCAAAGCGCGGGTCGTCGGGCGTCGTGGTCATCGGGCCAAGCGCTGGGCTGGTTCAGCGACGCGCCAGCACCGGCGCCAGCGCGACCCCGGTGTGCGTGCCGGCGGCGACCACCTGCTCGGGCGTGCCGGCCGCGACGACCTTGCCACCACCGGCGCCGCCCTCGGGTCCCAGATCGACCACCCAGTCTGCTTCGGCGATCACGTCGAGGTCGTGCTCGATCACCACCACGCTGTGGCCGCCGTCGACCAGGCGGTGCAGCACGCGGATCAGCTTCTCGACGTCGGCCATGTGCAGGCCGACCGTGGGTTCGTCCAGCACGTAGAGCGTGTGCGGCGGCTTCTGGCCGCGGCGCGTGACGTCGTCGCGCACCTTGCTGAGTTCGGTGACGAGCTTGATGCGCTGCGCCTCGCCGCCGCTCAGCGTCGGTGAGGGTTGCCCCAGCGTCAAATAGCCCAGGCCCACGTCCTTCAGCAGTTGCAGCGGGTGCGCGATGCTGGGCATCGACGCGAAGAACTCGACCGCCTCGTCGACCTCCATCTGCAGCACGTCGCCGATGCTCTTGCCGCGCCAGGTGACGGCCAGGGTCTCGGGGTTGAAGCGCGCGCCGTGGCACAGGTCGCAGGGCACCTTGACGTCCGGCAGGAAGGCCATCTCGATGGTGCGCAGGCCCTGGCCCTCGCAGCCGGGGCAGCGCCCCTCGCCGGTGTTGAAGCTGAAGCGCCCGGCCGCGTAGCCGCGCGCCCTGGCCTCCAGCGTCTCGGTGTAGAGCTTGCGGATCGTGTCCCAGAAGCCGATGTAGGTGGCGGGGCAGGAACGCGGCGTCTTGCCGATCGGCGTCTGGTCGACCTCCAGCACGCGGTCGATGGGCGCGAAGCCTTCGAGCGCATCGCAGGCGATCCAGGCCGGCGTCCTGCCGGCGGCCAGCGCGTCGCGCCCGGCCTTGGTCAGCTTCATCGGCGCGACCTGCTGCACGTTCGCCAGCAGCACGTCGCGCGCCACCGTGCTCTTGCCGGAACCGCTGACGCCGGTGACCGCGACCAGGCGGTTGACGGGCACACCGACGTCCAGCTGGCGCAGGTTGTGCAGCGTCGCGCCGCGCAGCGTGAGCCAGGCCGCGTCCTGGCCGACCGCGCGGCGCGGCTGCAGCGGATGGCGCATCGGGTGCTCGAGCAGCCGGCCGGTCAGCGAGTCCGGCGCGCGCAGCAGGTCGGCCGCCGTGCCCTCGGCCACCAGCCGGCCGCCGCGCTTGCCGGCGCCGGGGCCGATGTCGATGATGTGCTCGGCACGGCGGATCGTGTCCTCGTCGTGCTCCACCACCACCAGCGTGTTGCCCTGGCTGCCCAGCAGGTGCAAGGCATCGAGCAGCACCTTGTTGTCGCGCGGGTGCAGGCCGATCGTCGGCTCGTCGAGCACGTAGCAGACGCCCTGCAGGTTGCTCCCCAGCTGCGCCGCGAGGCGGATGCGCTGCGCCTCGCCGCCGCTCAGCGTGGGCGCCGCGCGGTCCAGCGTCAGGTAGCCGAGGCCCACCTGTTCCAGGAAGCTCAGGCGCGACTTGATCTCGGCGATCACGTCGCGCGCGATCGTGGCCTCGCGGCCGTCGAGCTTCTGCGCCTCGATCCAGCGGCGCGCCTCGTTGACGGCCTTGGCTGCGACGGCGGCGATCGACTGTTCGCCGTCGGCCGCGTGGCCGAAGCGCACCGCCAGCGAGGCCTTGTTCAGCCGCGCGCCATGGCAGCTGCCGCAGGGCGCATCGACCACGTCCTCGATCTCCGGCTCGGCGAAGGTCTTCTCGCGACCGCCGTGGTCGTCGTCGCGCACCGAATCGTCGAGCGCCTTGCGCTGCTCGCGGGTCAACGTGAGGCCGGTGCCCACGCAGTCGGTGCACCAGCCGTGCTTGCTGTTGTACGAGAACATGCGCGGGTCCAGCTCGGGGTAGCTGGTGCCGCAGGCCGGGCAGGCGCGCTTGGTCGAGAACACCTTGACGCGGCCGATGCGGTGCGTGGCCGCACCGGCCACCATCGCGCCCTGCAGGCCGTCGAGCGGGCTCAGCAGGTGGACGACGCCCTTGCCGAGTTCCAGCGTCCTGGCGAGCAGCGCGCGCAGCTCGACCTCGTTGTCGGCGCTGACGACCAGGTCGCCGACCGGCAGTTCGAGCGTGTGCTCCTTGAAGCGATCCAGCCGCGGCCAGGGCGAGGTCTTGACGAATTCGCCGTCGACGCGCAGATGGGTGTGGCCGCGCTGCGCGGCCCATTTCGCCAGGTCGGTGTAGACGCCCTTGCGGTTGACGACCAGCGGCGCCAGCAGGCCGATGTGCTGGCCCTTGTGGTCGCGCACCAGCTGCGCGGCGATGGACTCCGGCGTCTGCGGCCGCACGGCGACGCTGGCGTCCTCGGTGCACTTGGGACAGTACTGGGTGCCGAGCTTGACGTAGAGCAGGCGCAGGAAGTGGTAGACCTCGGTGGTCGTCGCGACCGTGCTCTTGCGGCCGCCGCGCGACAGCCGCTGCTCGATCGCGACCGTCGGCGGGATGCCGTAGACCGCATCGACCTC
>CAZUUU010000173.1:0-7016 GCA_964622685.1 uncultured Methylibium sp.
TGCCGACCAGGTCGGCGCCGACGTCGGCGCCCTTGGTGAAGATGCCGCCGCCCAGGCGCGCGAAGATCGAGATCAGCGAGGCGCCGAAGGCAAAGCCCAGCAGCGGCTTCAGGGCCGGCGCCAGGCCGCTGACCGGCGTGATCTGGCCGTTGGCCGTCAGGAACCAGAACACGATGCCGACGCCCAGCAGGCCCAGGCCGACCACCAGCATGCCGGTGATCGCGCCGCCCTTGAAGGCAACGTCGAGCGCCTCGCGCATGCCCTTGGTCGCCGCCTGCGCGGTGCGCACGTTGGCCTTGACCGAGACGTTCATGCCGATGAAGCCGCAGGCCCCGGACAGCACCGCGCCGACCACGAAGGCCACTGCCGTCGACAGGTCGATGAAGTAGCCGATCAGGATCGTGAGGATCACGCCGACGATCGCGATCGTCCGGTACTGGCGCGCGAGGTAGGCGGCCGCGCCTTGCTGGATGGCGGCGGCGATCTCCTGCATGCGGGCATTGCCCGCGTCCTGCTTGAGGATCCAGCTGCGCTGGACGAAGCCGTAGACGACGGCCGCGAGGCCGCAGATCAGCGCGAAAACGAGCGCCATGGAACTGGACATGAAGGGGATCTCCTACCTCGTTAAGGGTCCTCGATGAGGGGACGCTCCGCGGTTCTCGTGGGGCTCGGGTGACAGGCACCGGCGGCCCGGCCGGGTAGCCGGCGCATGCTAAGGGATGGACCCCGATGCCGCAACGCGGAACGCATGGTGTTTTCCAGCGGTGCGGACTGCACGTTTCCGGGCTCGTCGGCGGCGATCGTGGTGCAAGTGGTCAGGTCCGCGACAGTGCCCTGCATAGAATTCGGGTTTCCCCCCGATCCTCGAAAGCCGCGATGAGCCTGCACCTCGTGACCCCCGGCGCCAAGGCGCCCGAAGAATTCAACGTGATCATCGAGATCCCGATGAATGCCGACCCGATCAAGTACGAAGTCGACAAGCAGAGCGGCGCGCTGTTCGTCGATCGCTTCATGACGACGGCGATGCACTATCCCTGCAACTACGGTTACGTGCCGCAGACCTTGTCGGACGACGGCGACCCGGTCGACGTGCTGGTGATCACGCCCTTCCCGCTGACGCCCGGCGTGGTGGTGACCTGCCGGCCCATCGGCATCCTCAAGATGGAAGACGAGGCGGGCGGCGACGCCAAGCTGCTGGCCGTGCCGACGACCAAGATCCTGCCGATCTACGACCACTGGAAGAAGCCCGAGGACATCAACCAGATGCGCCTCAAGGCGATCCAGCACTTCTTCGAGCACTACAAGGACCTCGAGGCCGGCAAGTGGGTCAAGGTGCAGGGCTGGGACGGCCCCGAGGCCGCCAGGCAGGAGATCCTCTCGGGCATCGAGAGCTACCGCAAGGCCGCCGCGGCCTGAAAGCCCGACGGGGCGGCGGCCCCGGACCGGCTGCATACACTGCCGGACCGTCCTGCCAGGCCCCGCGCGGGCTCGCCCCATGATCAAGAAGCTGCTGTTCGCCGGCGCCTGCGCGCTGGCCCTGGTGCAGGCGCCGTCGGTGGCGCAGACCCTGCCGAAGGGCGTGAGCGCCATCGGCGCGGTCGAGGGCATCGGCGAGTACCGCCTCGCCAACGGCCTGCAGGTGCTGCTGGTCCCCGACGACTCCAAGCCGACGACCACGGTCAACCTGACCTACCGGGTCGGGTCGCGGCACGAGAACTACGGCGAGACCGGCATGGCCCACCTGCTGGAGCACCTGATCTTCAAGGGCACGCCGACCACCCGCAACGTCTGGGGCGAGTTCACGAAGCGCGGCCTCAACGCCAACGGCAGCACCTCCTTCGACCGCACCAACTACTTCGCCAGCTTCGCGGCCAACGACGACAACCTGCGCTGGTTCCTGTCGTGGCACGCCGACGCGATGGTCAACAGCTTCATCGCGAAGCGCGACCTCGACACCGAGATGACGGTGGTGCGCAACGAGATGGAGATGGGCGAGAACAGCCCGACGCGCATCCTCTACCAGCAGACGCTGGCGGCGATGTACCAGTGGCACAACTACGGCAAGAGCACGATCGGCGCGCGCAGCGACGTCGAGAACGTCGACATCGCGCGGCTGCAGGCCTTCTACCGCCAGTACTACCAGCCGGACAACGCGACGCTGGTGATTTCCGGGCAGTTCGACGCGGCCCGCGTGCTGGGGTGGGTGCAGCAGTACTTCGGGCGCATTCCCAAGCCCCGGCGCAAGCTGCCGGCGCTCTACACCATCGACCCCGTGCAGGACGGCGAGCGCGGCGTGACCCTGCGCCGCAACGGCGGCACGCCGGTGGTCATCGGCGCCTACCACGTGATGCCGGCCGCGCACCCCGACTACGCGGCGGTCGAACTGCTGGCCCAGCTGCTGGGCGACACGCCCTCGGGCCGGCTGCACAAGCGACTGGTGGAGAAGCGGCTCGCGGCCAGCGTCGGCGCCTATGCGCTGGGCCTGCACGATCCGGGCGCATTGCTCTTCCTGGCCGAGGTGGTGCCCGGGCAGGACCCCGGCGCGGCCAGTGCCGAGTTGCTGGCGACGCTGGAGTCGCTGGCCGCGCAGCCGATCCAGGCCGACGAGCTGGAGCGCGCGCGAACGCAGTGGCTCAAGGCCTGGGAGCAGTCCTTCACCAATCCCGAGACCGTGGGTGTCTCCTTGTCCGAGTCCGTCGCGCAGGGCGACTGGCGCCTCTTCTTCCTGCTGCGCGATCGCGTCAGGAGCGTGTCGCTGGCCGACGTGCAGCGGGTGGCGCAGGAGCGCCTGCTCGCCGCGAACCGCACGCTCGCGACCTATGTGCCGACCGACAAGCCGCAACGTGCGCCGCTGCCGGCGACGACCGACGTCGCGGCGCAGTTCAAGGACTTCAAGCCGCAGGCCGCCGCCGCAGCGGTGGCGGCATTCGACACCTCGCCGGCGAACATCGACGCGAAGACCCGGACCTTCACGCTGGCCAGCGGCATGAAGGTCGCGCTGTTGCCCAAGCCGACGCGCGGCCAGGCGGCCAGCGCCACCCTGACCCTGCACTACGGCGACGAGCGCAGCCTCGCCAACCAGGGCGAAACGCCGTCGCTGGTGGCTGCGATGCTGGACGAGGGCACGGCTCGGCTCGGCCGCCAGCAGATCCGTGACCGCCTCGACCAGCTGCAGACGGAGCTCAGCGTGTCGGCGGGGCTGGGCAGCGTGTCGGTGCGGCTCGTCTCCAAGCGCGACCAGCTGCCCGCCGCCGTGGCCCTGGTCGGGGAACTGCTGCGCGAGCCCTCGTTCCCGCCCGACGTGCTGGAGGAGCAGCGCAACCAGGCGCTCGCCGGCATCGAGCAGCAGCGCAAGGAGCCCGAGGCCGTGGCGGCGAACGCCGTCGATCGCCACCTGAACCGCTACCCGCGCGGCGATCCCCGCCAGGCCAAGAGCTTCGACGAGGTGGCCGAGGACATCCGCAGCGCCCGGGCCGAGCAGCTGCGCGACTTCCACCGGCGCTTCTACGGCGCCTCGCATGCCGAGTTCGGCGCCAGCGGCGACTTCGATCCGGCAGCGCTGCGGCAGGCGCTGGAGACGGCCTTCGGCGGCTGGCGCAGCACCGAGCCGTATGTGCGCGTGCCGACGCCGCTGGTGGAGGCCCCACCGACGCGCCTGCTGCTGCCCACGCCCGACAAGCAGAACGCCCACATGGAGGTGGCGCTGCCCCTGCCGCTGATGGACAGCGATCCTGACTACCCGCTGTTCACGCTGGCGAACCACATGCTGGGCGGCGGCGGCAGTTCGCGGCTGTGGATGCGCATCCGCGAGAAGGAAGGCCTGTCCTACGGCGTGCAGAGCTATGTCTCGTGGAGCCAGCAGGAGCGCAACTCGGTGTGGCACGTCGTCGCCATCTTCGCGCCGCAGAACCGGGCCAAGGTCGAGGCGGCCTTCCAGGAAGAAGTGGCCCGGGCCCTGAAGGACGGCTTCACGGCGACCGAGCTCGAGGGGGCCAAGCGCGGCGTGCTGGGCCTGCGGCGCTTGTCGAGGGCACAGGATGACCGCCTGGCCGCTGGCCTGGCCTCGAACCTGAAGCTCGGGCGCAGCTTCGCGGTGTCGCAGCGCGTCGACGAGGCCATCGCGGCGGCGACGCTGGAGCAGGTCAACGGCGCGCTGCGCAAGTACCTGCAGCCGGATCGCTTCGTCCGGGCGCTGGCTGGCGACTTCAAACCCTAGGGCTGCGGACCGGGCTTGAAGGGGTTGCGCTCGTCGAGTTCGCTCACGTAGGCCTCGACGCCGGCGCCTTCGCGCTCGAGAAAGCGGCCGACGGCGCCGGCGAAGGCGCCGTCGCGCAGCCAGTGCGCCGAGCGGGTGCGCACCGGCATCAGGCCGCGGGCCATCTTGTGCTCGCCCTGCGCGCCGCCCTCGAAGCGACGATAGCCGTGCGCGATGCACCATTGCAGCGGCTGGTAGTAGCAGGCCTCGAAGTGCAGGCAGTTCACCGACTCGAGCGCCCCCCAGTAGCGGCCGTAGGCCTGGCCGCGCGACGGATCGAGGGCGATCAGCGAGGTGGCGATCGGGCGGCCTTCGCGGCGCGCCGTGAACAGCAGCCAGTGGTCGGCCATCGTGGCGGCCATGCGGGCGAAGAAGTCGCGCGTCAGGTAGGGCGTCGAATGGTGCGCCCGATAGGTCGCGGTGTAGCAGCGGTAGAAGAAGTCCCAGTCCGCGGGCTCGATCTGCGACCCGAGGCGAACTTCGAACTCGACGCCGGCCTCGCGCACGTAGCGGCGCTCCTGCTGGATCTTCTTGCGCTTCTCGCGCTGCAGGCTGGCCAGGAAGTCGGCGAAGTCCGCGTAGGGCGCGGGCTCGCGGTTGCGCCAGTGGAACTGCACCGTGCCGCGCATCATCCAGCCGGCCGACTCCGCCATCGCCGCATCCTCGTCGTCGAGAAAGAGCGCGTGCGCCGACGAGAGCCGGTGCTGCCGCGCGAAGGCGGTCATCGCGCCCAGCAGCGCCTGGCGCGACGCGGCATCGCGCACCAGCAGACGGGACCCGGGCACCGGCGTGAACGGCACCGCGACCAGCAGCTTGGGGTAATAGCGCTGTCCGGCGCGTTCGTAGGCGTCGGCCCAGGCCCAGTCGAACACGTACTCGCCGTAGGAATGGCTCTTCAGGTAGAGCGGGCAGGCGGCGGCGAGCCGGCCGTCCTGCTCGAGCGTCAGGAAGAGCGGCGTCCAGCCGGTCTCGGGGACGGCGCTGCCGGACTCGTGCAGCGCCGCCAGGTAGGCGTGGCGCATGAACGGAGTGGGGGCCGGGCTGGCCTCGAGCAGCGCATCCCAGGCCGCGGCGTCGATGCGCATGGGGTCGTCGTGCGCGTGCAGCGCCACGGCGCTCCCGGTGGCGGCGCTACCATCCTCCAACTCTGCATCACTCTGTTGCTTCATGCCTGCCGCTGTCCCGTCGAGGCTCGCCGTTGTCCAGTTCAACGCCGTCGTCGGCGATCTCGCCGGCAACGCGAAGTGCATCGCCGACCTGGCCCGCGAGGCGCACGCGCGCGGCGCACGCTGCGTGATCACGCCCGAGCTGTCGCTGACCGGCTATCCGCCCGAGGACCTGCTGCTGCGTCCGGCCTTCATGCAGGCCTGCGACGAGGCCCTGCAGGCCTGCGCCGCATCGCTGGCCGATCTGGCCGGCCTGCAGGTGGTGGTCGGGCACCCGCAGGCCATCGATGCGCAGGGGCATGTTCGCACGCGCTCGCTGGCCGTGCAGCGGCGGGTGAATGCCGCTTCGGTGCTGCGCGACGGCCGGATCGTCGCGACCTATGCCAAGCGCGAACTCCCCAACTACCAGGTGTTCGACGAGCGACGCTACTTCGTGTCGGGCCGCGATGCCGGCCTGGAGCCCGTAGTCGTCGACGTCGACGGGCTCCGGCTCGGCCTGCTGGTCTGCGAGGACGCCTGGTTCGACGAGCCTGCCGCGGCCGCGAAGGCGGCTGGTGCACAGGCGCTGGCGGTGATCAACGCCTCGCCTTTCCACCTGGGCAAGGCCGGCGAGCGCGAGGAGCGGATGGCCGAGCGGGCCCGGGCGACGGGCCTGCCGCTCATCTATGCCCATCTCGTCGGCGGCCAGGACGAGGTGGTGTTCGACGGTGCCTCCTTCGCCGTCGATGCCCAAGGCCGCGTGCAGGCTCGCGCGGCGAGCTTTGCGGAGGAGCTGCTGCTGGTCGACGTGACCGAAGGGGGTGCGGTGACCGGGTTCGTCGCTCCCAGTCCGTCGCTGGAGGCACAGGCCTGGGGCGCACTGGTGACCGGCGTGCGCGACTACCTGGGCAAGAACGGTTTTCCCGGCGCGATCATCGGGCTGTCGGGCGGCATCGACTCGGCCCTGGTGCTGGCGGTCGCGGTCGACGCGCTCGGCGCCGGCCAGGTGCGCGCGGTGATGATGCCGTCGCCCTACACCGCCGACATCTCGTGGATCGACGCACGCGACATGGCGCGGCGCCTCGGCGTCCAGTACGACGAGATCTCGATCACGCCGATGTTCGAGGCCTTCAAGGCCAGCCTCGCGGCCGAGTTCGCCGGGCTGCCCGAGGACGCGACCGAAGAGAACATCCAGGCCCGCGTGCGCGGCACGCTGCTGATGGCCCTGTCCAACAAGACCGGCCGCATCGTGCTGACGACCGGCAACAAGAGCGAGATGGCGACCGGCTACTGCACGCTCTACGGCGACATGGCCGGCGGCTTCGCGGTGATCAAGGACGTGGCGAAGACGCTGGTCTACCGCCTGGCGGCCTGGCGCAACGCGCAAGGCACCATGCCGGTGATCCCCGAGCGCATCATCACGCGCCCGCCGTCGGCCGAACTGCGCCCCGACCAGACCGACCAGGACAGCTTGCCGCCCTACGAGGTCCTCGACGCGATCCTGCAGCGCTACATGGAAGAGGACCAGGGCATCGAGGAGATCGTAGCGGCCGGCTACCCACGCACCGATGTGGAGCGCGTGACGCGGCTGATCCGCATCAACGAGTACAAGCGAC
>CAZUUU010000173.1:7026-7271 GCA_964622685.1 uncultured Methylibium sp.
GGTCGGCATCCGGATCACGCATCGCAGCTTCGGCAAGGACTGGCGCTACCCGATCACGTCGAAATTCCGCGCTTAACCGTGCTTAAATTCGACCCAGTCGATTCCTCTTCCGGAGCCCGCCATGAAGCAGATCACCGCCGTCATCAAGCCGTTCAAGCTCGAGGAAGTGCGCGAGGCGCTCGCCGAGGTCGGCGTGTCGGGGCTCACCGTGACCGAGGTCAAGGGCTTCGGCCGCCAGAAGGGCC
>CAZUUU010000174.1:0-7208 GCA_964622685.1 uncultured Methylibium sp.
CGGTGCCGCCGTCGGGCGCGCGCTCGATGCGTGTGCGGAAGCGGTCGCGCTCGCCGGTGTCGTAGATGCTCTCGAACACCTTGCCGATGGTGTTGCGGATGAAGTCCTGCGGCAGCTTGGCGCGGTTCTCGTTCCAGTTGGTCTCCATCAGGCCGGTGTCCTTCTGCTCGACGTCGAGCTGGAAACCTCGCTCGGCCCAGAAGGCCTGCAACTGCGGCCACAGCTGTTCCGGCGTCTGCTTCGTCACCAGCCAGCGCTGGCTGCCGGCGCGTTCGAGCTTCACGTCACCGACCACGGCCGGTGCGACGGCCACCGCCCCCGGCGCGGCCGTGGTGGCCGCAGCGCCCGCCGGCGCGGCCTGCTGCAGCGTCGACGCGCTGATCGTGCCGCCGGTCGGCTGGTAGCGCGAGTCGCGCGCGAGCTGGGTCAGGTCGGGCGGCACCTCCAGCGACACGGACTTCGAGGCGCTGGACTTGTAGTCGACCTTGTCGCCCTGGAGCGCGTTGTTGACCGTCGAGCAGGAAGCCAGGCCGGTGGCCAGGGCCAGCATCAGCAGGCGGGACGGGAGGGGAAGACGCGGGAAATTCACGGGAAGCTACTCCGAAGGTCGGGCGATGCCGACCGCAGCGCGGCCAGGCAGGGGCACGGGTGAGACGCGGCAGCGCCGGACGAGTTCAGCAGGGGTCGATTCACAACAGGCCGGCGTCGCGCAGGGCCTGCTCGACGGCCGGCTGCTGCGACTCGCCGAGCGGCGTCAGCGGCAGCCGCAGCGCGCCACCGCAGCGGCCCAGGCGCTGCAGCGCCCACTTGACGGGGATGGGATTCGGTTCGCAGAACAGCTGCTTGTGCAGCGGCAGCATCTGCATGTGGATCTCGACGGCGCGCCGCGCATCGCCGGCCACGGCGGCCGCGCACAGCTCGTGCATCGCGCGCGGCGCGACATTGGCCGTCACGCTGACGTTGCCCTGGCCGCCCAGCAGCATCAGCGCCACCGCGGTCGGGTCGTCGCCCGAATAGACCGCAAAGCCCTTCGGCACCTGCTTGATCAGCCAGGCTGCGCGGTCGATGTTGCCGGTCGCTTCCTTGATGCCGACGATGCCCGGCACCTGGGCCAGCCGCAGCACGGTCTCGTGCTGCATGTCGGCCACCGTGCGACCGGGCACGTTGTAGAGCACCACCGGGATGTCCACCGCCTCGGCGATGGCCTTGAAGTGCCGGTACTGGCCTTCCTGGGTGGGCTTGTTGTAGTAGGGCACGACCTGCAGCGTGCAGTCGGCGCCGACCTTCTTGGCATAGCGGCTCAGCTCGATCGCCTCGGCCGTCGAGTTGGCGCCGGCGCCGGCCATCACCGGCACGCGCCCGGCCGTGTACTCGACCGCGGCGCGGATGATCTCGCAGTGCTCGTCGGGTGTGACCGTCGGCGACTCGCCGGTCGTGCCGACGATGCCGATGCAGTCCGTGCCCTCGGCGACGTGCCAGTCGATCAGTCGACGCAGCGCCGGATAGTCGACGCTGCCGTCCTCGTGCATCGGCGTGACGAGCGCGACGATGCTGCCAATGATGGGCTTCATGGGGGTTCCTGTTGAAGCGGCGATTTTAGCCAGCCGCCCGGACCAGCCTGACGGGGCGGCTACAGGGGATAACGCGGTGGTGCGGCCCCGGCCGACAGCGTTTCGCGCCGCGCGGCGATGCGCTGCACGAAGCGCGGCGGCGCGTCGAGGAAGCCGTCCTCGTAGCCCAGCACGCGCCAGTCGTCGGTCGGCGCGCAGCGCACGGCCTCCAGCAGCTCGCCGGGCCGCAGCAGGAAGTCCGGGTTCGACGGCTTGCCGACGCTGGCATTGCCCGCCGCGAAGGTCTCGTAGACCAGCAGCCCGCCGGGCGCGACGCTGGCGACGATCGCCGGCAGCAGCGGCCGCCACAGGTAGTGGGTGACGACGACGGCGTCGAAGCTGCGGCCGGCCAGGGGCCAGGGGCCGGCCTCGATGTCGGCGACGATCAGTTCCCCCTGGCCCTCGAGCGCCGCGAGCGCCGCCGCGTCGCGGTCGACGCCGGTCACGCGGTGTCCCAGGCCGGCCAGCCAGCGCAGGTGCCGGCCCGAGCCGCAGGCGACATCCAGCACGCTGGCCGACGGTGGCAGCAGTCCGGCCCAGCGCCGGACCCAGGGCGAGGGCTCCAGCGCCGCATGCGACGGCGTCATGAGGACTCGCGGTTCAGCGCGGCGCGCGCCATCGCGTCGACCCGCGACGGCGCGATCAGCTTCAGCCAGCGGCCGAGCTTGCCCTTGGTGCTCATCACCACGTCGCGCCGGCGCCGGTCCATGCCGTCGATGATGAGCCGCGCGCATTCGTCGACCGGCATCGCGCCGCGCTCGTCCAGGCCGCTCTTGCCGGCCGGCCGGCCGGCGGCGTCGTAGCCGCGGCGGCGGATCTCGGTGGCGACCAAGCCGGGATAGGCGATCGTCACGCTGACGCCCTGCGGGTCGAGTTCGGTCCGCAGGGCCTCGAAGAAGCCGGTCATCGCGAACTTGCTGGCGCAGTAGGCGGTCCGCGCGGGCACGCCGACCAGCCCGGCCAGGCTGGACACCGCGACGATGCGGCCGCGGCTGGCCTTCAGCTGCGGCAGGGCGGCATGCGTGCACCACACGCTGCCCCAGTGGTTGATGCGCATCAGCTGTTCGGTCCAGGCCAGGTCCGGCGTGTCCTCCAGCTTCGCGTGGGCCGACATGCCGGCGTTGTTGACCAGCGTGTCGATGCGGCCGAAGCGTTCGACCGTCGCGGCGATCAGCGTTTCGCAGTCGGCCTGGATCGACACGTCGCAGCGGCGCACCAGCACCGGGCTGCCGTGGGCGGCGCACTGCGCGGCCACCTGCGCGAGCTTGTCCTCGCCCCGCGCGGCCAGCACCAGGGCCAGCCGGGCACCGTCGCGCGCGGCCAGTTGCCGCGCCATCTCGGCGCCGATGCCGTCCGAGGCGCCGGTGATGACGATGACCTGTGCCGTCACGCTAGAAGCAGCTCCACACGCGGTTCGCCAGGTCCACCACCAGGTCCGGCTGCAGGTAGCTGAAGAAAACCAGGCTCAGCGCCAGGCCCGCTGCGAACCACAGCAGCGCGCGCCTGAGCGTCGGCGAGAGCACCATGCCCCGATCATGCCGCGGCCGGCAGCGGTCGCTGGATCGCGGTTTCCCGCACCGGCAGGTTGACGAGCGCGGCAAAGACGCCCAGCGCCACCGCGATCCACCAGACCACGTCGTAGCTGCCGGTGCTGTCGTAGAGCTTCCCGCCCAGCCACACGCCGAGGAAGCTGCCGATCTGGTGCGAGAAGAACACGAAGCCGCCGAGCATCGAGAAGTGCTTGACGCCGAAGATCTGCGCGACCACCGCGTTGGTCGGCGGGATGGTCGACAGCCACAGCACGCCCATCACCGACGAGAAGACGTAGACCGACATCGGCGTCAGCGGCAGCGACAGGAAGGCGACGATCGCCACCGAGCGCAGCGCGTAGATCGCCGCGAGGATGTGGCGCTTGGCCAGCTTCTGCCCCAGCACGCCGGCGGCGTAGGTGCCGATAACGTTGAAGAGGCCGATCAGCGCCAGCGCGGTCGTCGCCACCTCGGGGCCCAGGCCCTGGTCCTTGAGGTAGCTCGGCATGTGCACGCCGATGAAGACGACCTGGAAGCCGCAGACGAAGTAGCCCGCCATCAGCAACTGGAAGCTGCGGTAGGCGAAGGCCTCGCGCACCGCCTGGCCGATGCTCTGCTGCTGGCCGGCGCCCGCCGTGGCGAACGGGGCTTCCTTCAGGCCGATGGCGAGCGGCATCATCGCCAGCGCGGCGCAGCCCAGCAGGATCAGCGCCTGCTGCCAGCCGAAGCTCGCGATCAGCCAGTTCTCGACCGGCACCATCAGGAACTGCCCGAAGGAGCCGGCCGCCGCCGTGATGCCCATGGCCCAGGAGCGCTTCTCGGGCGCGACGTTGCGGCCGATCACGCCATAGACGATGGCGTAGGTGCAGCCGGCCTGCGACATGCCGATCAGCAGCCCGGCGCTGCCGGTGAAGGCCAGCCCCGAGGTCGCCAGCGCCATGCCGACCAGGCCCAGCGCGTACAGCAGCGACGCCGCGAGCAGCACCTTGAAGGCGCCGTAGCGGTCGGCCAGCATGCCGGCAAAGGGCCCGGCGATGCCCCACATCAGGTTCTGCACCGCCAGCGCGAAGGCGAAGGTCTCGCGCGTCCAGCCGCGGTCCATCGTCACCGGCTGCAGCCACAGGCCGAAGCCGTGGCGGATGCCCATCGACAGGGTGACGATCGCGGCGCCGCAGATCAGCACCTGGGTCATCGACAAGCTGCGGTTGGGGACGGTCGGCGCGGCGGCGGTGTTCATCGTCGGTCACTGTAGCCAAAGGCCGCGATTCCTGCTGTCGACCGCGCGACCCGACCCGGCGCGTCACGGGGGCGTCCCTAGAATCCCGGCCGTATGTCCACCAAAGCAAGCAAGGCAACTTCCCCCGGCCGCTACGGCGAAGCCTCGATCCGCGTGCTCAAGGGCCTGGAGCCCGTCAAGCAGCGGCCGGGCATGTACACGCGCACCGACAACCCGCTGCACATCGTGCAGGAGGTGATCGACAACGCCGCCGACGAGGCGCTGGCGGGCCACGGCGCGCGCATCGCGCTGACCCTGCACGCCGACGGATCGGTCAGCGTCGAGGACGATGGCCGCGGCATCCCGGTCGGCCTGCATCCGGACGAGAAGCTGCCGGTCGTCGAGATCGTGTTCACGCGCCTGCACGCCGGCGGCAAGTTCGACAAGGGCGCCGGCGGCGCCTACAGCTTCTCGGGCGGGCTGCACGGCGTGGGCGTCAGCGTGACCAACGCGCTGTCGACGCGGCTGGCCGTCACCGTCTACCGCGACGGCAAAGTCGCGAGCATCGCGTTCTCGGGCGGCGACGTGGTCGAGCCGGTCGCCACGCGCAAGGCCCGGCCCGAGGACCGTTCCCAGGGCACGACGGTACGGGTCTGGCCCGACGCGAAGTACTTCGAGAGCGCCGAGCTGCCCAAGGCCGAGCTCGTGCACCTGCTGCGCAGCAAGGCGGTGCTGATGCCCGGCGTCACGGTCACGCTGACGCAAGAGAAGTCGGGCCGTCATGAAGAGGAGCGCCAGACCTGGCGCTACGAAGGGGGCCTGCGCGACTACCTGATGCAGACCCTGGTGGCGGACCCGGTGATCCCGCTCTTCGAGGGCGCGCACTACGCCGAGGAAGGCGAGACCGAGAACTTCGCCGAAGGCGAGGGCGCCGCGTGGTGCGTGGCCTTCACCGAGGAGGGCAACGCGGTCCGCGAGAGCTATGTCAACCTGATTCCCACCGTGGCCGGCGGCACCCACGAGTCGGGGCTGAAGGACGGCCTGTTCCAGGCCATCAAGGGTTTCATCGACCTGCACAGCCTGCTGCCCAAGGGCGTGAAGCTGATGCCCGATGACGTGTTTTCGCGCGCGAACTTCGTGCTGAGCGCCAAGGTGCTGGACCCGCAGTTCCAGGGCCAGACCAAGGAACGGCTCAACTCCCGCGACGCCTTGAGGCTGGTCTCCACCTACGTGAAGCCGGCCTTCGAGCTGTGGCTCAGCCAGCACGTCGAGCACGGCCGCAAGCTGGCCGAGCTGGTGATCCGCCAGGCCCAGGCGCGCCAGCGCGCCGGCCAGAAGGTCGAGAAGCGCAAGGGCTCGGGCGTGGCCGTGCTGCCCGGCAAGCTGACCGACTGCGAGAGCCGTGACCTGTCGATGAACGAGCTCTTTCTCGTCGAGGGCGACTCGGCCGGCGGCAGCGCGAAGATGGGTCGCGACAAGGAGACCCAGGCCATCCTGCCGCTGCGCGGCAAGCTGCTCAATTCGTGGGAGGTCGAGCGCGACCGCCTGTTCGCCAACAACGAGATCCACGACATCTCCGTCGCCATCGGCGTCGACCCGCACGGCGCGAACGACGAACCCGACCTGGGCGGCCTGCGCTACGGCAAGGTCTGCATCCTGAGCGACGCCGACGTCGACGGCTCGCACATCCAGGTGCTGCTGCTGACGCTGTTCTTCCGCCACTTCCCGAAGCTGATCGAACGTGGCCACATCCACGTGGCGCGCCCGCCGCTGTTCCGCGTCGACGCCCCGGCGCGCGGCAAGAAGCCGGCCGCCAAGCTCTACGCGCTGGACGAGGGCGAGCTGACCGCCATCCTCGACAAGCTGCGCAAGGAAGGCGCGCGCGAGAACTCCTGGGCCATCAGCCGCTTCAAGGGCCTGGGCGAGATGAGCGCCGAGCAGCTGTGGGACACGACGCTCAATCCCGATACCCGCCGCTTGCTGCCGGTGGCCTGGGGCGCGGTCGACGTCGGCGCGACCGAGGGCTCGTTCAACAAGCTGATGGGCAAGGGCGAGGCGGCGGCGCGGCGCGAGCTTATGGAGCTTCGCGGCGATGACGTGGAGGTGGACGTTTGAACCCGTCCCACGCCGGCGTGCGCCTGCGCCCCACGATGCTCTCCGACCTGGACTTCGTGCTCAGCGTCGAGGAAGACCCGGCCTGCCGCCCCACCATCACGCCCTGGGAGCGCACCCAGCACGAGGGCGCGGTGCGCTTCCCGGACTTCCGGCACTTCATCGTCGAGGCCGGCGTGGGCACGCAGGCGGTCGGCTTCGTGATCCTGCAGGGCTGCCGCAGCCGGCACAAGTCGGTCGAGCTCAAGCGCATGGTGATCCGCACGCAGGGCCAGGGGCTGGGGCGCGCCTGCCTGCGGCAGCTCAAGCGCATGGCCTTCCGCGATTTGCACGCGCATCGCTTCTGGCTCGACGTGAAGGCCTACAACACGCGCGCCAAGGCGCTCTACGACAGCGAGGGCTTCGTCGAGGAAGGGCGCCTGCGCGAGTGCGTGAAGACCGAGGCCGGCTACGACTCGCTGATCGTGATGTCGATGCTGGAGAGCGAGTACCGCGCCCGCCTCGAGGCGGGCAACGAAGAAGCGGCCGCCTGAGCCGCCGACGTCCCCGAGAACCGAATGGATCAACTGGAACTGAGCACCGCCCCCGGCGGTGAAGACGGCGACGCGATCACGCTCGCCCACTATGCCGAGCGGGCCTACCTCGAGTACGCGCTGTCGGTCGTCAAGGGCCGTGCGCTGCCCGATGTCTGCGACGGCCAGAAGCCGGTGCAGCGCCGCATCCTCTACGCGATGGAGCGCA
>CAZUUU010000175.1:0-7176 GCA_964622685.1 uncultured Methylibium sp.
AGCACCTGCGGCTCCATGGCCAGCGCTCGCCCCAAGTCCACGCGCTTTTGCAGGCCGTAGGGCAGGCGGCCCACGGGGGTCTTGCGGTGCGCCTGGATCTCCAGGAAGTCGATGATGCGCTCGACGAACGCGCGGTGTTCCATCTCCTCGCGCTGTGCCGCGCCCAGGCGGATGGCCTGCTGGAAGATGTTGGTCTTCATCTTCAGGTTGCGGCCTGACATGATGTTGTCGATGACGTTCATGCCCTTGAACAGCGCCAGGTTCTGGAAGGTGCGGGCCACGCCCATCTCGGCCACCTGGCGCGAGTTCATGTGCGCGAAGCGCTGGCCGCGGAAGGTGATCTGCCCCTCCTGTGGCGTGTAGACGCCGTTGATGCAGTTGAGCATCGAGCTCTTGCCGGCGCCGTTGGGGCCGATGATGGCGCGGATCTCGTGCTCGCGGACGTCGAAGCTGATGTCGGTCAGCGCCTTCACGCCGCCGAAGCGCAGGCTGATGTTCCTGACCTCGAGGATCACGTCGCCGGTCTTGCGGGACTGCGTCATCAGGCGGCCCTCTTCACGGCGGGGAAGACCTTGACGTCGGCGATCTTCAGATCGGCCGACACCGAGCCGCTGCGCCCGTCCTCGAAGCGCACCACCGTCTCGATGAACTGCGAGGACTTGCCGCCGTACATCGCGTCGACCAGCACCTGGTAGCGCTCGCCGATCGTGCCGCGCTTGACCTTGCGGGTGCGCGTCAGCTCGCCGTCGTCGGCGTCCAGCTCCTTGTGCAGGACCAGGAAGCGGCTGACCTGGCTGCCGGCGAGCATCGGGTCGGCGGCCAGGTCGGCGTTGACCTTCTCGACGCACTCGCGGATCAGCTCGTAGACCTCGGGCTTGGCCGCCAGGTCGGCGTAGCCGCCGTAGGGCAGGTTGCGCTTCTCGGCCCAGTTGCCGACCGCTTCCATGTCGATGTTGACGAAGGCGCAGACCCGCTCGCGCCGGTCGCCGAAGGCCACGGCCTCCTTGATGTACGGAAAGAACTTCAGCTTGTTCTCGACGTACTTGGGCGCGAACATCGCGCCGTCGTTCGCGCCGCCCATCAAGCGCCCGACGTCCTTGGCGCGATCGATGATCCTGAGGTGCCCGCCGGCGTCCAGGAAGCCGGCGTCGCCGGTGCGGTACCAGCCGTCGGCGCTCAGCACCTCGGCCGTGGCGGCGTCGTTCTTGTAGTAGCCCTTGAGCAGCCCGGGCGACTTGACGAGGATCTCGCCGCTGTCGGTGACCTTGATCTCCACGCCGGCGATCGGCACGCCCACGGTGTCGGCCCGGACCTCGTGGTCGGGCTGCAGGCAGACGAAGACAGCGGTCTCGGTGGACCCGTAGAGCTGCTTCAGGTTGATGCCGATCGAGCGGTAGAAGGTGAACAGGTCGGGACCGATCGCCTCGCCGGCCGTGTAGGCGACGCGCACGCGGCTGAAGCCCAGCGTGTTGCGCAGCGGGCCGTAGACGCACAGGTTGCCCAGCGCGTAGTGCAGGCGGTCCGTCACCGACAGCGGCCGGCCGTCCATGCGGTCCGGGCCGACGCGCCGCGCCAGCGCCATGAAGTGGTGGAACAGCGACTTCTTCAGCCGGCCGGCGTCTTCCATGCGGATCATCACGCTGGTCAGCAGGCCCTCGAAGATCCGCGGCGGCGCGAAGTAGTAGGTCGGACCGATCTCCTTCAGGTCGATCGTCACCGTCGCGGCCGACTCGGGGCAGTTGACGACGTAGCCGCACACCAGCCACTGCGCGTAGCTGAAGATGTTCTGCCCGATCCAGGCCGGCGGCATGTAGGCCAGCACTTCCTCGGACGAACCCAGCTTGTCGAAGTCGGCGCCGGCGCGGGCCCGGTCGATCAGCGTGTGGTGGCTGTGCACCACGCCCTTCGGGTTGCCGGTGGTGCCCGAGGTGAAGAACATCGCGGCCACGTCGTGCGGCCCGGCCTTCGCGGCCTCGGACTCGACATCGCCCGGGCGCTGCGCGTTGAAGGCGCGGCCGGCCTCGACCAGCGTGTCCAGCGAGGCGAGCCCGGGCTGGTCGTAGTGCCGCAGGCCGCGCGGATCGTCGAACCAGATGTTCGCGAGCTGCGGGCATTGCGCGCGGATCTCGAGCAGCTTGTCGACCTGCTCCTGGTCCTCGACCACCGCGAACGCGACCTCGGCGTTGTTGAACGGGAAGACGAACTCGGCGGCCACGGCGTCCTGGTACAGCGGCACCGGGATCGCGCCGAGCGACTGCGCGGCCAGCATCGAGGCGTAGAGCCGCGGCCGGTTCTCGCCGATGACGATGAGGTGCTGCCCGCGCTGCAGCCCGGCCGCCGCCAGGCCGCCCGCGAGTTCGCGCACCAGCGCGGCCAGGGCGCCCCAGGAGGTGGTCTGCCAGATGCCGTACTCCTTCTCGCGCAGCGCCGGCGCGTCGGGGCGTCGGGCGGCATGCTCGGCCAGAAGGCGGGGGAAAGTCGTCTCCAACACATCGTCTCCTTCGTGGCGGCTGTCGCCTGGGTGACTCAGCCGCTCTCGGAGTCGAGATGCTAGGGGCTCGTTTGACGCCAACTTGTCGTTATGACGACAATCCTAGGGACAGCCCCTCCCGGACTTTCCCTTGTCGTGCCCATCGTGAGCGCACCAGCCACCTTGCGGGATCGCGCCCGCCCCGCCCAAGCCGCCGAGTTGGCCGGCATCCCCTGGCTGGCGGTGCTGGACGCGCCGCAACGGGCCCACGCCGCAGCCATGGTGGTGGTCGCCGAGGCCGAGGTCGGGGACCTGCTGTGCCGCATCGGCCGTCCGGCGACCTTCTGGTTCGGCGTGATCGACGGCCTGCTGAAGATGAGCAGCGACACCGAGCACGGCGCGCCGATCACCTTCACCGGGGTGCCGCCGGGGGCGTGGTTCGGCGAGGGCACGCTGCTCAAGCGCGAGAGCTACCGCTACAACATCGAGGCCCTGCGCAAGAGCCTGGTGGCCGGCCTGCCGATCGAGAGCTTCCACGAGCTGCTGGAGACCAGCCTGCCGTTCAACCGCTACGTGCTCAACCAGATCAACGAGCGGCTCGGCCAGTTCATCGCGGCGCGCGAGATCGACCGCATGACCGACCCCGACACCCGGGTCGCGCGCAGCCTGGCGGCCCTGTTCCATCCGGTGCTCTACCCCGGTGTCGGCAGTCTCCTGCGCATCACCCAGCACGAGCTGGGCTACCTGGTCGGCCTGTCGCGGCAGCGCGTCAACCAGGCGCTGCGCGCGCTGCAGGCGCAACGGCTGATCACGATCGAGTACGGCGGCGTGCGGGTGCTGGACCTGGCCGGCCTGCAGCGCCGGCTGGTCAGCGCGCCGCGGGCCTCGGATACGCCGGCGGCTGTGCCTTCGGCACCGGCTGCTCCGCCAGGCGCCTGAGCAGCAGCTCGATCGCCGCGTCGAGCTGCGCGTCGCCGCCGTCGAAGGTGGCGCGGGGCGGGTTGTCGACCTCGATGTCCGGCGCCACGCCGGTGCCTTCGATGAGCCAGCCGCGGTCCAGCGTGAACTGCGCGGACTCGGCGGCCCGCACCAGGCCGTTGTCCTGCAGGCGGTTGCGGTCCGACAGCCACACGCCGGCGCCGGCGGTGCGCTTGCCGATCACCGTGCCGAGCTGCAGCCGCCGGATGCCCTCGGCGAAGGTCTCGCCGTCGGAGTAGGTGTTCTCGTCGATCAGCACCGCGATGTGGCCGCGGAAGGTCTGCTGCATGTTCGAGAACGGTGGCGTGCCGGCCGGCGAGCGCGTCTGCCACCAGGCCCAGGTGCGGCGCATCAGCTTCTCGATGACCCAGCTGTCGATGCTGCCGCCGTTGTTGCCGCGCACGTCGATGACCAGGCCGTCGCGCTCGATCTGCGCATAGAACTCGCGCGCGAAGCCGGCGATGTCCTCGGGCCCCATCGCGCGCAGGCGCAGGTAGCCGATGCGGCCCTCGCTGCGCACCTGCACGCGCTCGGCGCGGCCGCGCTCCCAGTCGCCGGTGCGCAGCGCGGTCTCGCGGGCGGCACTGACGGGCGTCACGACGACCGCGCGCTCCTTGCCGCCGGCGGCCTGGACGGCCAGCAGCACCTGGCGGCCGGCCTGGCCGCGCAGCCGCTCGGCGAGGTCCGGCACATCGCCGACCGGACGGCCGTTGACGGCGACGATCAGCTCGCCGCGCGCGACCCGTGCCGCGGCCAGCGGGCCGGCCTCGGACGGCAGCTCCGGGTCGCTGCGGTAGAGGTGCTCGACGCGGAACCCGCCCGCGACCTTGGCCAGGCGCGCGCCGAGCCCGGCGACCGCGATCTCGTCCGGCCCGGCGCGCAGGTCCGGCGTGAAGACCTGGCTGTGCAGCGTGCCCAGCTCGGCGACCATCTGCGCCAGCAGCTCGTTCAGCTCGGCACGGTCGGTCACGCGCGGCAGCAGCGGCTCGTACTTGCGGCGCACCGCGGCCCAGTCGACGCCGACCATGCCCGGGTCGTAGAAATAGTCGCGCTGCAGCCGCCAGGCGTCGGCGAACATCTGCCGCCACTCGGCGCGCGGGTCGACGGCGAGCTGCCAGTCGCCCCATCGCACCTGCAGCTTCGCGGTCTCGGGCGGCAGCTTGGGCGCAGCCTCGACGAGCAGGATGTCGCCGGCGTTGTCGCCCTCGCCGCGCTTGACGAGCATCAGCTTCTTGCCGTCGGGCGTGAGATCGAAGTCGCGGACGTCCGCGCTGAAGAGCTCGGGCTTGGGATCGGCGTTGTCGATCGCCAGCGTGCGCAGGCTGGCGCGGCGCTCGGGCGTGCTGTCGGCCTCCAGCAGGTAGAGGCGCTTGCCGTCGGTGCGCAGCTTCTCGTAGTTGCCGGGCGGCAGCGGCACCTCGTGCAGGCGCGCGGCGAGGCCGGCGCTCGCGATGGGCGGCAGCTTGGGCGCGGGCGGCGCGCTCGCGGCGCGCGTGGGTGCGGCCGGTGCGGCCGGTGCAGAGGCGGCCGAGGCCGGCGCGGCCGGTGCGGCGGGCGCCGCCTCGAGCTCGTCGCGCGGCTGGAAGGGGAAGCGCAGCCCGGGCTGCAGTGCCAGTGCGTAGACGCGCCCGCGGCGGTCGAAGTAGGGTCCCATGTTGCGGTCGCCCCAGGGGCTGCGGTTCAGCGAGGCGAAGTGCCGGTCCGACAGGAAGTAGAGCCACTTGCCGTCGGGCGTGAAGGCGGGCGAGCCGCTCTCGTAGCGGTCGCTGCTGAGCGTGTGCAGCTGGCCGTCGTCCAGCGTGTAGAGCAGCAGCTGGTCGCGGTAGGCGTGCACCTGCGGGCGCGCGATCGCCAGCGCGCGGCTGTCCGGCGACCACTGCACGACGGGCTCGGCCGAGCGGAAGCGCGCGTTGTCGATCACGCGGCTCGCGCCGCCGCCCGCCGCGGTGATCGCGGTCAGTGTCAGCCGGCCTTCCTTGTCGGCATGGGCGAGCCACTTGCCGTCGGGTGACGGAAAGATCGCCTGCCGCAGCGCGCTGGCGTCGCGCGTGATCTGCAGCGGGCTGCCGCTGCCGTCGGCGGCAAAGCGCCAGATCTCGACCTCGCCGCTCATGTCGCACAGCGCGTAGACGTGGCGGCTGTCATGGCCGAACACCGCGTTGCGGCAGCGCGCGTCGGCCGGGATCGGCAGCTCGGCGCGGCGCAGCGGGCCGGTGCCCTGGGTCGCGACGCGGCCGCGCACGGTGAGTGCGACGCGCTCGCCGCTGGGCGCCAGGGCGGCGCTGCCGAGGTAGGGCTGCGGCCGCTTGACCCAGCGCGTGCGCTGCTGGTCGAAGTCGCCGCCCAGGGTGATGGCGAGCGCCGTGTCGCTGTCGGTCGCCAGGTCGACGAGGCGCAGGTCGGCGCCGATCGCATAGACCACGCGCGAGCCCGAGATCGAGGCATGACGGATGTCCCAGCCGCGGTGGCGCGTGTGCTGGCGCGCGTCGCCGCCGCTCGCGTCGACCGACCACAGGTTCACCGTGCCGTCCTGGTCGGACAGGTAGGCGATGCGCGGGCCGCCCGGTGTCGCATAGGGCAGGGGCCGCTGCAGGTTGGCCGCGACGGCCTCGCGCAGCAGCGGCCGGGCCTCGGCCTTGCCGGCCAGGTCGATGGCCCACAGCTGCGCCATCGCGCCGCCACGGTAGCCGCGCGCGTTGTCGCCGCGCAGGCCGCTGCGGGTGAAGTAGAGCGTGCGGGCGTCGACCGACACGGCACCGTCGCTCGCCTGCGCCACCGGCAGCGGGCGGCGCTGCAGCGTCGCCGGATCGATCGCGACGAGCTGGCGCTCGGGCTGGCCGGTCAGCGAAGGCACGGTCGCCAGCACCTCGCCGGCCGGCGTCCAGCCCCAGACCAGCGGGCGCTGGCCATCCCAGGTGAGTCGCTTCGGCACGCCACCGGCCACCGGCATCACGTGGACCTCGGCCGGCCCTTCGTAGGCGGCGACGAAGGCGAGCTGGCGGCCGTCGGGCGACACGGCCGCGTGGGTCTCGTAGCCCGGGTGCGTGGTCACGCGCTCGGCCGGGCCGCCTGCCACGCCGACCCGCCACAGGTCGCCCTCCGCGGTGAACCACACCTGCGATCCCTGCAGCGCCGGGAAGCGGTAGAAGCCGGTGGACTGGGCCGCGGCGAAGGGCGTGATCAGCGCGAAGCACAGCGCGGCCAGGAAGGGGCGGGGACAACAGGGCATGGGCATCCTCGGCAAGCGCCTCGTGAGCGCGTCGGGCCGGATTGTGGCGGTGCCGCCGCCCGGCCGTTCAGAGGTTGGTGATGCCCGACGCCACGTGCCCCGCCGGCACGTGCGGTGCGGCGGCGTCGACGTGGCGGGTCTGGTCGTCGAAGAAGAAGTCGGGCTCGAACTCGCGCAGGAACTGGCCCTTGGGCAGGCCGCCGAGGAACATCGCCTCGTCGACCTCGATCTGCCAGCCCATCAGCGTGCGGATCGCGCGCTCGTGCGCGGGCGCGCTGCGCGCGGTGACGAGCGCCGTGCGCAGCCGCATCGCGTCGGTGCCCTCGCGCTGCAGGCGCTGCAGCGCCTCGAGCAGCGGCTTGAAGGGCCCGGCCGGCAGGGGGCTTTCGGCGCGCTCGCGCTCGTGGGCCTGGAAGGCGTCGAGGCCGGCGCTCTGGAACACCTGCTCGGCCTCGTCGGAGAACAGCACCGCGTCGCCGTCGAAGGCGATGCGCACCTC
>CAZUUU010000176.1:0-7151 GCA_964622685.1 uncultured Methylibium sp.
GCGCCGTCGAGCAGCGCGCGCAGGATGCGCGAGACCAGCATCCAGGTCTTGCCGGCCCCGGCGCAGGCCTCGACGACGACACTGCGGCGCGGGTCGCAGGCGACGCGGTAGAAGGCCGGGGCGTCGACCGGCGCGCCGTCGATGCGATAGGCCGGGATCACGGCGACGGCTCCCAGAAATCGCGCCGGCACAGGCCGCGCGCCGCGCAGTACTCGCAGGCCGCGCCTTCGCCCAGGGCCGGCAGCGGCGCGCCGGCGCGCAGTCGCGCGATGTCGGTGCCCAGGCCTTCGACCAGCGCCTGCGCGCTGTCCGCAACATCCGGGTGGGCGACCCAGGCGACCCCGTCGCGGCCGTCGAGCGCCAGGTAGCCGGCTTGCAGACCACCGTCCGGCCAGCCTTCGGCGGCGCCGAGCAGCGCGGCGTAGAAAGCCAGCTGCGTGTCCTCGGAGGGCGCGCGCACCTGGGCCTGCAGCGCGCCCTTGCCGCGCAGCTTGTAGTCGATCAGGCGGCGGTGCAGGCCCGACTCGTCGCCGCCGACGACGTGGCGGCCGTCGACGCGATCCAGGCGGCTCTGCAGCGTCAGCGGCGCGCCGCCCTCGATCGCGAGCGGCGCACGCAGGTCGAGCTCGCTGGCCTGTACGGCCCAGCCTTCGGCCTCGGCCGCGTGGAGCCAGTCGACGTAGGCCGGCGCCAGGCCTTCGAACCAGGCTTCGTAGGGCAGGAAGTCGGCGGCGGCCGGACCGCTGCCGAAGTGGCGCTGTGCTTCCTCGGCAGCGATCGCGAGCAGCCGTTGAACGTCGGCCTCGACGTCCCCCGCGGGCAACCGCTCGACGTGAAAGCGCTGCAGCACCGCATGCAGCCAGGTCCCGGCATCGCGCTTCTCGAGCTCGTCGTCGAGTTCCTCGACCTCGTCCAGACGCAGCATCGCTGCGGCATAGAAGCGATAAGGACAGGCGCGCAGGTGCTCGTAGCGGCTGGCGCTGAGTCGGTCCGGCAGCAGCGCCGGTGCCGTCGGAAGGGGCCGAGGCGTGGGCTGCGGCCCCACAGGGCGCCCGACACGCGGATCCGCGGCCTGCCTCAGCGGCCGCCCGTCGCGCGCGGCAGAAAGCTGCCAGCGGCGCAGCAGCGGGCTGGCGATCACCGGCTCGCGGCCGTCGCCCTGCCGGTGCAGCAGGGTCAGTCGGGACGCGCGCGCCAGCTGCGCGAACGCCAGGCCCTCGGCCTCGCGCTGCGCCGCCACGCCGGGCAGGCCCAGCGCGAGCGCCAGCGCATCGCCGAGCAAGGGCTCGGGCGCGACACCCGCGCCGAGATGGCTGGCATCGGCGCCCGGACAGACGACCGCGCCGAAGGGTCGCAGCGCGGCCCGCGCCAGCGGCGTGATGACCACCAGCGCCGCGGCATCTTCGCGCGGCCGGAACGGCGACTGCTCCAGCACGCCGTCGACCCAGCCGACGAAGCCGCCGGCGTGCAAGCGGGTCGCCGCGGCCGCTGCGGCGAAGCCGCCGTCCAGCCGCCCGAGGTCGCAGCGCAGCGCCGCCAGCACCTGTGCGCCGGCCGCATCGGCCGACAACGCGTCGACCAGGCCACCTCGGTGCAGCGCCTCGCGCAGCCGCACCAGCCAGCCGGCCAGCGTATCGCGACCTGCGGCGCGCAAGGGCTCCGACATCGTGAGCCAGCGCTGCCATGCCGGGCGCGCGGCATCGGGCAGGCGCTCGGCGTCGATCTCGTCGACCCGCGACCGGCCCGCGGCTCGCAGGGCCGACTCGAGCGCATCGACACCGTTCGTCTCCGACAGCGACTTCAGCAGATCGACGAGTTCGTCGATCTCGGCCCTCGGCCCTGCGGATCGCAGCAGGCCCACCACCCGTGCCGCGGCGCGCGTGGTGGAGAGCTTCCAGCCCGTCTCGTCGGCGAGCGGCACACCGGCACGGGCGAGCAGCGCGCGCACGCGCCGCACCAGCACGCGATCGAGCGCGATCAATGCGACCGGACCCGCCGCGGCGTCGCCGCACCGCAGGTGCTCGAGCACCGTCGCCGCGGTGCGCTGGGCCTCGTCCTCGAAGTCGGTGCAGGCCGCGACCGCCACCCGACCCTGCGATGCCGACGCCAGCGGCCGGTCGGCCTCCAGCCACAGGCTCGGCACGTCGGACGCGGACAGCAAGGCCTCGGTGAGCGCGTCACGCGCGCCGACACGCAGAGCCAGCCAGGCCGCGGGGCGGTGTGCGAACAAGATGTCGGCGGCATCGGTCGCCGCGGCCAGCGACCACTCCAGCGCCAAGCGTGCGAGCGATCGCTCGGCCTGCGCGGGGCCGCCGGTCCCAGCCAGCCGCTCACGCGCCGCCGCCACCCAGGCACTGCGCGCGGCCGGTGGCCGGGCCGCGCGGGCCTGGGCCAGCGAGTGGGCGAGGTCGACAACGCGGCGCACGGCGAGATCGAAGCCGCGCGCATCGCGCTGCGGCCAGTCGGGAACGCTGCCGCCCAGCATCCGGGCGACGAGCAGCCGGTCGGTCGCCACGTCGAACGTCGGCGCACCATCGTCCGGACTGCGGGGCGGCGCCAGCGACTCCGCCAGCGTCCGGGTGGTCTCGAAGCGCGGCATCCACTGCGCCGCAGCCCGCGCCGACCAGGCCGCCCGCGCCAGCGGCAAGTGCTGGGCGAAGGGCAGCAGCACCACGAGCTCGCGCGTGGCGAGCCCCTCGCGCTGCGCGAAGGCCGCGACCTCGTCGGCAATCCGCGCCCAGCAGCCTGCCACGTCGAGCCCCGTCTCGAGACGGTGCTGCGCCGGGCCGATGTTCGACGGACGGTTCAGGGGCGCGGTCCTTCCTTGGTTGCCACGATGGTCAAGCCCTTGGCGCCGCCGCGCCGACGAAGGCCTTGTGTCAAAATCATTGTGCCCCGTCGTATGCGCACAGCGCTCAGGGGCCAGACCCCGTCAAAGGACCGAAGATGGCCAGCGAACTCATCAAGCATGTATCCGACGCGTCGTTCGAGGACGATGTGCTGAAGTCCGGCACCCCGGTGCTCGTGGACTACTGGGCCGAATGGTGCGGCCCCTGCAAGATGATCGCGCCCATCCTCGACGAGGTCGCCAAGGACTACGGCGCCAAACTGCAGATCGCCAAGATGAACGTCGACGAGAACCGCGACGTTCCGGCCAAGTTCGGCATCCGCGGCATCCCGACGCTCATGCTCTTCAAGGGCGGCCAGTTGGCCGCCACCAAGGTCGGCGCGCTGTCGAAGTCGCAGTTGACGGCCTTCCTCGACGGCCACCTATAATCTGGTCAATCGTGCCGCGGGGCGAGGCCACCCGCCTGCCCCCGGCACCAGCGAGATTGCCGCCACGCCCCACCCCGGCGCGTGGAGCCGGCACCCCCTCCCAGTATCCAGACTGAATCCGTCCCGCGAGGGTCGGCTTCCCGAATCGGTCCCGCGAGGGATCGATGACGACAGCGGGCGGTCCAGGCCTCTTCCCAGGCCTGCGATCGCCCGACTCCGGTGGCGCCCGCAGCGGCGGACGCCACGCCTGCACCCAGGGTGCCACGATGCATCTATCCGAACTGAAGACCCAGCACATCAGCGAACTGGTCAAGATGGCCGAGACGCTGGAGATCGAGAACACCGGCCGCATGCGCAAGCAGGAGCTGATGTTCGCGATCATGAAGAAGCGCGCCAAGGGCGGCGAGCAGGTGTTCGGCGACGGCGTGCTCGAGGTGCTGCCTGACGGCTTCGGCTTCCTGCGCTCGCCGGACGCCAGCTACCTGGCCTCGACCGACGACATCTACCTGAGCCCCAGCCAGATCCGCCGCTTCAACCTGCACACCGGCGACATGATCGAGGGTGAGGTCCGTGTCCCCAAGGACGGCGAGCGCTACTTCGCGCTGGTGAAGGTGGACATCGTCAACGGCATCACGCCCGAGGAGAACAAGCAGAAGATCATGTTCGAGAACTTGACGCCCTTGTTCCCCAAGGAGCAGTTCAAGCTCGAGCGCGACATCAAGAGCGACGAGAACATCACCTGCCGCATCATCGATCTGGTCGCCCCGATCGGCAAGGGCCAGCGCGCCCTGCTCGTCTCGCAGCCCAAGAGCGGCAAGACGATGATGATGCAGCACCTGGCGCATGCCATCGTGGCCAACCACCCCGACGCGCACCTGATCGTGCTGCTGGTCGACGAGCGCCCCGAGGAAGTGACCGAGATGCAGCGCACCGTGCGCGGCGAGGTCATCAGCTCGACCTTCGACGAGCCGGCCGCGCGCCACGTGCAGGTCGCCGAGATGGTGATCGAGCGCGCCAAGCGCCTGGTCGAGCTGAAGAAGGACGTTGTGATCCTGCTCGACTCGATCACCCGGCTGGCGCGGGCCTACAACAACGTGCTGCCGTCGTCGGGCAAGGTGCTGACCGGTGGTGTCGATGCCAATGCGCTGCAGCGCCCCAAGCGCTTCTTCGGCGCGGCGCGCAACATCGAGGAAGGCGGCTCGCTCACCATCATCGGCACGGCGCTGATCGACACCGGCTCCAAGATGGACGAGGTGATCTACGAGGAGTTCAAGGGCACCGGCAACTGCGAGATCCACCTGGACCGCCGCATGGCCGAGAAGCGCGTGTACCCCTCGATCCTCATCAACAAGAGCGGCACGCGGCGCGAGGAACTGCTGCTGAAGCCGGAAATCCTGCAGAAGACCTGGATCCTGCGCAAGCTGCTCTACAACATGGACGAGATCGAGGCGATGGAGTTCATCCTCGACAAGATGAAGGCCACGAAGAACAACCTGGACTTCTTCGAGATGATGCGCCGGGGCGGCTGAAGCCCTGCCGTAAGTCGTTGATTTCAGGCATAATCCGCGGCTTTTCCGCCCCCAACAACCGCCGGAAAGTGCGCCGTCCCGATGCGGCGGCGTGGCTCCCGCAACCGACCCGAGGTCCCGAGATGAAAGACGGCATTCACCCCAGCTACCGCGAAGTCTGCTTCGTGGACCTGTCCAACGGCTTCAAGTTCGTGACGCGCTCGACCGCGCAGGCCAAGGAGACCGTGAAGATGGACGACGGCCGTGAGCTGCCGCTGATCAAGCTCGAGACGACCAGCGAGTCGCATCCGTTCTACACCGGCACGCAGAAGAGCGTCGACTCGCTCGGCGGCCGCGTCGAGAAGTTCCGCAACAAGTTCGCGCACCTCAGCGGCAAGAAGTGACGCGGCTACCCGCGGCGACGAAAGGCAGCTTCGGCTGCCTTTTTCTTTGGCAGGCCCCGGAGCGCCGGCGCAAGGCATCATCGCGCCCGTGACGCAGCCGACCCCCGCCCTGGTCTCCGAACGCGCCGCGCAGCGCCTGCCGCGCACGGCGCTGCTGCTGTTCTGTGCCGCCTATGTGCTGCCCGGCCTGTTCGGTCGCGACCCGTGGCGCAACGCCGATCTCACCGCCTTCGGCTACATGCTCAGCCTGGCGACCGGCGGCGCCGATCCGCTGTCGCCGACGATCGCCGGCCAGCCTGCCGACGGCGCCCTGTTGCCCTACTGGATCGGCGCGCTGGCGATCAAGCTCTTCGGGTCCGTGCTCGATCCGGCGCTGGCCGCGCGCCTGCCGTTCGCGCTGCTGCTGGTGGGCGTGCTGGCCTTGACCTGGTACAGCAGCTACCACCTCGCGCGCACCGAAGCCGCGCAGCCGCTGCCGTTCGCCTTCGGCGGCGAGGCCAAGCCGATCGACTACGCGCGCGCCATCGCTGACGGCGCGCTGCTGGCGCTGGTCGCGACGCTCGGGCTGCTGCAACTGGGCCACGAGACGACCCCCGAGCTGGTCCAGCTGTTCGGCGCCGCATTGTTCGTCTACGCGATGGCGGCGAGTGCCTCGCGGGCCTGGGCCTCCCGCATCGCGGTGCTGGTGGCCCTGCCGGTGCTGGCGGCCAGCGGCGCACCGAGCATCGGCCTGGGCTTCGCCCTGGGCGGCTTGCTGGTCAGCCTGCGCTCCAGCTATCCGCTGGCGCGCCGCTTCGCGCTCTGGATCGCCGTCGCCGCGCTCTTGGCCGCGGCGCTCGCCGCTGCGCTGGGCGCCTGGGGCTGGCGGCTCGGCCGGCCGGGCAGCGTCGGGCAACTGCTGCAGTTGCTGGTCTGGTTCGCCTGGCCCGCCTGGGCACTGGCCGGCTGGACGCTGTGGCGCTGGCGCCGCCACCTGGCGCACCGCCACATCGCGGTGCCGCTCGCGGTCGCTGCCGCAGCGATCGTGGCCTGCATCGCGATGGGCGGCTCGGATCGGGCACTGATGCTGTCCTTGCCCGCGCTGGCGGTGCTGGCGGCCTTTGCGCTGCCGACCCTGCAGCGCGGCGTTGCCGCGGCGATCGACTGGTTCTCGGTGTTCTTCTTCAGCCTCGGGGCGATCTCGGTCTGGGTCATCTACGCCTCGCTGCAGCTCGGCGTGCCGGCCAAGCCGGCCGCCAACATCGCGCGGCTCGCGCCGGGCTATCCAGGCGGCTTCTCACTGCCGGCGCTGGTGGCGGCCATCGCCGGCACGGTCGCGTGGCTGTTGCTTGTGCGCTGGCGCACCGGTCGGCATCCGCCGGTGCTGTGGAAGAGTCTGGTGCTCCCCGCCGGTGGGGTGGCGCTGTGCTGGCTGCTCGCCATGACCCTGCTGCTGCCGGTGCTGAACTACGCACGCAGCTACCGGCCGCTGGTCGAGCGCATCGCCCAGCAGGTGCCGCGCGATGCCTGCATCGCCGCGGTCGGGCTGCAGAAGGCGCAGCTGGCCGCTCTCGAGGTGCACGGCGGTTGGCGCGTCGAGGCCCACGCCGAGCCGCCCGCCAGCGGCTGCGAGTTCCTCTTGACGACGGTACGCATGCGCGCCGAAAGCAGCAGCCTGCAGCGACCCGGCTGGAGCCTGCTGTCGCGGGAACGCCGCCCGACCGAGCGCGACGAGCAGACCGCGATCTACCGCCGCGAACCTAGCGCGCGCTAGAAGCCGCCTCGGCAGCCTCGTTGTTGCTGCTGCCGCGCGCCGCGTGGTCCGGCGCCGCCGGCGTCCGCAGCCGCGCCGCCGGAAAGACCAGCCGGAAGGTCGACCCCTTGCCCGGTTCGCTCTGCACGTCGAGCTCGCCGCCGAGGCGCTGCGCGACGTGCTTGACGATCGACAGGCCGAGCCCGGTGCCCCCGGTGTCGCGCGAGCGGC
>CAZUUU010000177.1:0-3088 GCA_964622685.1 uncultured Methylibium sp.
GAATCGACGCGGAAGGCCTTGGCGCGGTACAGGTCGCAATTGGTCAGGCGGTCGGTCCAGACCACGGTCCAGGTCGCGGTGGACGACTCGCCGGCGACCGCCGCCGCGGCCTCCTCCGCATCGACGCCTTCCTGCGGCGTGATGCGGAACATCGCAATGACGTCGGTTGGCTTCGGCTCGTAGTCGGGCTGCCAGTAGCCCATCTGCTTGTACTTCAGCACGCCGGCGGCATAGCGCTTCCTGGCGTCGGTGATGATTCCTTCGTCGGCGGGCTTGTTCACTGCATCTCCTCGCTGGGCCGCGTCGGTTGACGCCCGATGAAGCCCACGATAAGTTCCGATTGGACTAAGCGGAATTCAGAACTTCTTGGCCTCGACTTCAGATTTGCCTGAATGAAGAATGTGACCTTCCGGCAGCTCAGGGTTTTCACCGAGGTGGCACGCCAGCTCAGCTTTGCGCGTGCCGCCGAGCACCTGCACCTGACGCCGCCGGCCGTGACGATGCAGGTCAAGGAGCTGGAGTCGCAGGTCGGCCTGCCGCTGTTCGAGCGCAGCGGCCGCAGCGTCGCGTTGACGACGGCCGGCGAGTACTACCTGGTCTATGCCAAGCGCCTGCTCGCGACGCTGAAGGACGCCGACGACGCGATGGCGCGCTTCCAGCGCCTCGAGACCGGACTGCTGACGATCGGCATGGTCAGCACCGCGAAGTACTTCGTGCCGCGGCTGCTGGCGCGCTTCCGCCAGGAGCACAGCGGCATCGACGTGAAGCTGCGGGTGACGCAGAACCGCGAGGAGCTGGTCGAGCTGATGCATGCCAACGAGGTCGACCTCGCGATCATGGGCCGGCCGCCGCGCGAGCTGGCGACGCGCGCCGAGCCCTTCGCGGCCCATCCCTTCGTGTTCGTCGCGCCGCCGGACCATGCGCTGCTGCGTGTCGGGCACCCGCCGCTGGACGCGCTGGCGCCCTACCCCTTCATCGTGCGCGAGCCCGGCTCCGGCACGCGCAACGCGATGGAGGGCTTCTTCAAGGAGCACCGCTTCGAGCCGCGCATCAGCATGGAGATGTCGAGCAACGAGACCATCAAGCAGGCCGTGATGGCCGGCATGGGCCTGTCCTTCCTGTCGCTGCACACGATCGGCCTGGAGCTGCGCACCGGGCTGCTGCACCTGCTGGACGTGCAGGGCACGCCGGTGATGCGCAGCTGGAACGTCGTGCACCTGCTGTCCAAGCTGCTGTCGCCGTCGGCCGAGGCCTTCCGCTACTTCATCCTCGAGGAAGGCGAGGCCCACCTGGTCGCGCACGACACGCCGCTGCTGTCTGCGGGCAGCGCGCATGCATAGGTGCAGCGCGCATTTGCAAAGCCGCGCCTTGCTGGCACCATCCTGCGGCCACCGACCCACCAGGAGACACAGGATGAGAACAAGATCGACACTGCCGCGACTCGCCGCGGCACTGCTGGCCGGCGCGCTGGGCGCCGGCAGCGCCTGGGCCCAGGACGCCAACGCGCTGCAGGTGCGCAGCTGGGCCGCGACCTGCGCCAACTGCCACGGCACCGACGGCAAGTCGGTCGCGGTCGACAGCGGCCTGCAGCGCCTGGCCGGGCTGGACAAGGCCTACCTCGTCGAGCAGCTCAACGCCTTTCGCGACGGCAAGCGCCCGGCGACGGTGATGCACCAGCTCGCCAAGGGCTACACGCCGGCTCAGATCGAGGCCATCGCCGCCTACTTCGCGGCACAGAAGTGAGGAGATGGCCATGCAAAGACGTTCACTGATCCAGGCCGGCGGTTCGATGGGCCTGCTGGGGCTGCTGGGGGGCTGCGCGAGTCCGCGCGTGCCCGAGTCGGCCAAGGTCGTCGTGATCGGCGGCGGCTACGGCGGCGCGACCGCGGCCAAGTACGTGCGGCTGCTGTCGGGCCACAAGATCGACGTGGTGCTGATCGAGCCCAACGACAGCTTCGTCTCCTGCCCGCTGAGCAACCTGGTACTCGAAGGGGCGCGCGACCTCGCGTCGCTGGCCACGTCCTACGACGCGCTGCGCAGCCAGCACGGCGTGATCGTGGTCAAGGATGTCGCCTCGGCCATCGACCCGGCCAGGAAGACCGTCAGCCTGGGCCGCGGCGGCAGCATCCGCTACGACAAGCTGATCGTCTCGCCCGGCATCGACCTGCAGTTCGACACGATCGCCGGCCTGGCCGAGGCCCAGGCCGCCGGCCGGGTGCTGCAGGCCTGGAAGGCCGGACCGGAGACGGTGGCGCTGCGCCGGCAGCTCGAGCAGATGCCCGATGGCGGCGTCTACGCGCTGACCGTCCCCGAGGCGCCCTACCGCTGCCCGCCCGGCCCCTACGAGCGCGTCGCGCTGGTCGCGTCCTACTTCAAGAAGGCCAAGCCGAAGTCCAAGGTCGTGCTGTTCGACGCCAACCAGGACGTCACCTCCAAGGGCGCGCTCTTCAAGAAGGCCTGGAGCGAGCTCTACCCCGGCATCATCGAGTACCGGCCGCAGCACAAGGTGGTCGGCGTCGAGGGCAGCACGCTGCGCTTCGAGATCCAGGAGAACTTCAAGGCCGACGTGCTGAACGTGCTGCCGCAGCAGCGCGCCGGGCGCATCGCGGTCGATGCCGGGCTGGCCAACTCCAACAAGCGCTGGGTCGGTGTCGACTACCTGACGTTCGAGTCGACCGCCGCCAAGGACATCCACGTGATCGGCGACTCGATCCAGATCGCACCGGCGATGCCGAAATCCGGCCACATGGCCAACTCGCACGCCAAGGTGGCGGCTGCGGCCGTCGTGTCCACGCTGTCGGGCCTGGCGCCCAATCCGAAGCCGATGCTGACCAACACCTGCTACAGCTTCGTCGCACCGGAGCTGGTCGTGCACGTGGCCAGCGTGCACGAGTACGTCGAGGCCGAGAAGACCTTCAAGACGGTGGCCGGCTCGGGGGGCCTGTCGGGCGAGCGCAATGCGCTCGAGGCGCGCTACGCACTCGGTTGGGCCAAGAACATCTGGTCCGACGCGCTCGGGTGACCCACCCCCGTTGCGCCTTCGGCGCTCCCCCTCCAGGGGGCGCCGCTGGCGGACCGGCGGAGCCGG
>CAZUUU010000177.1:3098-7147 GCA_964622685.1 uncultured Methylibium sp.
GCTGCTGGGTGGGGTCCCCGGGCTCAGCTGAGCACAGCGTCGTCGGTGCGACTGGCGCCGCGGTTGTCGACCCACGCCAGCTGCAGCTTGTCGCCGGCCTTGGCGCCGCGCAGGCCGAACTGCAGGAAGGGGTTGCGCGACACGGCCGTGCCCCACTGCGCCGTCAGCACGGCCTGGCCGTTCAGCCGTGCGACGACCTGCTGGATGTGCCAGGCCGGGATCGCCCGGCCGTTGCCGTCCTTGCGCTGGCCGCTTTCCATCTCGTGCTTCATCAGCGCGCGCACCGTCGCCACGCCGCCCGCCGACGGCTGCACGCGGATCAGCGTCGGCTGAGGCGGACGCGGCGGCTCGGGATCGACGCTGGCGCCGCCGCAGCCGCCGAGCGTGATCTTGACCTCGCGGCGGGTCATCAGCACGCGGCCGTCCTTCAGCACCGCGAGCGCCAGCACCGGCGAGGTCTCCTGCATCTTCAGCCGCGTCAGGATCTGCGGCTCGATCGCGTCGCCGGGCTCGAAGATCGCCGACAGCAGCGTCGGATTGCGCTCCACGCCCAGCAGCAGCCGCGCCACCCCGGGCAGCGCACAGCCCAGCGTGACCGGCACGACGCCACCGTCCTCGAAGAGCTCGGGCAGCTGCAGCTGCACCTCGGTGCTGGCCGTCGGCGCCGGGAGGTTCAGCGCCTTCAACAGCTGGGGCAGCGTCTTCGCATCGAAGGCCGCGCGCGCGAAGCCAGGCACGTCGTCGGCGCGCGCGCCGGCGGCCGCGACGGCCAGGGCGCTCAGCATGAGGTTTCGGCGGCGGATCACGGGGGCTAGGCTCGGGTGGACAAGGGCGACCGATGCTAGCGGAGCCGGCGCCTCGGCCTGCGGGTCGACACGCGGCGGCGCGATACTGACAGGGCCATGCCGACCCGCCGACCCCACCCGCTGCGCACCTCGCTCCACAACGAGGTCCACGCACGCCCCTACGAGCGCATGCAGGCGCCGTTGACGATCTCGCACCTGGCCTTCGTCTGCGGCCTCGAGCAGCAGACCGCCGACCGCGCCCACCTCGAAGCCCTGCTGCGCGACCACCACCTGCCGCTGCCCGCACCCGGCGCGAGCCACCTCGGCATCGACCTGCCGGGCTGCCGGCTGCGCTGGGAGCGCCACACCGAGTTCGTGTCCTACACCGTGTGGCGGCCGCTGCGGCCGGAAGACGGCCCGGATGCCGCACCGGCCTACCGCAGCCTGCCGGCCGACTGGCTGGCCGCGGTGCCGGGCGAACTGCTGGTCGCCACCAACGTGCAGGTGCTGCTGCCGCGCGACGAGACGCTGCGCCAGACGGCCGAGCGCTGGCTCGATGCCGAGTCGCTGGTCGGCAGCGACATCGCCGACGGCGACCTGCAGATCTTCAGCGACTTCCGCCTGCACCCGGACGGCTACGGCCGCTGGCTGGTCGGCCTGCACAACCCCGCGGCGACGCCGCGGCGCCTGGGCCGCTACCTGCAGCGCCTGCTGGAGATCGACACCTACCGGATGATGGCGCTGCTGGGCCTGCCGGCGGCGCGCGAGGTGGCGCGGCGGCTCGACGAACTGGAGCGCCAGCTCGCGGGCCTGGCCGATGCCGGTCACGGCAGCAGCGGCTCCGAGGAAGCGGCCTTGCTGGACGCGCTGACGCGCCTGGCGCGCGAGGTCGAGGGCACCTATGCGCGCCACCACGGGCGCTTCTCGGCCTCGTCGGCCTACTTCGACCTCGTCGAGCAGCGCATCGACGAACTGCGCGAGGTCCGCGTCGAGGGCCTGCAGACGATCCGCGAGTTCATCGACCGCCGCCTCAAGCCGGCGGTGACGACGACGCTGTGGGCCTCGCGGCGGCTGGGGGCGCTGTCCGAGCGCGTGTCGCGCGCCAGCGGCCTGCTGCGCACCCGCGTCGAGACGCTGCAGCAGGAGCACACCCGCGAGCTGCTCAGCACGATGAACGCGCGCCAGCACCTGCAGCTGCGGCTGCAGGCGGCCGTCGAAGGCCTGTCGGTCGCGGCCATCACCTACTACGGCGTCGGCCTGGTGGGTTACCTCGTGAAGGGCGCGCAGGCGCTGCACCTGCCGATCCCGGTCGAGGCGGTGATGGCGCTGGCGGTGCCGGTCATCGCCGTCGGCGCCTGGCTGGGCATGCGCCGCCTGCGCCGCCGCATCGAAGGCTGAGTCGGGCACCGGCGGCGCGATGCTGACCTGGCTGCAAGGTCCCGACGACCCGCTGCCCGACACGCGGCTCGCGCTGCCGGCCGACAGCGAGGCGCCGGGCCTGCTGGCCGCGGGCGACGACCTGTCGCCGGCGCGCCTCGCCGAGGCCTACGGGCGCGGCATCTTCCCCTGGTACAGCGAGGGCCAGCCGGTGCTGTGGTGGACGCCCGACCCGCGCATGGTGCTGCCGGTGGCCGAGTTCAGGCTCTCCCACAGCCTGCGCAAGACGCTGCGCCGCTTCGCGGCGTCGCCGGACTGCGAGGTCCGCATCGACAGCGCCTTCGAGCACGTGATCGCGGCCTGCGCCGACACGCCGCGCGACGGCCAGCGCGGCACCTGGATCCAGCCCGCCCTGCGCGCCGCCTACGGCGACTGGCACCGCCAGGGCGCCGTGCACAGCGTCGAGACCTGGATCGCCGGTCGCCTCGTCGGCGGGCTCTACGGCGTCAACCTGGGGCGCATGTTCTTCGGCGAGTCGATGTTCTCGCATGCGACCGACGCCTCGAAGATCGCGCTGGCCGCGCTGGTGGCCTTCTGCCGCGCCCACGGCATCGAGCTGATCGATTGCCAGCAGCGCACCGAGCACCTGGCCTCGCTGGGCGGCCGCGAGATCCCGCGGCCCTCGTTCGAGGGGCACCTGGTGCAGGCCGTGGCACAGCCAGCGCCGGCGGATTGGACCTATCATCGATCGCACTGGGGCCAGCTGCACCTGGACGCCGGCCCGGATCCTGCATCAGCCGCGTCGACTCCGCCCCGCCCGCCCGGACCGTGACCCACCCGAAAGAGCTTCCGCTCGCGTCGCTGCAGTTCTATGCGACGGCGCCCTACCCCTGCAGCTACCTGGCGGGCAAGCTGGCGCGCTCGCAGGTCGCCACACCCAGCCACCTGATCCACGCCGACGCCTATTCGGGCCTGGTCGCGGGGGGCTTCCGCCGCAGCGGCATGTTCACCTACCGGCCCTACTGCGACGGCTGCCGTGCCTGCGTGCCGCTGCGCGTGCCGGTCGCGCAGTTCAAGCCCACGCGCAGCCAGCGCCGCGCCTGGAAGTCCCACCAGGTCCTGCAGGCGCGCGTGCTGCGCCTGTGCTTCGTGCCCGAGCACTACCAGCTCTACCTGCGCTACCAGGCCGGACGCCACGCCGGCGGCGGCATGGACCACGACTCGATCGACCAGTACACGCAGTTCCTGCTGCAGAGCCGCGTCAACTCGCGCCTGGTCGAGTTCCGCGAGCCGGCCCCCGAGGGCCAGCTGGGCGTGCTGAAGATGGTGTCGATCCTGGACATCCTGAACGACGGCCTGAGCGCGGTCTACACCTTCTACGAACCCGAGGCCGACGCCAGCTACGGCACCTACAACGTGCTGTGGCAGATCGAACAGACCCGCCAGCTGCGCCTGCCCCACGTCTACCTCGGCTACTGGATCGCCGAGAGCCCCAAGATGGCCTACAAGGCCCAGTTCCGGCCGCACGAGCGGCTGGTCGACGGGCAGTGGGTGCCGGGCAGCGAGCCCGGCTGACTGCCCGGACCCGTCAGACCAGCGTCACGCCGGTCTTGGACTGCAGTTCGTCGTGCGAGACGCCCGGCGCCAGTTCGACCACCTTCAGCCCCTGAGGCGTCACGTCCATCACCGCGAGGTCGGTGATGATGCGGTCGACGACGCCGACGCCGGTCAGCGGCAGCGTGCACTTCGGCAGGATCTTCAGGTCGGTCGTGCCGTCCTTCTTCTTCGCGACGTGCTCCATCAGCACGATGACGCGGCCCACGCCGGCGACCAGGTCCATCGCGCCGCCCATGCCCTTGACCATCTTGCCGGGGATCATCCAGTTGG
>CAZUUU010000178.1:0-6270 GCA_964622685.1 uncultured Methylibium sp.
GCGATGCGCCCGTTCGGCCTCAACCTCTGCAGCCGCGCAATTTGGGCCTGCGTCGCGGCCCCACTGGCGGCGGACACTGCACCGGGCGGGCCGTCGTCGCGGCGGTTGGCGGCATCGCGTGCCGATTGCGTCGCCGACAAGGACTCCAGGCGTGCGATCGCGTCGGCAAGGTTCGCCCGTTGCCGCTCACGGACCGACTCCCGCGCAAGCTCGATGCCGTACAGATAGGCCTCCGGCGTCAACCCGCCGGCACGTTCGAGAAGCGCGCGAAGGCCTTCACCCGGTCGCAGCTGGTACACGCCGGCGGCGCCGACCTCGCCTTCCACCGTCACGAGCCGCGTCCGGGCATCCTTCGGTCCGCGGATGTCCTTCTGCCCGTACACGGTGACGACGTCTCCCGGCAGCAGTTCGAGGTTGTTCGCCGCATCGCCGCGCAACACGACGGCCCCCAGATCGAACGCGATGACACGCGTCGACAGCGTGCGCTCGTCCAGCCGCTCGATGGTGGCGTAGTCCCAGTTGAGGTCATCGAACAGCGGCTCGGGTATGCGTTGCGCCGTCCCTTCCTCGACGCGATCGGGGCGGCCGGCAGGCAACCCGGTGGGGGATGCCGCCTTCACCGTATCGGGCGACGCTCGGAGCGCACTTCGCGCGTTCGCGTTCGCCTCCGCTGGTGCCTCGGGCGCCCGGACCTGAACGAGGCCATTCCGCAGCCGGTGGAAGGACTCCGTCACCAGGGACTCGGTGTCGGGGATCAGATCGCGGACACGCATCCCTGGCCTGTGCGGGTAGCGCATGGGCTGCGCCACGTGCCCCTTGAGGGTCACCGCATTCGCAAACGCCTGCGAGATCGGCTTGAGCGTCAGCACATCACCGTCCGCGAGGCGCTGATCGAGGGCCGGACCGTCGAGGCGTGTCAGCTGCGTGCTGCGCTGCGCACCGGGCTTGCGAGGTTCGATCCGCTCGACCTGCGCGAACGCGGGATCGGCGACGACCGACGCTCCACCCGCGTAGCGAAGCAGGCTTCGCATCGTGTCGTCCTCGTCGCGCAGTTCGTAGATGGCCGGCGTGTCGACGGCTCCCAACAACGCAACAGTCCGGCCGAGCGGCTGCACCACGACGGCATCGCCGTCCACCAGCTGAATGTCCTCGCTTCGCTCGCCGCCGACGAAGAAGCCGTAGAGGTCCCAGTCCGCGACCACCCGTCCAGCGCGGCGAAGCAGCACGTGCCGCATCGAGCCGCCAGTGCCGGGCCCGCCGGCCGCGGCGAGAGCGGTCAACAAGGTCGCCAGGCTGGGCAGTGTGTAGATGCCGGGGTGACGGGCCGGGCCGACCACCGATACCTTGACGGCATGCAAGCGCCCCAGTGTCGCGCTCAGCCTGAATCCTCGGTACAGCCTGCCGATCTGCCCCTGGAGGTGCCGTTCCAGTTCGGCGGCCCGCACGCCCGCGACGTTGAAGCTGCCGACCCGCGGAAGGTGCACCATGCCGTCCCTGTCGACACGCACTCGCAGATCGGCGTCGATCGACCCCCACACGCGCAGGAGGATTTCATCTCCGGCCGCCAAGGCGTAGTCGGCCGACAATGGGATCGTGTCGGTTGGCGGGGCATGCGCAGGCGCTCGCTCGAAGAATGCCTGTCCGAAGACGGGCAAGAGGCGCCCCGTGGCCTGCTGCACGAAAGCCTGAAAGACACTCGGTTGCGCGTCATGCCCGGCCGAGCGTGCGCGGTCCGGTCCTCGTTCAACGCGTTGGCGCGCTCGACCATCATCCTGCCGCTCGTCACGCTCCGGCTCGACTGTCCATGCTGGAGCCACCGAGACTGGGGCGGCCAGTCGCCACGGATTCGGTGCTCCGGGTACGGGCGGCTCTGCCGCCTGTGCCGCCGCGGCGACCATCATTGCTCCGCCCAAGCGCCAGATCGTTCGCAGCATGATGTCGTGGCGACCCCGCACCGGCCGGATTCGAGCGCGTGTCAACGCGCAACGGGCTTCTGCAGGAGCCGGGCCACCGGGGACGGCGCGGCATCCCGGATTCCCAGCTCTTCAGCAAGGACCAGCACGGTTTCCGGCCCTCGCGTTCGCACGCGACGACGCACCGCTTCATCGATCGCGTCCCGGTGGGTTTGGTATGCGGCCACACAGGGTAGGCCGGGCTCGTCGACGCAAAAGGTCTGAGCCAGCACCGGCCGACTGATGTAGGCCTGCACGAGACGGCCATCCACGTCGACCGCGAAGTGCACGCCGTCCGTGTCCTGCGCGTAGTACGGGTCGTAGCGCTCCATCGAGTCCTTTCGCAGGGCCGCGCGCCCCTGGTCGCGCGCAGCCATGGTCGGCCTGATTGCCTTAACGGATCCTTATGCGAGTCACCCGTCAAGCGCTGCGCGTTGCGTCGATAGCGCAAGCGGTCCCACGAAGGTCTGCACCGCAAGTCGCCGAGCGTGGCAGGCCGTTGCGCGTCGGCCCACTTTTAAGTCGCCCTTAAGTCCATCGCCCGCACCCTGCGGACTTGTCGCGGTGGTCACGCGGCGCAGGCGAGGTCGTCCGGCCCGCATGACGACAGGAGCGCCCTATGCGTTGTCTTCCCTTTGCCGTGGCCGGCGCGATGCTGGCGCCCGCGCTGGCCTCGGCGCAGCTCAAGCCCGACCCGCGCTGGGAGTTCGGCCTGCGCAGCGGCGTACTGATCGGGTCCGGCAAGCCTGCCAACGACTTGCTGTTCAACGGCATCAAGGCGATCTACCGGCTCAATGCCGAAAGCGGCGTGGGCCTCAGCATCGATCGCCTGTCATTCGACTTCGAGCGCCCGCAAAGCGTGCTTGGCATCGAACAAGACAAGAGCCCCGTCCCGAAGGACATCGACGCGAAGGCGATGGCCACGCTGATCAGCGTCTTCTATGAGCGCCGCTACGCCACGGCGGGCAGCCCCTGGGGCTGGAACTGGAACGCCGGGCTGGGATTCGCGTCGCCGAGCGTCGGACGTGCGAGCGGGCCAGCGGCGGGCGGTGGGAGCTTCGACGTCGGCACGGACGCCGGTCGCGAGTACGTGCCCTCGGTAGGCCTCGGAGCCAGGTACAGCCTGAGCAACGGCCTGCACTTCGAGGCCGGCCTCAACCTCAATCGTCACATCGCCAACTGGAAGGTCACCGATGCGGTGTCCGGGCGGTCGGCCCGTGTCAGGGACTACACAACCACCGGACTGAGCCTGGGCCTGGGCTACCGGTTCTGAGGCGTGCTCCCCGTTTCCCTGAGCCGTCCGGATGACGAACGGCACCACGAAGTCATGACCTCGCAATGACGCGCTGCACTGGGCGCGTCCAACCGCCATGGCGAGAGTCGCTGCGTGGCTCGGCCGCCGCCATCGCATCGACTCGCCTCAGCGCTCCCACGTGCACTCCCGAAACATCCCCCATCTCCCGCAAGGCCACGGCTTGGTCCGCTCAGCGATGCCGATCGCACGCTTCGTGAAGCGCTGGCTCGCGGGCCGGCCTGAAGTGACAAGCACGCGGCTGGCCGTGCTCGCCGGCTTCTTCTTCGCGCTTGCGGCGAACGCGCCGTTCCTGTCGGCAGTGCTGGCGGGCCGCGACCCGTGGGCGCCCGCGAGCTGGTTGTTCGCGCTGGCGATGCTGGTCGCGCTGGCCGCCGTGCACATCTTGCTGTTGTCACTGGTGACGGTGCGGCCACTCGCCAAGCCGCTGCTCGCGTTGCTGCTCGTCGCCACGGCGTTCGCCACGTACTACATGCAGCGCTTCGGGATCTTTCTCGACCCGACGATGCTGCGCAACGTGCTGAAGACGCATCCCGCCGAAGCCGGCGAGCTGTTCGGCTGGGGCATGCTGCCTCACTTGCTGCTGTTCGCCGGCTTGCCGCTTCTGGTGCTGTGGCGCGTGCGGCTCCAACGCCAACCGTGGGGCCGCGCGTTGGCCTGGCGGCTCGCGACGGCCGCTGGGTCGGCCGCATTGCTCGTGGGGGCGCTGCTGCTGGTGTTCCAGGACTTCTCGGCGCAGATGCGCAATCAGAAGGAGGTCCACTACCTCATCACGCCGGCCAACTTCATCTACTCCGCGGCACGCGTGGCGGTCGACAGCACGCGCGAGGCGCAGGTCGCCAGAACGCCGGTCGGCGTCGATGCCCGTCTCGATGCGTCGTGGGCCACGCGCAGCAAGCCGGCACTGCTCGTACTGGCGGTCGGCGAAACTGCGCGGGCGGCCAACTGGGGCCTGAACGGCTACGCGCGTCAAACCACGCCACAGCTGGCGACGCGCGACGTGATCAACTTCCGCGACGTCACTGCCTGCGGCACCAACACCGAAACCTCGCTGCCCTGCATGTTCGCGCCGGTCGGCCGGCGCGACTACGACGAACGCCGTATCCGCACCGGGGAATCGTTGCTGCACCTTCTCAACCGCGCAGGCTTCCAGGTGCTGTGGCGCGACAACCAGTCGGGCTGCAAGGGGGTCTGCGACGGGCTCGCGGCACAGCAACTGGACAACGCCGAGTTGCCAGAGTGGTGCGACGGTGGCCGCTGCCTCGACGAGGTGCTGTTGCAGGGGCTGGACACCATCGCCCGAGACGCCAAGGGCAACCTGGTGGTCGTGCTGCACATGCTCGGCAACCACGGTCCTTCGTACTACAAGCGCTATCCCGAGGCGTTCCGCCGCTACACCCCCACCTGCGACACCGGCGAACTGCGCCAGTGCTCGCGCGAACAGATCGTCAACGCCTACGACAACGCCCTGCTCTACACCGACCATGTGCTCGCCAAGACGATCGACTTCCTGCAGTCGCAGTCCAGCCGCTACGACACCGCACTCGTCTACGTCTCCGACCACGGTGAGTCGCTCGGCGAGAAGGGGCTCTACCTGCACGGCGTGCCCTACGCCATCGCTCCCGACGAGCAGACGAAAGTGCCGATGACCTGGTGGCTTTCCCAGGGCTACACGGCCAGTTTCGGTCTGGACACGGACTGCCTGAAGCGCGAGGCGTCGCGGGCGCAAGCGCACGACAACCTGTTCCACACCACGCTCGGCCTGTTGCGGGTGCAGGCGCGCGAGTACGAGCCTTCGCTCGACATCACCAGGACATGCCGTCGTTGACTGCCATCGCCGCCGGCTCCCAGGCCCCCCCCGGGCGACGCCTGGCGATCATCGACGCTGCCGTCGCCGCGGCTGGCTTGGCCGCCCTTGTGGCGTGGGACGCCACGGGCATGGACATCACGGTCGTGCGCTGGCTCGGCCGTCCCAGCGGCTTCCCCTGGCGCGATCACTGGCTGACCGCGGGAGTGCTGCATGGCGGCATTCGCTACCTCGCCTGGACGCTGCTCGCCGCCCTCGTGATCGGCATGTGGCGTCCCTGGGGGCCGCTGCACTCGCTGTCGAAGGCTCAAAGACTGTGGATGCTGGGCACCACCGTGGCCTGCGCGGCCCTGATCCCGCTGATCAAGCGTCTCAGCGCGACGAGTTGCCCGTGGTCCCTGGCCGAGTTCGGGGGCGGCGTCGTTCAGTACGTGCCGCACTGGGTCCGCGGGGTGACCGACGGCGGACCCGGCGGGTGCTTCCCGTCGGGCCATGTGTCCACCGCGTTCGCGTTCCTCGCCGCTTGGTTCGTGCTGCGCGAGACCGCTCCGTCGGCCGCAAGGCGCTGGCTGGCGGTCACGCTGGCGGCCGGCGTTGTGCTGGGTGCGGTCCAAGTCGCGCGCGGCGCGCACTACCCGAGCCACCCCCTGTGGACGGCCTGGATCTGCTGGGTTGTCTCCGCCCTCGCGTTCCACATTTTTCGTCCGCGCGCGACGCCTCCGCCGTGAGCAACCCGACCGGAACCCCCGACCCGACTCCGACGACCGTGTTCAAGAGTCGCCCCGGGTTCGCACGCATCTGGCAAGCCGCGCGCTACTCGCGCGACGGCCTGATCGCCGCGTTTCGGCACGAGGCGGCGTTCCGCCAGGAACTGGCCGTTGGTGTGCCACTCATGGCGCTTGCGTGGTGGATCGCGCCGGGCCGCTGGGAGGCCCTCGCGATGACGCTGTCGATCGTGGCCGTTCTTGTCGTCGAGTTGCTCAACTCGGCCGTCGAGGCGCTCGCCGACGCCGTGTCCCTCGAGACGCACCCCTTGATCAAGCGCGCCAAGGACATCGGCAGCGCGGCCGTGATGCTCAGCATCGCCGGTGCGGCACTGGTGTGGATCGTGGCGCTGGTGTAGGCGCTGGTCCACGCGAAGCCGTCACCCCTTCAGAGCTGGAAGGCAAGCGCTCTGACGGTCCCCTCGAGAAGATCAC
>CAZUUU010000178.1:6280-7051 GCA_964622685.1 uncultured Methylibium sp.
GGGGGTGTGCCTGGGTGCACGTCACCCGTCGGCGCCAGCCGCGTCGCCCACGCCACGAGCCAGTCGACTTCAGCGGGGCTGTAAAACGACGCCATGGCCTCGTAGTTCAGGAACAGGCTGCGCCCATCAAGGTTGACAGAACCGCAGAGGGCCAGCGTGCGGTCCACGATCACGACCTTTGCATGCAGCATGCGCGGCAGCAGGCGCACATCGGCGCCAGCGCGCACCAGGCACCTCAGCGCTCGCTCGCGCGCGATGTCGGCCAATCGATGGTTCGAACGCCGTGGAAGCAGCAGGGTCAGCCTCACTCCGCGCCGGCAGGCGATGCTCAACGCGTCGAGCAGGGCTTCGTCGGGGACGAAGTACGGCGTGGTGGCAATGATGCGCTCCTGAGCCCGATACACCGCGGCCAGCAGGAGCGCGTGCACGGTGTCGTCGGGCCCGTCCGGGCCGGTGGGAATCCACTGCACGAGCGGGCCGCCGGCGGCCACGCTCATCAGGCCGTCCGGAGACGGAGGCGCCTCGACCGCGCGACCACCTGAGCGCTGCCAGTCGCGGTCGAACTGCGTCTGCGCCACCGCCGCCACCGGCCCTTCGACCACGAAGCCCAGATCAATCCATGCCTGCGCGTCCGGAGAGTCCAGGAAATACTCATCGGCCAGGTTCTGGCCACCGGCCCAGAGCTGCCGTCCGTCAGCCACGGCGAGCTTGCGATGGTTGCGCAGATTCGTCCGGCCGCGCAGCGGGTTGTGCAGCAGGGGCATGAACACC